>CAXYYS010000001.1:0-110514 GCA_964293585.1 uncultured Acidaminococcales bacterium
TTTAAAATACAAATAGAGAACAAGAAAGAAAATATATAAAAGAAAGAACAAGAGACAAAGTTAAAAGTGCAACACGAGCTGAAAGAAGTTTTACAACCGAGCTGAGCAAAGCGGTAGAATTTGGAGTCTCACTAGTACAGACGTAAGTTTTTAAAATTTGTAAACTGTTTTTGCTAAATTATTTCAAAATCATACTTTAGTTGTAGCGGGCCAATTATTTTGCCCCTCACTTATATATACGGCAAAAATTGGAGAAGTGTTCACGAAATTTAAAAAATATTTTTGCCCCCACTTATATATACGTAAATTTTTATTTTGTTGCTCATTTTTTTTTTTTTGCAAAAAAATTCCTGCCGGATAATTTCGCCGGCAGGAAAAAATTTTGCTTTCTGGTTTTTACTTCCCAAACAGTTTCTTTGCGTCGTCCATGTTTTTGCGTACCTGGACGCCGAAGGGGCAGCGCTTTTCGCAGGCACCGCACTTGATGCACTCACCGGCGGTATGGGGCAGGATCTTGTAATGTTCCCGCACGGTTTCGGGGACGCTGCCCTGGGCTTTGGCCAGGTTTAAAAACTTGGTGACGGTGGCCACGTCGATGCCTTTAGGGCAGGGAGCGCAGTGGCCGCAGTACATGCAGTGGCCTTCCCAGCTGATTTTGGGGAAGCTGGCAAAGACGCTGGCATAATCTTTCTCCGCCGGTGTGGCGGTTTCATAAGCCAGGCTGGCTTTAAACTGCGCCACGGTATGGGCGCCGCAGCACACGGTGGCTACGGCGGGACGGGTAAGGGCGTAGTGCAAACACTGCACCGGGGTCAAAGCTTTGCCTGCCGGGGACAGTTCCGCGTCCAAAAGATCGCCACCGCCAAAAGGTTTCATGACGGTGATGGCCACGCCCAAACTCTGGCAGGTGGCATAGAGCTTTTCCCGTTCCGGATTCATATTGATTAATTTTTTGGCGTAAGCCGCGTCATCCCACAAATCTTCGCAGTCTTCGCTGGCGGGCTGCAGGTCGTAGCAGGGGTTGACGCTGAACATGATCACGTCAATCTTGCCGCTTTGGGCTGCCGCTAAGGCTACCTGGGGATTGTGGCTGCTGATGCCTACGGCTTTGACGGTGCCGGCTTTTTTTAAGCTGAGGGCGTAGTCCAGCACACCTTTAGTCTCCACTTCCTGCCAGTCCGGCAGGGCGTCGATATAGTGGATCATGCCCACGTCGATATGGTCCGTCTGCAAATTTTTCAGCAGGTTGGAGAAAGCCGTTTTTACCTTGGCCAGGTTGCGGGTACGTTCGTACTGGCCGTTTTCCCATACGGTGCACAGGTGGGCCTGGATGACGAACTTGTCCCGGCGTCCGGCCAGAGCCTGGCCCAGCGCCTTATGCACTTCCGGGTTGGGCTGGTACAGATCAAAATAGTTGACGCCGTTTTGCTCCGCGGTGTCAAGCAAAGCCCGGGTAAACTTACCTTCGTTATCTACGAAACCTTCACAGCCTAAGCCAATCTCACTGACCTTCAGGCCGGTCCTGCCTAATTCACGGTATTGCATGAGAACCTCTTTTCTGCACGGGGGTGCGGTGTAATTTGCTACAGGTTAAACTAAATGTTGTACTTGCGGCAGTATGTCGTCGTTTTTCTGCGCCGCCGGCCGCGTTAATATTTTTTCGTGGGGATGGTGGCGGTGTCAATCTCCGTGCCATCCTGTTTGTACGCGGTAACTTTAAAATCCTGGGGCTCTACTTCCAGCACCACGTACATGGGGCTGTCCACCGGGTTGTAAAAGGCGGCGTCCCAGGTTTTCCTGATACTGCCGGGCCAGGTCTTTTCGCCGCTGCGGCCGGTACTGATGTGGACGGCGCCGCTGGCTGCGGCGTGGCCGTTCTTGTAGGGCTGGGTGCGGGAGTAGGAGTGCACGTGGGCGGTAAAGACCAGCTCCACGTTGTACTCATCAAAGAGGGGACCGAAAGCTTTGCCGTGGGGATCGTACGGGCCGTTGAAAGGATATTCCCACAGGTTGCGGTGCATGAGCACGATGATGCGCTGGTGGGCTTCCCGGGCGGCGGCTAAATCGTGCCGCAGCCATTCGGCTTCTTCGGTGATCAGGTCCGGGTACCACTTGCGGGTTTCCTGCCAGGTAGTGTTCAGCGCTACAAAATGTACATCGCCGTAGTTAAAACTGTAGGCCAGGCGTTTTTGGTTAGCCGGTCCGTTTTCCGGTACGGCCACGATGGCCGGGAAAGTTTCCGGTTTGGCTACTTTCCAGTCCAGGCTGTAGGCTTCGTGGTTTCCCAGCACCGGCGCCCAGGGCAGCTTGGCTAAAAGCGGCCGGGCATTTTCAAACCAGGCCCGCCATTGCCACAGGTCCTGGCCGTTGTCCACGTTGTCGCCCATGCCGATAAAAAAGCTGGCATCGGGATTTTTCTGGAAAGCATTCACGGCGGTTTGGCCCCACACGTTATAGTTGGCGGACTGGGCATCACCGAAAACTAAAACTTTATAATGGTTTAAACCGGCGGTGGTGGTGGTAAATTGCTGCCAGGCCGTAGCCTTCACCTGGTTGGTAAGACGGTATTCGTAGGTAGTAGCGGGCCGGAGTTCGGTCATGTAGGCTGCATACATGGTCTGGGGCTGCTCGTTGTCCTTATAGGCCGGCACCGTGGTAGTTTGGGCGGGCACGCTGGCCACGGGTTTCGTACCCGTGGGGCGGTATTCCAGGGACCAGGGTCCGGTCATCCCCGGCTCCACCTGCCAGGAAAAAGTGCGGCTGGTGGCGCTGTCCGGGGGAATGTATTGCACCAGGTTTTGCACCTGGAGGCGTGGCAGGTCCTGGGCACTGGTCAGGTTGGCGGTGGCAGCCGCAGGCGCCTGAGATGGTAATAGCGGCATATTCCTGCTGTGGGCGGCATAAGCATACCAGCTGCCGGTGGCGATGGCGATAGCCGCCGCCAGCACTAAAAGATATTTTTTCATGGCGGTTCCTTTCGGGGCACACTAAAGGCCAAGTTAGATTTACGGTAGGCAGGGCGCCTTAAGTATGGGCGCCGGGCACAGGCACCTAAAAATTTAGCGGTGCTGTTAAGGTAATTTTAACACTTGGAGTCTGGTCCAGGGCAACAGCTAATTGTGAAGATTTTGCAAAGTGGCGGGCAAAGAGAAAGCCGCCCTGTAAAGACGGGGCGGCTGTGGTTTTAAAATTGCCGGTTAAGCGGGTCAGGTGCTTCCGGTAGGTACAAGATTGAGATTAGCGGGCGGCCAGTTCATCCACGGTCCAATAATACGCACCGGCTTTATTGGTAAGGCTGGCCTGTAAGATATTGGTCACGCCGCTGTGCAGGTGGATCATGTACTTAACATCACTGGGCAGGATTACGGTGCCGACTTCCGTATTAGGGAAAGTGACCGTGCCGGAGGGCGGGGTGGGAATGGAGGCCATGTAAGTGGGCACGAGAATCTGGGGATCAAAGGCATCTTCTGTCTTTTTGCTGGTAAGGGTGTTGTGCATCTGGTACTGCACCAGTGCCGAATCCATGGTGCGTAAATCCGCCACGATCCTGGCGCCGCGGGCCGCAGCCTGAGCCTCCATAAAACGGGGGATAGCGATACCGGCCAGGATACCCAGGATGGCAATCACGACGACGAGTTCAATTAAGGTGAAGCCTGCTCTCTTTTGCATGATGAACCTTTCTGCCGCGGGGGGCGTAGCTTCGCGTCCGCCGACCGGCGGAGCTTATACAAAATCTAATTATTAAATTGTTCTTACTTACGAGTTATTTTACCATAGCAGGGTCCTGTTGGGTAGTCAAATTTTGATAAGTGACAGATTTTGTTAAAAAATGACTAAATATTTGTCAACGCCTGCCGGGTTCTTAAAAATTTACCGGAATATCCTGCCGTAAATGCCTTGACAAGAGGCGCAAAAGCCCTTATAATTTTATTGTTGTAACAGTAGCGGGGCGTAGCGCAGCTTGGTAGCGCGCCTGCCTTGGGAGCAGGATGTCGCAGGTTCAAATCCTGTCGCTCCGACCAATTTTATATGCGGGTGTAGTTAAGTGGTATAACCTCAGCCTTCCAAGCTGATGTTGTGGGTTCGATTCCCATCGCCCGCTCCATAATTTTTGGCCCAGTAGCTCAGTTGGATAGAGCAACAGCCTTCTAAGCTGTGGGTCGGGCGTTCGAGTCGCCCCTGGGTCACCAGATATATCAATCGGCCGTGGAAAATTTTCCACGGCTTTTTTACAAAGGAGAAGTCATGCCGTATGCGCTGGTGGCCGTCAACGTGCCGGCCAAAAACTTAATACGCAAGTTCCTTTATACTATCCCGCCCGAGCTGCCCAACCTGGCTCCCGGCTGGCGGGTGGTGGTGCCTTTTGGCCACCGGGACGTGGAAGGTTTCGTTATTGCCACGGACCAGAGTTCGCCTAAGATGGCGGCCTATATCCGGGAGAAGATCGAGCCGCGCCTGGTTGCCGGCACGCTGCAGTTAAAACCCATCCATGTCACCATCGGCACCGAGCCCTGGTTTGACAGCGAGATGCTGGAGACGGCCCAGTGGCTGAGCCGGTACTATATGTGTACCCTGGCGGAAGCCATGCGCCTGTTTATCCCCGGCAAGGGCAGTATGCGCCGGGTGCCGGTGGAAAAAGATGGCAAGGTGGTGTCCTACGCCCTGGAAGCCCGGCTGAAAGAAAAATTCCTGACCGGTTTTGTGGTGACGGACGCCGGCCGGGAAGCTTTGGCTTTGCCGGAAAGTTTAGCCAAGGTGCCGGCTCAGCTGGCCGCTTTAAAACTGGTGGCGTCCCGGACGGAACCGCTTACGTATCCGGAAGCCCGGGAGGCCCATGTGCATCCCGAGGCGCTGCTTAACCTGACCAAAAAGGGCTGGACTAAGCCCGTGGATGTGCGGGTGCTGCGAAACAGTTACGATGCCGCGGCGGAGCGCAAGGAAACCCTGGAGCTGACCGATGAGCAGGAACTGGCGGTAGCGGCTGTTACCAAGGCCATCAAGTCCGGTACGGCGCCGGAGAGCGCCCAGGTGGCGCGGCTGGATGCAGCTAAAAGTTCGGCGGCGGCGCCCTGGGGCGAGTTTTTGCTGCAGGGTATCACCGGCAGCGGCAAGACGGAAGTGTATTTGCGGGCCACGGAGTTTGCCTTAAAACTGGGCAAACAGGTGCTGGTCCTGGTGCCGGAAATTGCGCTGACGGCTCAGATCGTGCGGCGTTTTCAGGCCTGGTTCAAGGACGAGGTGGCGGTGGTCCACAGCAAGTTGTCCCAGAACGAGCGGGCGGATGTGTGGTTTAAGATGCGGACCGGTCAGGCCCATGTGCTGATCGGGGTGCGCAGCGCCGTCTTTGCGCCTTTTCAGGATTTAGGTCTGGTCATCATCGACGAGGAGCATGAATCCAGCTATAAGCAGGAGGAAAGACCCAACTATCATGCCCGGGATGTGGCCCGGGAACGCTGCAAGCTCAGCTATGCGCCGCTGCTTTTAGGCAGTGCCACGCCCTCCCTGGAAACTTACTACCGGGCCCAGCAGGGGCTGATCAAACATTTACGTCTTACCGAGCGCCCCGGCGGCAGTATTTTGCCGGAAGTGGCCATCGTGGATATGCGGGCGGAGTTAGCCCAGAAAAATTTTCATGTCTTAAGTAAAAAATTGCAGGGGGAACTGCAGGCTGCCATCCAGGCGGGACGCCAGGCCATCGTGCTTTTAAACCGGCGGGGGTTCAGCACCTTTGTCATGTGCCGGGACTGCGGTGAGACTTTAATGTGTCCTCACTGCGCCGTGAGCCTGGTTTACCACGAGGCGGGCCAGGTGATGCGCTGTCATTACTGCGGCAACGAGTTCCCCGTGCCTACGGAATGTCCTCAGTGCCACAGCAAACGGATTAAATTTTTTGGCACCGGCACCCAGAAAGCGGAAAAAGAAATCCGGGAGCTGCCCGGCGTGCGCATCCTGCGTATGGACCAGGATACCACCGGGGGCAAGCTGAGCCACGAGAATATCTTGCGCAACTTTGCCCTGGGCCAGGCCAACGTGCTTTTAGGCACCCAGATGGTAGCGAAGGGCCATGATATTCCCAACGTGACCCTGGTAGGCATCCTGGCGGCGGACAGTATTTTAAATTTGCCGGACTTCCGGGCGGGAGAGCGGGCCTTCAGCCTGATCACCCAGGCCGCGGGACGGGCAGGACGGGGCGAGTTGAAAGGCCGGGTGGTCTTGCAGACTTATGACCCGGAGAATGAAGTGATTCAGCTGGCGGCGAAACAGGACTATGACGGTTTTGCCAAGCTGGAGCTGGAGAACAGGAAAGAATTAGGCTATCCGCCTTTTGCCCAGGTGCTGAAGCTGGTAGTCTGGCATCAGGACGAGCTGGAAAGCGGACGCCAGGCCCAGGCGGTGGCAGACTTTTTAAAACAGGTGGCGGCAAAGGAACAGCTGCCCCAAACCGAGATTGCCGGGCCTTTCCCGGCGCTGGTGCCCAAGGTGCGTGATCTGTACAAGACCAACGTGCTGGTAAAGAGCGGGCGGCTGGACGTGTTAAAGGATGCCCTGCTCCAGTCCCAGTTCCGGCAGCAGCCCAATGTGTATTTTGACGTGGACCCGTTAAGCATGCTGTAAGGTACAGTGCTTGTCACTGTACCTCTTTTGCATTCTATGGTATAATATAATTTACGAATAATAGGTGTCAGTTTTCAGGAGGACAAGGATGGCCAAGTTAAAGGTTTTGACAGCGGGCAACCCCGTTTTAAAGATGATTTCCCAACCGGTAGGTAAAGTAGATAAGAAGATTAAGCGTCTTTTAAAAGACATGGCGGAAACCATGTATAAAGATGATAACGGCGTAGGACTGGCCGCACCCCAGGTGGGCATCCTGCAGCGCATGGTGGTTATTGACGTGGGGGATGAGCACGGGCTCATGGAGCTGATCAACCCGGTGATCACCAAGCGGGAAGGCAAGATCGTGGTAGGCGAGGGCTGTCTGTCCGTGCCGGATTTTGAAGGCGAGGTTGAGCGCAGCGCTTACGTGGAATGTGAATACTACGATACTAAGAACCAGAAGAAGTTTGTGGCGGCGGAAGGACTTTTAGCGGTGTGCATCCAGCACGAGCTGGACCATCTGGACGGCATCCTCTTTACGGACCGGGCCATTTCCATCACCCCCAAGGAACAATCCCACACCCCGGCGGCGGAAGCCAAGCGCCGGGCCAATATTAACGGCCCCATCGCGGGACCGGCAGCGGCGCCGGCTAAATAAGGGGACAGAAAAAAGAGCGTGGCGTTGCCAGGCGGTTGTGCAGAAAAATAGCGGCGCTTGTAGCGCCGTAACAGGAGCTAATATGTACAAGATTATTTTCATGGGCACGCCGGACTTTGCGGTAGCCAGCCTGCGGGCCCTGGTAGAAAGTAAAAAATATGAGATCGTGGCGGTGGTGAGCCAGCCGGATCGCCCCCGGGGACGGGGCAAAAAGGTTGTACCCACGCCGGTGAAAGCTTACGCGGCAAGCGTGGGCCTGACGGTGCTGCAGCCGGTCAAGGTCAAGACCCCGGAAGTGACGGCGCAGTTAGCCGCCTACCAGCCGGATTTTATCGTAGTGGCGGCTTTCGGCCAGATTTTATCCCAGGCCATCCTGGATATTCCTAAATTCGCCTGCGTGAATGTGCATGCCTCGCTGCTGCCTAAATATAGAGGCGCGGCGCCGCTGAACTATGCCCTCATGAACGGCGAAAAGGAAAGCGGCGTGACCCTGATGCACATGGAAGCGGGCATGGATACCGGCGGCAGTTATGCCCAGGTGGTTGTGCCTATCACGCCGGAGATGACCAAGGGCGAGCTGGAAACTTTGTGCCAGGAGGCGGGCGCACAACTTTTACTGGAAAAGCTGGATGCTATTGCGGACGGCAGTTTAACTTTTACGCCCCAGGACGAGAGTAAGGCCACCAAGGCCACGCTCCTCACCCGGGACATGGAACATCTTGACTGTACGAGAAGCGCCCTGCAGCTCCACGATTTGATCCGGGCCTTTAACCCGGAGCCGGGAACTTTTACCACCCTGCCTGACGGCAGGATGTTAAAGCTGTGGGACACCCGGGTGGTTCCGGGACTGGACGGGGTACCGGGCACGGTGCTCAGCGTCAGCAAAAAAACTTTTACGGTGGCATGCGGCCGGGACAGCCTGGAAGTGCTGGAAGTACAGCCCGAGTCCAAGAAGCGTATGCCGTCCCAGGTCTTTTTAAACGGACGGGGCGTCAAGGCCGGGGATCAGCTGGGAACGGCGTCCCTGTCTAAATAAGGCGTACCGGCAATGTCCGGGACGCGGTGTAAGTCTTGCAAGTGAAAGAATTGAGGTAAGCAGTAAGTTTTATGGATACTAACGAAATCATGCTCAGTAAACCGAAAAAGCGTATCTTTCTGGCACTGATCCTGTGCAGCACTCTCCTGACGGCAGTGGTGCTCTACATGGTCTGGAAGGTGACAGGTCCGGGTCTGAATTCTATCAGCGCCTGGCTGCCGGCCTTGTTCGGCCTGGCGGTGCTCTGCTTTGTGCTGGCCCTGCTCTTAGGCGAAGTCGGCATCGTGCTGGGTATTTTGGGCATGCCCATCTTGAAGCCTGTGTATTTTTGGGCCTGGAAGGCGATTAACATCCTGTTCCCCTTTGCCATCGGCCTGGGGCGCATCTTTAATATCAGCCGCCAGAAGATTCAGCAGTCTTTTATCGAAGTGAACAACAACCTGGTACGCCAGCATCACATCAAGGTGCCGGCCAACCGGATCTTAATTTTGACGCCCCACTGCCTGCAGCGGGACACCTGCATCTATAAGCTGACCCGCAACGTGGAAAACTGCCACCAGTGCGGCCAGTGCAACGTGGGCCAGCTTTTGGCGCTCTGCCATAAATACGGACTGCACCTGGTAGTGGCCAGCGGCGGTACCCTGGCCCGGCAGATGGTGATGCAGGCCCGGCCCAAGGCTATCGTGGCGGTAGCCTGCGAGCGGGATCTGACCAGCGGTATCCAGGACGTGTTCCCGGTACCGGTGCTGGGTGTGTTTAACGAAAGACCTTTTGGCCCGTGTTTTAATACCCGGGTAGATATGGAGAAAGTAGAAACCGCCATCTTAAGTTTCATGACGGACGAGGACAAGCATGCTAAAGAAAAATCCGCCTAAACCGCCGCGCCAGACGACTACCAAAAAGCAGCCGCCAAATGCGCGTATGACGGCGATTAAGATTATCAACCGTATCCTGAAGGACGGGGCGTATAGCAACCTGGTCCTGAACGAGATGTTGCCGGAAGCCGGTTTAAGCGACCTGGACCGGCGTTTTGTCACGGAGCTGGTGTACGGCACCGTGAAGACCCTGGGAACCCTGGACTGGATCCTGGAACATTTTGTGAGCCGGCCGCTGGCTTCCCTGGAACCGGAGACCCGGAATATTTTGCGCCTGGGCGTGTACCAGATTTATTTTCTGGACCGGGTGCCGGTAAGCGCTGCCGTCAACGAGAGCGTGAACCTGGCCAAACATTTTGGTCATCCTGGCATCGTGAAGTTTGTGAACGCGGTACTCCGGAGCAGCGTGCGGCAAAAAGCTACGTTAGACTGGCCGGAGCAGGCCAAGGCGCCGCTGCAGCATTTAGCGTTAACGGCGTACCATCCCGAATGGCTCTTGCGCCGCTGGGAACAGGAATTTGGTTTGGCAGACACGGAAAAACTCTGTGCCTTTGATAATGCACCGGCGCCGCTGACCCTGCGGGCTAATACCCTGGTCACCACCAGGGCAGAACTGCTGGAAAAGTTAACCGCGGACGGTTTTACGGCTCAGGCGTCTACCTGGAGCCCGGACGGTATCGTGTGCACGAAGATACCGTCCCTGAAAGCTTTGTTTAACAAATATTACAATGGTTTTTATATCCAGGACGAAAGTTCCATGCTGGCAGGGCGGGTGCTGAACCCCAAACCCGGCAGCACGGTTATTGATATGTGCAGCGCCCCGGGGGGCAAGACCACCCATATGGCGGTGCTGATGGAAAACAGGGGCCAGGTCCGGGCCTGTGATATTTATCCCCACAAGCTGGATCTGATTAAGGCCAATGCCGCCCGTCTGGGCCTGAAGAATGTCTATACGTTCCTGCAGGACGGCACGCAGGTGCGGGAAACCTGGGTGGGCAAGGCGGACTATGTGCTGGTGGACGCACCCTGCAGCGGCTTAGGCGTGTTAAACCGCCGGGCCGAGGCGCGCTGGACCAGGACGGAAGCAGATTTGGCGGCTTTCCCGCCCTTGCAGCTCCAGATTCTGGAGACGGCGGTGCAGTATGCGAAACCGGCCGGCCAGATTTTGTATAGCACCTGTACCCTGGAGTCTGCGGAAAATCACGGTCTGGTGGCGCGCTTTTTAGCCGCGCATCCGGACTGGCATTTAGCCGGGTTCAAACATCCCCTGACCGGGGAAACGGTCACCGAGTTACAACTGTTGCCTCAGCGTGACGGAGTGGACGGGTTCTATCTGGCTTTGCTGGCAAGAACCGCGCCGGCGGCTGAAACTACTAAAGCAACTGAGACGGCGGTGACTGAAACTGCTAAAGCAACTGAGGCGGCATCTGAAACTATTAAAGCAACTGACACGGCGGCGCCTGACACTGCCGGCGCAGCGGAATAATTTTACGAGGAGTATATTTTGAAAAAAGAAATTTTTGGTTTAACCTTAGCCGAACTGCAAACGGAACTGGCCGCCCTGGGCCTGCAAAAATTCAGGGCCAGCCAGGTGTTTCAGTGGCTGTATGTGAAGTCGGAGTTTGACTTTCACAAGATGACCAACCTGTCCCCGGCGGATAGGGAAAAACTGGCGGCGGCTTTTAGCGTGCTGCCGGCGGAGATTAAAATTTTACAGGAACAGCGCAGCGCCGATGGCCTGACCACCAAGCTGCTGCTGGAGATGACCGACGGCAACGCTATCGAGACCGTGCTCATGCATCATGATTACGGCTACAGCGTCTGCGTGTCCAGCCAGGCCGGCTGCGCCATGGGCTGTGCTTTTTGCGCCAGCGGTCTGCACGGCTGCGCCCGTAATTTGACTAAAGCCGAGATCATGGCCCAGGTCTATCTGTTTAACGGCCGCCTCCGGGATGAGGAAGGCCGGGTCAGCCGCATCATCGTCATGGGCAGCGGCGAACCGCTTTTAAACTTTGAGAATGTCTTAGGCGCCCTGGACTTTTTACACGATCCGGCGGCAGCGGGCATCAGTTACCGCAACATGACCCTGTCCACCTGCGGCATCGTGCCGGGTATCAAACGCCTGGCAGCATTGGGCCAGCCTTTTAACCTGGCTATCTCCCTGCATGCGGTGCGCCCGGATCTGCGGAGCGAGCTCATGCCGGTGAACAAGACTTATCCCCTGACCGAGGTGCTGGCGGCGGCGGAAGAATATGCCGTCAAGACCGGACGCCAGGTAACGTACGAATATATCCTGCTGGCAGGCAAGAACGACAGCGAAGCGGATGCGGAGCTATTAGGCGATTATATGCGCTTTAAGCATGCGGCCGTGAACCTGATTCCTGCCAACCCGGTGCCGGAAAAAGGTTTCCTGCGTCCGGGCAAGAAAAAGCTGGAGCGTTTTGTGGCCGCCCTGGAAAAGCGCCGGGTCCATGTGACCGTGCGCCGGGAGATGGGCGCGGATATTAACGCGGCCTGCGGCCAGCTGCGGGCTCAGCATCTGGAGCAACCGGAACCGAAGCCGGAAGCGTAAAAGTTTACCATTTAAATTGAGGAGCAAGGGAAATGCCAGTCATCAGTAAGACCCATATCGGTTTAGTCAGAAAAAATAACGAAGATAGTTTGTTAGTCCGGGAACCACACCTGTTTGCCATCGCGGATGGCATGGGCGGGTATGCGGCCGGCGAAGTGGCCAGCAAGGAAGCGCTGAAAGTTTTGGACCAGGAAGCCCCCAGGTTTTCCGGCCTCAGCGGTCAGGGTCTGATGGATGCCCTCCGGCACACCATCAGCAAGATCAACATGGCCGTGTACGAGCTGGCAGCCAGCAAACCGGAGTATCATGGCATGGGTACCACCATCACAGGTGTTTACCTGCCGGGGCACGGCGAAGCCTATGCCTTTAACGTAGGCGACAGCCGGTTGTACCTGTGGCACCGGGGCAGCCTGGTGCAGATTACCAAGGACCATTCCCTGGTCAGCGAGCTGGTGGCTAAAGGGGAAATTACCAAACAGGAAGCTTTTACCCATCCGGAAAAGAACCTGCTCACCAAGGGTATCGGTGTGGAAAAATACGTGGAAGCGGATATTTTCCAGCTGGATGTGGCGGCGGAAGATACGCTGCTCCTGTGCAGTGACGGGCTTTCGGATATGCTCCGGGATACGGAGATGGAACAACTGTTGCACATTAACGGCGGCCTGCAGGCTAAGAGTGATGCCCTGCTGGAGCAGGCGCTCTTAAACGGCGGCCGGGACAATATTTCTTTTATTATCATTGGCTTAAACGACAGCCGGGAGGTGGACTAAGATGGAAGCAGGCAAGATCCTGAGAGGACGCTACGAGATCATCAAGCCGATAGGTTTTGGCGGCATGGCCGATGTCTATCTGGCCCGGGACGTACTTTTGGACCGCCGGGTGGCTGTGAAAGTTTTAAAGGACCAGTTCCTGAAGGACAAGAGCCAGCTGGCTCAGTTTGAGCGGGAAGCAAAATCGGCGGCCCGGCTTATCCACCCTTCTATCATCAATATTTTCGACGTCTGCGAGGAGGACGGCATCCACTATATCGTCATGGAATACGTGGAAGGCATCACCCTGAAGGCGTACGAGGAGCAGAAAGGCCGGCTGGAAATACCTCAGGCGGTCAGCATTGCGGCGCAGCTGGCGGCGGCGCTGCAGCATGCCCATAAACATAATATTATTCACTGCGACATTAAGCCCCAGAATATCCTGTTAGCGGAAGGCCTGGTGCCCAAGATTGTGGACTTCGGCATTTCCCGCATGGTCAGCGACGAGACCATGGTCTTTAACGCCAACGTGGTGGGCAGCGTACATTATTTTTCGCCGGAGCAGGCTCAGGGCGAAGCGGTAACGGCCCAGTCTGATATTTATTCTTTAGGCGTGGTGCTGTACGAGATGATCGCCGGCCAGGTGCCGTTTGACGGCAGCACGGCCCTGGCGGTAGCCCGTATGCATATCGAGGCGGAGCCGGAACCTTTGGCTACCTATGTGAAAGACGTACCGCCCCGCTTGCAGCATGTGATTGATAAGTCGTTAGCCAAAAGTCTGGCGGAACGCTACCAGACGGCGGAAGAGATGCGCCGGGATTTGCTGGCGGTGAAAGCTGATCTGATCGGCGAAGACGTAGACGTAAATTACCATAGCGGCTACACGGAACCGCTGGAACCTGTAGGCCCGGAAGTGGCTGATTTCCAGGGCGAGGAGGACGCCACCCGGGTGATGAGCCCGGTACCTGCCAGGGAAGAACTGGCAGTTGTGGATGCCAAAGCCGCCCGGAAAAAGAAAATCAAGAAGATACTCATGTACTGCCTGAGTGCTTTTATCGTGCTCTGCGTAGCTCTGGCCGGGTATTTTACCTATACCACGCCTAACGTGGAAGTACCGGCCGTAACCGGTATGACCGTGGTGGAAGCACAGAAAGTCCTGGAAGATGCTGGCTTTAAGATTAAGTTAAAAGAAGAATATGATGCCAGCGTGACCCCGGGGACGGTTATGAAACAGGATCCGGCGCCCAAGACCATGAAGAAGAGCGGCGCCGTCGTGACCATCACCATCTGCCGCGGCCTGGAACTTTTGACCGTGCCCAATGTGACCGGTCAGACCCTGGAGCAGGCCAAGCAGAACCTGGAAGCAGCCGGCTACAAAGTTGGCAACGTGACCAAGACCTGGGACAGCAGCAAGAGCAAGGATGTAATCCTGAAGCAGTCGCCCAAGGCGGACAGCAAACTGCCTAAAGGTACGGCTATCGACCTGGTGGTAAACCAGAAGGAAGACGAAAAACCCAAGAAGGCGCAGATGCCTAATATCGTAGGCCTGTCCCTGGATAACGGCCAGGACAAGCTTATCGCCCTGGGACTGAATATCGGCGAGCTGAAGACCGTGGACAGCGAGAAACCGGCTAATATCATCGTCGGTATGTCTCCGGAAGCGGGTACGACGGTGAGCAGCGAGAGCAAGATTTCTCTGACTATTTCCAGCGGCAAGAAACCGCCGGCACCGGCTACCAACACCCAGTACGTGGAATTTGTGGTACCGGGTACGGGCGACCATGCGGTGCAGATTTTTGTAAAAGATGCCCAGAAGCAGTGGGTAGCTGCCGACGGCAAGTATAAGGGCGGTACCCGGGTGCGGCAGAAACTGACCTTGTCCGGACCGGCCAAGGTACAGTTCTTTGTGGACCAGAAATTGCTGGAGGAAAAAAGTCTGTGAGTGAAGGCAGGGTTCTTAAAGCCTACAACAGTTTTTATTACGTGGCCGCCGGCGGCGTAACTTACACCTGCAAGGTGAAGGGACGCATGAAACAGGAACGGTTTTCCCTGTGTCCCGGCGACCTGGTAACTTTTGACCAGGACGGTACGGCGGGCATGATCACGTCCGTGCTGCCCCGGCGCAACTTTATGACGCGGCCCACGGTGGCGAACCTGGATGCGCTGGTGCTGACCATGGCGGTGGCGAAACCACTTTTCAGCCCGCTGATCCTGGATAAGCTGCTGGTGCTGGCGGCTACGCACAAGATGCCGGTGCTGCTGGCTTTGAACAAGATGGATGCGGCCGTGCCGGAGGAGGCGCAGGCCCTGGTACAGATTTACCGGCAGGCCGGGTACCGGGTCTTTCCTGTCTCGGCTAAAACCGGCGCCGGCATCCCGGAACTGCAGGCGGCGCTGGCCGGTAAGATCACGGCTTTCGGCGGCCCCAGCGGTGTGGGAAAATCTTCCCTGATGAACGCCCTGGACCCGGAGCTGGCTCAGCAGACCGGCGCTTTAAGCGAAAAGATCAGCCGCGGCAAACACACTACCAGGTTTACGACCCTGGTACCTTTTAACGGCGGCTACCTGGCAGACACACCCGGGTTTGGCAATGTGTTCCTGGAAGGGGTGGAGCTGGGGGACCTGGCCGGTTATTTTCCGGAATTTGCGGCCTACGCACAGGAGTGTAAGTTTACTCCCTGTACTCATGACCATGAAAAGATTTGCGGCGTGAAAAACGCCGTGGCGGCAGGCAGGATTGCCCGCAGCCGTTATGCTTCGTATCTGGCCCTGCGGCAGGAACTTACCGCGGCCGGGGAAAGGATGTACCGCAAATGATTAAGATTGCTCCGTCAATCCTCTCGGCAGATTTTTCTAAGTTGGGCGAGGAAATTAAAAAGATTGAGGCGGCAGGTGCGGACTGGGTCCACATCGACGTCATGGACGGGAACTTTGTCCCTAACCTGACTTTTGGCGCTCCCGTGGTAAAAAAGCTGCGCCCGGTGACCCAGCTGCCTTTTGACTGCCACCTGATGGTGGAACATCCGGAAACTTATATTGATGCCTTTGTGGAAGCCGGCGCCGATATGATCGTGGTCCATGCGGAAGCGACCCAGCATCTGCACCGCTGCCTGCAGGCAATTCATGCCCACGGCATTAAGGCCGGGGTAGCTTTGAATCCGGCCACCTCTTTGAGTACCATCGAGTGGGTGATGCCGAATGTGGATTTGTTTTTGCTGATGACGGTGAACCCGGGCTACGGCGGCCAGAGTTTTATCACAACCATGCCGCCCAAGATCACCCAGCTGCGGCGTATGTTGCAGGCGGCCGGGCTGAATACGGATATCGAGGTGGACGGCGGCATTAACAAAAAGACGGCGCCACTGGTAATTGCGGCCGGGGCCAATGTGCTGGTGGCCGGGTCCTATGTGTACGGCGCGGCTGATACCAAAGAAGCCATCGCTACTTTGCGCAGCGGTTTAGGCGAGAACTGCTGAAGCCAGGTGCTTCACAGAATCTTCTCAGGTCGTGCTGTTGACAGTACCGGTACCACTCATTATAATGAATATTGTAAGAACGTCTTTGGGGTTGGGAGCGTTTCCCTACCGGCGGTAAAGTCCGCGAGCCTTCGGGCATGATCCGGTGCGATTCCGGAACCGACAGTATAGTCTGGATGAAAAAAGACAGGACTGGCTAAGACAAGCGGTAAACCCCACAGGGGGTTTGCCGCTTTTTTATATGGTAGGGAAGGCCGCTGCCGGAAAAGCTGCGGTAGTAGTAAAGCTGGAGGCCGTTGCCAGGCGGTGGCGGTCTTACAGGTAGAGGAGGCTGACAGGATGACCGATTTAGAATATATGCAGTTGGCGCTGGAACTGGCCCGGCAGGCGGAAGGCGAAACCAGTCCCAATCCTATGGTGGGCTGCGTCATCACCGACGCGGCGGGGAACATCGTGGGCCGGGGTTATCATCACAAGGCAGGGGAAGCCCACGCCGAGGTGAATGCCCTGGCGGATGTCAGGAAACACAAAGCCATGCCCCATACGGCTTATGTGACCCTGGAACCCTGCAGCCATTTTGGACGGACCGGTCCCTGCTGCGATGCCTTGCTTAGGGCAGGTATTAAGCGGGTGGTAGCGGCCCAGGAAGATCCTAATCCCAAGGTGTGCGGCCAGGGTTTTGCCCGGCTCCGCGCCGGCGGGGTCCAGGTGGAAGTGGGGCTATGTGAGGCGGAAGCCCGCCGTTTGAACGAACATTTTTTACGCTGGGTCACCACCCGGCGTCCTTTCGTCAGCTTAAAGTATGCCATGACCCTGGACGGGAAACTGGCCACGGCCGCCGGTGACGGGCAGCAGGTCACTGGCAGGGAGGCCCATGTGGAGGCGCATTATTTGCGCAAGATCCATGATGCCATCCTGGTAGGTATCGGCACCGTCCTGGCAGACGATCCGGAACTGACCACCCGGCTGGTGCAAGGTAAAAATCCGGTGCGGATCGTGCTTGACAGCCAGGCCCGTATCCCGCTCACAGCACAAGTTTTGCAGGGCGGCACGACCACGATTATTGTGGTGGGACCAGAGGCGCCGGCGGCTAAGCTGGAACTGTTAGCCAAGCTGCCGGAGGTAGAGGTTTTAACTTTACCGGCGCCGGCAGGTAAATTGGATTTAGGAAAACTTTTAGATATTTTAGGTGAGCGCAAGCTGACCAGTCTGCTGGTAGAAGGCGGCAGCCAGGTCCACGGCAGTTTTGTGGATGCCGGACTGGTGGACAGGATTTATGCTTTTATCGCTCCCAAGGTGGTAGGCGGCGCAGCAGCACTGCCGCCCATTGGCGGTACGGGTCTGGCGGCTATGGCGCCGGGACTGCCGGTAGCCGTGGATACCACCAGGGTTTTAGGTAAAGATTTTTTGATCACAGGCCGGGTGACGGCCGGGGAGGTCTGAAATGTTTACAGGATTAGTAGCGGAGCTGGGCACGGTGCTCAGCCTGACGGAAGATGCACAGACCTGCCGCCTGGCCGTGCGGGCCCGGCAAGTTTTACCGGGTCTCAAACTGGGCGACAGCATAGCGGTGAACGGTGTGTGTCTGACGGTGGTGGTCTTAACCGGCAGCAGTTTTACAGCGGATGTGATGCCGGAAACTTTGCGCAGCAGTAATTTAGGCCAGCTGAAACCTGGCAGTAAGGTAAACCTGGAGCGCACGCTGCGTCCGGCGGACGGGCTGGATGGTCATCTGGTGCTGGGTCATGTGGAAGGCATCGGTACCATTGCCGGTATTACCAGGGAAGGCAATGCGGAAGTGTTCCGCATCACCGCGCCGGCAGATTTGCTGCGGTATATTATCCCCAAGGGTTCTATCGCCGTGGACGGCATCAGCCTGACCGTGACCACGGTGACAGATCAGGATTTTGGCGTTTCCCTGATTCCCACCACCAGGAAAAGTACGACCCTGGGAGAGAAGGGCGTGGGAGGACAGGTAAACCTGGAAACCGATATCCTGGCCAAGTATGTGGAGCGGATGCTGGCGGCGCGTTTTAGTCAGACGGCCGCAGCCGGCGGGTCTCGCCGTACCCAGGTGGAAAACGCAGGTCTGACCGCGGAATTTTTAGCCAAAAATGGTTTTTAAAAGCAGCAGGTCCTGCTGGTCCGGCAGGCCTGGCTGTACAGATAAACAGTAATTTTACAGAGAGAACAGAGGAGTTCAAGATGGAAAATTTTAAATTTAACACGGTGGAAGAAGCTATAGCCGCTATCAAGGCAGGCCAGATGGTCCTGGTTACTGACGATGAGGACCGGGAGAACGAGGGCGACCTGATTACCAGCGCCAAACTCTGCACCCCGGAGCTAGTAAATTTTATGGCCAGGGAAGCCCGGGGGCTGATCTGTATGCCGGCCGCGCCGGAAATTATGGATAAGCTGCAGTTTGGCGCCATGGTGGCCAATAACACGGATAACCACGAGACAGCTTTTTCCGTGTCGGTGGATTATAAGGATACCACCACCGGCATCAGCGCTTACGAGCGGGCCCGTACCATGCAGATGTGCGCGGACCCGGCGGTCCAGCCCGGCGATTTTCGCCGTCCCGGTCACTGCTTTCCGCTACGTTCCCGGGCAGGCGGCGTCTTAGTCCGCACCGGCCACACGGAAGCGACCACGGATTTGTGTAAGCTGGCCGGTCTGCCGCCGGTAGGCTTGTGCTGCGAGATCATGAAGGACGACGGCCATATGGCCCGGGTGCCGGATCTGATTAAATTTGCCCGGAAACACCAGCTGGTGTTTATTACGGTGGCAGAACTGGTAGCCTACCGTAAGGCTCACGAAAAGATGGTGCACCGGGTAGCGGAAGCAGCCCTGCCCAGCAAGTACGGCACCTTCCGTATCATCGCCTACGAAAACGACCTGGACGACCTTTGCCATGTGGCTCTGGTCAAGGGCGACGTCAAAGGAAAGAAAGATGTGCTGGTGCGGGTTCATTCCGAATGTCTCACCGGCGATGCTTTCGGCAGTTTGCGCTGCGACTGCGGCGACCAGCTGGCCACGGCTTTAAAGATGATTGAAAAAGAAGGCTGCGGCGTGGTGGTGTACATGCGGCAGGAAGGCCGCGGCATCGGCCTGGCCAATAAGATTCGCGCCTACGCCCTGCAGGATCAGGGTCTGGATACGGTGGAAGCCAATGTACGTTTAGGTTTTGCCCCGGATTTGCGGGACTACGGTCTGGGCGCCCAGATCCTGGCGGATTTAGGCCTGACCAGTATCCGGCTTATCACCAACAACCCGGCGAAACGGGCGGGACTTTCCGGGTACGGCATCACGGTTTCGGACCGGGTGCCCATCATCATGGAGCCCAACCATTATAACGAACATTATCTGGAAACCAAGGAAGACAAGATGGGGCATAAGCTGCATCTGCCTCAGGAAGGGAAGTAAGCGTCATGGCTAAGCCAGGAAATAAGAAACAGCTGCTGCCGGTACTTCTGGCAGCGGTGTTGATGTGGGGTCTGCCCTGGGCTAACGTTCAGGCGGCTAAGAAACCGGTTATTACCGCGCCCACTACTTCGGTGGCGGAGCTGCAGGAAGTTCTGGCTATCGAGGCCCAGGAACAGCCTGCGGCGGTTTCTGCCTACGAGCAGCCACTGGTGCATCCCGTCCGGGAACGTGGCTATCTCTGGCGCTACGAAGGCACCGGCACCGGGGGACTGCCACGACGTTTCCGTACGGAACAGTATCCGTTAGCCAAAGCGGCCTGGACTCCCAGTACGGAAGGTCTGGCTGCCTTGCGCGTTTCCGGCAGCGCCAATCCGGGACGCAATGAGTTTAAACCCCTGCTGCAGACTTTACGCACGGCGGCAGGCCAGGGACCCATCTATATCGTGGATTTGCGCCAGGAAAGCCACGGGTATCTGAACAACGAAACCGTCAGCTGGTACGGCAAGGATAACCGGTCCAACGTAGGTTTAAGCACGGCAGCTATCCTGCAGGATGAAGCTCAGCGCCTGGCGGCTGCGCAGGGTAAGACCGTGGCGGCTACAGCTTTTGGCTGGGGAAAACCCACGGGAGGCAAAACTTTTACCGTGACCAGTTCCGAGACGGAAGCGGCAGCGGTGCAGGCAGCCGGCGGGCATTATGTCAGGTTCACCCTGACGGATATGCTGGCGCCTCAACCGGATCAGGTAGATGCCTTTTTGAAGTTTTACAAGCGTCTGCCTAAAGATGCCTGGCTGCATTTTCACTGTCAGGCCGGTATGGGACGGACGACGACTTTCATGACCATGGCGGACATTCTCCGCAATGCGGACCGGGTGCCGGTGGAAGACATCGCAGCCCGGCAGTATCTCCTGAAGGGCGTGAACCTTTTGGAAGGCGGCAAGAAGGACAGCGACGACTGGCACGAGCTGGCGGCGGTGGACCGGGCCCGTTTCATCAAATATTTTTATGATTATGTGCAGGCGTATCCCCAGCTGAATAAGAGCTGGTCCGCCTGGTTGAGCAAACAAGCAGCAGTAAATAAATAAGTAAATAAATAAACAGCGTTTAAAATGCAGAGGAGGAAACAACATGCAAACTTTAGAAGGAAAATTAACCGCGAAAAATATGAAGGTGGCCATCGTGGTGGCCCGTTTTAACGAATTTATCACCAGCAAACTTTTAGGCGGCGCTTTAGACTGCCTGACCCGTCACGAGGCGGAGGATAAGAATATTACCGTGGCCTGGGTGCCGGGTGCTTTTGAGATTCCCCTGGCTGCCCAAACTCTGGCCGCTACCAAAAAGTACGATGCGGTAATCTGCCTGGGCGCAGTGATTCGCGGCGCTACCCCGCATTTTGATTATGTGTGTGCCGAAGCTTCCAAAGGTGTGGCCCAGGTAGCTTTGCAGCAGCAGGTGCCGGTGGCTTTCGGTATCCTGACCACGGATACGATCCAGCAGGCCGTGGAACGCGCCGGCACCAAGAGCGGCAACAAGGGTACGGACGCAGCGATGAGCGCCATGGAGATGGTGAACCTGCTGCGGCAGGTAAAATAATATGGCCCAGTTACCGGATATCTTAACCATGGGTACGGCGTCGGGCGTACGTATTTACGCCACCCGTACCACGAATTTGACCCGTACTATTACCGAAAGGCATAAATGTTCCCATGTGGCCAGCGCCGCTTTAGGCCGGGCTATGGCCGGCGCCCTGCTGTTTGCCGCCACCATGAAGGACGGGGAGCGGGTTGGGCTGCGCTTTAAAGGCGACGGTCCTATCGGCGAGGTGGTAGCCGACGCAGAGAATTTCTGTGTGCGGGGCTATGTGGGCAACCCGGATGTCTATCTGCCGCCCAAGAACGGCAAGCTGGATGTGGGCGGCGCCGTAGGTGCGGGCACTATTACCGTGACGCGCTACCGCAAGAATGCGGCGCCTTTTACCGGTTATGCCAACCTGGTCAGCGGCGAGATTGCCAATGATCTGACCAGTTATCTTTACACCTCGGAGCAGACGCCTTCTTCAGTGGCCCTGGGGGTTCTGGTAGCGCCCAGCGGTCAGGTCCTGGAAGCAGGCGGCTACTTTATCCAGGCGCTGCCGGATTGTGACGAGCACACCCTGGATATCCTGGACGCCAACGTGCGCCGTCTGCCCTATGTTTCCCAGATGCTGGAACTGGGGTACGGCCCGGAAAAGATGATTGAGCTTCTGGGACGCGGTCTGGAAACCCATATTCTGGAAACAAAACCGGTGCAGTTTAAATGCCGCTGCAGCCGGGAACGGGTTTTACAAACTTTGGCGACGCTGCCGGCGAAGGATTTACAGGAGCTGGGGCAGGATGCCAAGACGGAAGTACATTGTCCTTTCTGCAACGAGACCTACCTGTTTAGCAAGGAAGAGATCCAGGCGTTGGCACAAGCTGAATAGAAACTTTGGGACCAGCGGCTTTCCGGCGGCTGGTCCTTTTGCGCCGGCCGGTAAATTCTACTTGACAAAAACGAACAACCGTTTGTATAATAAGGACAAGGATAGTTCTCACAGGAGGTAAAGATTAATGGCAACAACTGAACGCGATAAAGATAAACAGCGGGCGTTAGACAGCGCCATGCATCAGATTGAAAAAGATTTTGGCAAAGGCTCCATCATGAAGTTAGGCGAAGCCAGCGCCAAGATGAACGTGGAAGTCATCCCCACCGGGGCCCTGACCCTGGATATTGCCTTAGGCGTTGGCGGCATCCCCCGCGGACGTGTGACCGAGATTTACGGTCCTGAATCTTCCGGCAAGACCACCGTGGCCCTGCATATGATCGCTGAAGCCCAAAAACTGGGTGGCTATGCGGCATTTATTGATGCGGAGCATGCTCTGGATCCGGAATACGCCAGACATTTAGGCGTGGACGTGGATAATCTGCTTATCAGCCAGCCGGATAACGGCGAACAGGCTCTGGAAATTTGCGACGCCCTGGTACGCAGCGGCGCCATCGATATTATCGTCATCGACTCCGTGGCGGCGCTGGTACCTCGCGCCGAGATTGAAGGCGAGATGGGCGATTCCCATGTAGGTTTGCAGGCACGGCTGATGAGCCAGGCCCTGCGTAAACTTACCGGCATCATCTCTAAATCCAAGTGCGCCACCATCTTCATCAACCAGATCCGTGAGAAGGTGGGCGTCATGTTCGGTAATCCGGAAACGACCACCGGCGGCCGGGCGCTCAAATTCTATTCTACCATCCGGCTGGAGGTGCGCCGTATTGAGACCATCAAGAACGGTACGGAAAGCATCGGCTCCCGCACCCGGGTCAAGGTAGTAAAGAACAAGGTAGCGCCTCCCTTCAAGCAGGCGGAATTCGATATTCTCTACGGTGAAGGCATCTCCACCGAAGGCTGTATCGTGGACCTGGCGGCGGACATGGACATCATCCAGAAGAGCGGCGCCTGGTATTCCTATAATAATATGCGTATCGGCCAGGGCAAGGAAAAAGCCCGGGATTATCTGAAAGAGAATCCTCAGGTCTGCAAGGAAGTTGAGAAAAAGGTGCGTGACCTGACCATTAATAAAGTGGTAAGCGAAAGTGCAGGTGCGCCTGAAGATGCCGTGGCAGAAACCAAAGAAGAGCCTGACGACAAGTAATCAGGTTTATGAGTTTGCCTTAAAGCTGTTAGGCAACCGGGATTACAGCGAGCAGGAGCTGCGCAGCCGTTTACTAAGGCGGGGCGCTGCGCCCGAGTTTTGTGACCAGGCGGTGGCCAAACTGAAGGAGTATCATCTGCTGGATGAACAACGATACGCCCAAAAGGTGTATGAGGCCTGGCTGGACAAAAAAGTGTACGGCCGGCTGCATCTGCAGGCGGAACTGGTAAAAAAACAGGTGGAACCCCAGTATGTGCCGGCGATTCTGGCACAGTTTACCGGGGAGCAGGAAGAGGCAAGGGCCCTGGCAGCTTTTGCGGTGCTGGCCAGACGCAAGGACCAAAAATATGATTGTACCACGGAAAAAGGTGTGGCAGCCCTGGTTCGTTATCTGACCAGCCGCGGTTTTTCCGCACCGGCGGTGCACCGGGTCCTGGCGGAGGCCAAAAAACAGCTTCTGGAGCAGTGAATTTTTAGAGAACAGGCGTTACAGGCGCCTGTTCTTTTTTATTAGGTCTTTAGTACGATAATTCTCGCCTTTTACTTGACTTTTGGACCTATTTTATTTACAATTATATTGTCCAATCGTGTGTAATTAATGTTTGATGTTTCCTGCTTAGGCAGGAAGGCCCCGCATTAACTAAAGGGGCGGTTTTGCTTATTCCAAAAGGGGCAGCACGAGTTTGTTGCCCGCTTTTTTATGTTAGAACAGGGGGAGGTGAAAGTAAATTTTAGGAACGATTATTGCCGTTATTGTAGCTGTTATCGTGGGTGTAGGTGGCGGTTACCTGGTACGCAAGAATATTGCGGAAGGGAAGCTGGCCAGCGCGGAAGAACGCGCAGACCGTATGCTCAAGGAAGCACAGCTGCAAATTGACGCGAAAAAGAAAGAATCTTTGCTGGAAGCAAAGGATGAGATTCACAAACAACGTACCGAAATGGAACGTGAGAATAAAGAGCGCCGCATCGATCTGCAACGTCAGGAACGCCGCCTGGTTCAAAAGGAGGAAAACCTGGACAAGAAGATTGACGCTTTCGAAAAGAAAGAGGAGCATCTGAACTTAAAAGAAACCAAGCTCAATGCTACTCAGGAGAAAGTGGACGCGCTTTACCAGAGACAACTGCAGGAGCTGGAAAGACTTTCCGGACTCAGCAGTGAAGACGCCAAGAAGGAGCTCCTTGCCGCCGTGGAGGAAGATGTCCAACACGACACTGCCAAGATGATTAAGGACATGGAGCAGAAGGCGAAAGATGAAGCGGACATGAAGGCCCGGGATATTATTTCCACGGCCATCCAACGTTGCGCCGCAGACCACGTGGCTGAAACTACGGTTTCCGTGGTGGATCTGCCGAACGACGAGATGAAAGGCCGGATCATCGGCCGGGAAGGCCGCAACATCAGAACCCTGGAAACCCTGACTGGTATTGACTTGATTATCGATGATACTCCGGAAGCGGTTATTATTTCCGGTTTTGATCCCGTTAGACGGGAGGTTGCACGTATTGCCCTGGAGAAACTGATTAACGATGGCCGTATCCATCCTGCCCGTATTGAGGAAATGGTGGAGAAGGCTCAGAAGGAAGTAGAGCAGAGGATTAAGGAAGCCGGCGAACAGGCCACCTTCACCGTAGGTGTGAACGGTCTGCACCCCGAACTGATTAAGCTTCTGGGACGCTTAAGATATCGTACCAGCTATGGCCAGAACGTACTCAATCATTCTGTCGAGGTGGCTAATCTGGCAGGCATCATGGCTGCTGAGTTAGGCGTGGATGTAACCCTGGCTAAACGTGCCTGTTTACTACATGATATCGGTAAAGCCGTGGACCACGAGATGGAAGGTTCCCATGTGGAACTGGGTGTCCAGGTGGCCAAGAAGTATCACGAATCTGAGAAAGTTATTAACGCTATCGCATCCCATCACGGGGATACGGAAGCCACTTGTGTGGAATCCGTGCTGGTAGCCGCAGCGGATGCAGTTTCTGCAGCACGCCCCGGCGCCCGCCGCGAGACTTTGGAAAGTTACCTGAAACGTTTGACGCGATTGGAAGAAATCTCCGAATCCTTCGACGGTGTGGAAAAGTGTTATGCTGTCCAGGCCGGCAGGGAAATCAGGATTATGGTTAAACCCGACGTGATCGATGACACCAAGGCAGTGCTCTTGGCGCGCGAAATTTCCAAGAAGATTGAGGAGGAAATGGAGTATCCCGGTCAGATCAAGGTGGTTATCATCAGAGAGACCCGGGCTATTGATTACGCTAAATAATTGCAGTTTTAAAGCCGCAGGCTTTTGTCTGCGGCTTTTTTATGTTATAATATAATATATTTGATTTTAAACTGGTGGAGGTTAGAGCATGAAGATAGATGGTGCCGGCGGTTGTTTTGAAAACAGGATGTACGAGATTTCCCGGCAGGTGGCCTGGAAATTTGTCAAGGAATGTATCCGGGAGATGGATCTGGCCGTGGAAACTCTGGACGAGCAGAATTGTCTGGCCAGCGGCAAGTTAAAGAAGGATGAAGGTACCGGCATCTTTGCCATGCTGTTCCAGAACAATCATCATAAATTGTTCCAGGCGGCGGTACAGGAAGTGAAGGATGAAGGTACGGTCCAGGTAGTTTTTGATGTGCATAAGAAAGTACCGACAGCTTATCAGTGGAGCAAGCAGGATGAAGAGGTCACGGATTTTTACGACCGCTTTGACCAAAAGCTGGAAGAATATCTGCATTTTGCAATCTGCCCTCATTGTAAGACGAAGGTGGACCGGAAGGTTAAGTTCTGTCCTAACTGCGGCAAGGCTATGCAGTAAATAAAAAAACCAAATGCTGTACGGCATTTGGTTTCTTTAATATCAGTCTTATTTTGCTTCTTCAGCTTGGGGAGCTTCAACAGCTTCAGCCTTAGGAGCTTCAACAGCTTCGGCCTTGGGAGCTTCAGCTTTGGGAGCTTCAACAGGTGCAGCGACCGGAGCAGCCTGAACACGGGTTACTTTACCGGAACGCAGGCAGCTGGTGCAAACATTCATGGCTTTAACCTGATTGTCTACAACAACCCGTACCCGTTGGATATTGGGTTTCCAGGTCGTCCTGCTCTTTCTATTGGAGTGGCTGACCTTGTTGCCGGCCATAGCGCCCTTACCGCAGATCTCACATGTGTTGGACATTTCACTTAACCTCCTTGCACAGACTAGTTTGGGTCTTTGTTGCAAATTTAACAAAAATATCTTACCATAGCAGGCACATAAAAGCAAGTTTTATTTTGATGGGGAGCGTGAAAACATGAAATGGTGGCAGGAAAGCATCGGCACTTTAAAGGGCATCGGTCCTAAAAGGGTAGAAGCTTTTGCCCGTTTAAATATCCAGACGATCGGCGATCTTTTAAACTTTTATCCCCGTCTGGACAGCTATATTGATAATTCCAAGATTTTGACCATCAGGGAACTGGCTACGGATGGTTCCCTGCAGCTATTTAAGGCTACGACCCTGCGGGCGGTGGAACGTTACAGTGCCGGCGGCAGGCGTTATGCCATGGTGACCGTGCGGGATGAGACCGGCTACGCCACCTTGTTTTTGTTTGGCGCCCAGACCTATGTGGCCCGGCAGTTAAAACCGGATTTGGAAATCCTGGTTCGGGGCCGGGTGAAACCGGGACGCAGTACCAAGACCGTCAGTGAGATCATGTTCCAGATTTTAGACGCTAAACACGGCGATACACTGCAGGGCATCCAGCCGGTGTATAACCTGACGGAATCCCTGACGCAGACAGTCCTGCGGCAGAGCGTGCGCCGGGCTTTAGAACTGGCGGTAAAACTGGGCAGCCCGGAAACCATCCCGGAACCCTTCGTGAAAAAGTACGGTTTCTTAAACCGGCTGGCCTGTCTGCAGAACATTCATTTTCCGGAGAGTATGGCCAAGCTGGCGGCAGCAAAACGGCGGCTCATTTACGAGGAGCTGTTCCTGCTGCAGTGCGGCTTGTTGTTAAACCGGGAACATAATCACGATAACCGGGAAGGTATCAAGCACGGTCCCGACGGTAAGTTGGTAGCGGCGCTGCTTCGAGGTTTTCCTTTCCGCTTGACCGCGGCCCAGCAAAAAGCCTGGCGCGAGATTAGCGATGACATGGAAGGACGCCAGTCGATGCACCGGTTGTTACAGGGTGATGTCGGCAGCGGCAAGACGGCTCTGGCGGCGCTGGCCTTGGCCAAGACCGTGGAAAATGGTTTTCAGGGCTGCCTGGTGGCGCCTTCCAGCATCCTGGCTCATCAGCATCTGGAAACACTGCAGCAATTTTTCCAAGGCACCGGGGTGCGGCTGGCCCTGCTGACCAGCGCTACCAAAGCTGCGGAGCGGGAGCAGATTCTTGCGGCGCTGGCGGATGGCAGCTTGCAGATCCTTATCGGCACCCATGCTTTGCTGCAAGACGATGTGCAGTTTGCCCAGCTGGCCCTGGTGGTCACGGACGAGCAGCACCGCTTTGGCGTGAATCAGCGGGCAGCGCTGGTAAATAAATCCGGGTACGCTCCGGATACCCTGGTCATGACGGCTACGCCCATTCCCCGGACCCTGGCTCTCACCGTGTACGGGGATGTGGATCTGTCCATCATGAAGGGGATGCCGCCGGGACGCAAACGGGTTCAGACTTTGTGCTATACCGGCGAGATGCGGGACCAGGTTTATGCCGGTCTGGTCCGGCAGGTCCGGGCAGGCAGGCAGGCCTATGTGGTCTGTCCATCCATCGAAGAGGTGGAAGGCAGTGACCTGGCCAGTGTCAACGATGTGTTTGTGCATTTAAAACGCACCTGGCTGAAAGATATTCCCTGCGCCCTCCTGCATGGCAAACTGAAAAACAGTGAGAAAGAAGCCATCATGACGGCTTTTGCCGCAGGCGAGCTGAAAGTGCTGGTGACCACCACGGTCATCGAGGTGGGGGTCAATGTTCCCAACGCCACCCTGATGATCGTGGAGAACGCGGACCGGTTCGGTTTGGCCCAGATTCACCAGCTGCGGGGCCGGGTAGGACGGGGCGAGCAGCAGTCATACTGCGTGCTGGTGACGGATAATCTGGCGCCGGAAGCCCTGGCCCGTTTAAACGTGCTCCATAGCTGCAGCGATGGTTTTGAACTGTCGGAGAAAGATCTGGAACTGCGGGGCGCCGGCCAGTTGTTCGGACTCAGGCAGCACGGCTTGCCGGATCTGTATGTGGCGGATATCCTGCGGGATACGGATGTGCTGGTTGCCTGCCGCCAGGATGCCCAGAAAGCTTTAGCCAATCCGGCGCTGCGGGCCCAGGTTTTGACCGCGGTGGAAAATCAGTTCGATGCCCGTTTTGCCAATATTTTTAAGAACTGATTTTTTCCCGGACCGTACCCGGGAACTACAGCCGCTTGAACTACTGCCGCCGGTCAGGCCAATCCAGCCACCGGTGAAGTTTTTGTAAACAGGCTTGCATTTGCCGGGGAGCGTGTTATGATTATCTTACTAGCGGTTCACTGCCGCGGTGGTACGCCTGCAGTTAAAAGAGACGTCTGCCGTGCCGGTGCCGCGAAAGTAGTAAATGTTAAGTTGTAGCTCCGGCGGAGCTATATAAATAGAAGGATTTTATGGAAACACCAAAAGATGTGCAACAACAAACAAAGATACAGCCTGCACCGGTACCGGTAAAGCAGCCATGGTATGAGAACCCGGACGGCGTGACCAAGATTGTGGCCCTGGTCCTGCTGGTAATTTTGTGCGCGGTGGTGTATTTCTGCTGTGGTAATTTTGTGGAAAAAACTTTCCGCCTGGCCATTAGCGGCAATGTGTCCGCCCTGGCGGCTTATCTGCGTTCCTTCGGCCCCTGGGCCGTGGCTATCAGTTTCTTTATCGATGTGCTGATCAACTCAGGCAGCGTCTTTCCCTCCATCTTCATGTCCACGGCTAACGGCCTTATCTTCGGCCTGCCTCTGGGCATCTTAATTTCCTGGCTGGCAGAGACGACCGGCGTGGTTATCAGCTTTCTGCTCATGCGTTTCTTTTTCCGCAACAGTGCGGAAGGTATCATTAAAAAAGCGCACCGGTTGCAGGACATTGATAATGCCAGCGCCAAGAACGGCATCTACTGGATGACTTTTGCCAGGGCGCTGCCGTATTTTCCTTCCGGCATCCTGACGGCGGTGGGCGCCGTGAGCCGGATGAGCATCAAGGATTATGTTATTGCCAACCTGATTGGTAAGTTCCCTTCCACAGCCCTGGAAGTCGTTATCGGCCATGACGTGGTAAACCTGCGGGCGCATAGCGTGCGGCTTACGGTGTTGGTCATCGTGGCAGCGGCAGTTTTTTACCTGATTAACAAATATGTGTTGCGCAAAAAGGCGGCGGAGGACCCCAAACCGGCGCCACCCGAAGAATAAAACACACCCTGCTTGCGGTTGCTAAAACCGTAAACAGGGTGTCTTGTTACCCGGGAAAGTTAATCCAGCTTGGCGGCCAGGTCCGGGAAGATACTGAGGCTGCGTTTTAAGATGCCGTGCATGTAGGCGATGGCCAGGCCGTAGTTGGTCATAGGAATCTGCTGGGCCGCAGCTTCACGGTAGCGGTGCTGCATCTCTTTTTCGTTCAGCATGCAGCCGCCACAGTGGATGATCAGTTGGTAGCGGCTCAGGTCGGCGGGGAATTCACCGCCGCTGGTCCAGGCAAACTGCAACTTTTTGCCGGTAAAGTTTGTCACCCAGCCGGGCATCTTTACGGTGCCGATATCATCGCACTGGCGGTGATGGGTACAGCCTTCGGAAATCAGGACCTGGTCTCCGTCCCGGAGTTTTTTTAAGGCCAGGACACCGGCTACGGCGCCGGCCAGGTTGCCTTTATGCCGGGCCATGAGGATGGAGAACGAGGTTAACGTGATGGCTGCCGGCGTGTCGGCATTTACCTTTTTAAAAGCCTGGCTGTCCGTGATGACCAGCTGGGGCGGCGTTTTTAAAGCAGCCAGGGTCTGACGTAAACTATCTTCTTTCGTGACCAGAGCATGGGCGCCGGCGTCCAGGATATCCCGGATGGTCTGCTGCTGGGGCAGGATGAGCCGTCCTTTGGGAGCGGCGCTGTCCACCGGTACCACCAGGACTACCATGTCGCCTGGATGCAGCAGGTCGGCCACGATGGGTACGGTCTGGGTCTCGGGATTAAGCCGGGCCAGCGTTTCTTTTAAGTCTTTGATGCCGGCTTTGGTGGTGCTGCTGACCTGGCAGCTGACGACGCCGGGCACTTCCGGCAGGTTCAGGTCGCCGGCCAGATCGCATTTATTGTAGACCAGGACCACGGGCAGTTGGCGTGCCCGGACCTGATCCAGGAATTGCTTTTCTTCCTGGCCCAGTCCTGCGGCAGCTTCTACTACCAGGACTACGATGTCTGTTTTTTGGAGAACCTGATAAGCTTTCCGGACGCGCTGGGTTCCCAGTTCGCCTTCATCATCAATGCCCGGGGTATCGATAAACATTACCGGTCCCAGGGGGAGAAGTTCCATGGCCTTGTAAACCGGGTCCGTGGTGGTGCCCAGGACGGGGGAAACGATGGCCAGTTCCTGGCCGGTCAGGGCGTTGATGAGGCTGGACTTACCGGCATTGCGTTTACCAAAGATACCAATATGCACCCGCTCTGAGGCAGGGGTGGCGTTTAAGCTGCTCATAGTAACACTTCCTTGCAAGTTGACTGAATTTGTTTTATGATACGTACGACGATAGTCTGTTGCTACCGTACTTTTATATTATACAACGGGCGGGCCTGGGAGAAAAGACCTAACCGGGGAGGAAAGAAGATGCCGGTGCCACGTAAAATTTTAATCATGGCCGCGCCTTTGGGCACGGGACATAAGATGGCGGCGGCTACCCTGGCCAGGGAAGCTGCCCGGCAGGGCTTTGCCGTGGTGACGGCGGATGTGTTTAGTTTTTTGCCGGGCTGGCTGGGACGGCTGGTGCTGGCTGGCTATAGCCTCCTGTTGGCCTGGTGGCCGGCAGGCTACGCTATGATGTACGGCTGGGGTAACCGCCAGGCTGGTTCCCTGCGGCTGCGCTCCTGGCTGAACCAGTTTTTGGCTAGCCGGGCCCGGGCTTTTTTGACCCGGGAAAAACCGGAGCTGGTTCTGGTAACTCATGCCACGGCAGCCGGCATCCTGACAGCTTATAAGGCCAGGTACGCACCGGACTTGTATCTGGCCGGGGTCGTTACGGATTTTGTGGTCCACCGGTGGTGGCTTTATAAGGGTATCGATACTTATTTTACGGCTACGGAGACGGCGGCGGCTCAGTTGCGGCAACTGGCGGCGCAAACTTTACCCGCCCTGCCGGAAGTTCTGGTCACCGGTATTCCCATCCGCCGGCATTTCAGCCGCATGACCTATCTGTATGCCCGGGAACAGTTCCACTGGGAACCTGGGACCTTGGTGTGCCTGCTTTTAGGCGGCGGGGCCGGGCTGCTGCCCATGGAAGACATCGTGGCAAAAATCCGGGCGGCGTATCCTAAACATTTACAGCTGGTGGCCGTTACGGGAACGAATACGGATCTGGCCGCCAGTCTCAGCAAATATCCCGGCATTACTGTCTACGGGTACACGGACCAGCTGCCGGATCTTTTGATCGGGGCGGACGTGGTGGTAACCAAGGCCGGAGGTTTAACTTTGGCCGAGGCGGTGGCTGCCGGTCCGGAAATTATTATCTACAAGCCGCTGCCGGGACAAGAGCAGGGCAACACGGCCTACTTTACCGGTCAGGGGCTGGCCAGTCTGGCCCGGACACCGGAAGAGGTGCTGCGCTATCTGCAAAATTATCAGCGCCAGCCGGAACCGGAACGGGCGGCCCGGCTGCATAAACGGCAGGAGGCGGCCCGGCCTTTGGCGGCTCAGGATATTATCCGCCGGCTGCGGGAAAAAGAAGCGGCGGCGCCCGGCAAACAAGCTGGAAATTTTTTGTGAACTTTGCGTAAGCTCTTGACTTGCAAAATTAAAGTATGTTATCTATAATAGGAAGTATATTTTTTGGCAGTCCTTGGAAGGGGGAGTTAAGTGGAACGATTTTATTGGGCGGCGCTCAGCGCTTTTCCCGGACTGGGGCTTAAAAATATTCCGGCCCTGGTGGATTATTTTGGCAGTGCCCGGGCGGCGTATACAGCCAGCCGGGAAGATTACCTGGCCACGGGTTTACCTTTAGAGCCGCGGCGTCTGGGAGCCTATCTTAAGAACCGGCGGCCCGGATATCCGGAGGAGCTGGCGGAGTTTTGCGCCAGGCAGCATCTGCAGGTCCTGTGTTATGCTGACCGGGACTATCCGGAGCAGCTGAAGCAGACGGCCATGCCGCCGGTGGCACTCTATATCAGGGGCAGCCTGCCGGATTTACAGCAGGGTCTGGCGATGGTAGGTTCGCGTAACGCTTCAGAATATGGTCTGCAAGTGGCCCGGGCTTTTGCCGCAGATTTAAGCGCGGCAGGTCTGGTGATTATCAGTGGTGGAGCCAAGGGCATCGACACCGCGTCCCACGAAGGGGCGCTTACAGGTGGCGGTCCCACAGTTGCTGTTCTTGGCTGCGGTATTGACATTACTTATCCCGCAAGGAATGCGTCTCTTTTTGCCCGTATCAGCGAAAATGGCGCGGTGCTCAGCGAATTTCCGCCGGGTACGCCGCCTCTCGCCGGTAATTTTCCCCAGCGCAACCGTATTGTCAGCGGTCTGGCCCGGGGACTCCTGGTAGTGGAAGCCGCTAAACAAAGCGGCGCCATGATTACCGTGGGTTTTGCCCTGGAGGAGGGGCGGGATGTCTTCTGCGTTCCCGGCAGCATCTTTTTGCCTAACAGCGCCGGCTGCCACAGCCTGATCAAGGCCGGGGCCCGGCTGGTGGACAGGCCGGAGGATATCCTGGAGGAACTGCTGCCCAGGCAGCCGTTAGTCAGGCACGGACCTTCGCTGTTTAGTGCACCGGATTTGGACCTGACGCCTACCGGTCAGAAACTTTTACAGCTTTTAAGTGCGCAGCCGCAGCCACTGGAAGAAATTTTAGAAAAGACCGGGCTGGACCTGGCCACCGTCAGCAGAGAGTTATTGGATTTACAATTAAAAGGCGCGGTGGCAATGCTGGCCGGCCAAAGATTTTATCGGATTTAGTAAGTACCGTTTTAGGAGGATGACATGGCTAATAATTTAATCATCGTAGAGTCTCCTACCAAGTCCAAGACCATCGCTAAGTTTTTGCCCAAGACGTATGCGGTCACGGCTTCCATGGGACATTTGCGCGATTTACCCAAAAGTTCTTTCGGCGTGGACCTGGAGCATGATTTTGAGCCCAAGTACATCAATATTCGCGGCAAGGGCGATTTAATCAAGGACCTGAAGGCCAAGGCCAAGAATGCCAAAAAGATTTATCTGGCAACAGACCCTGACCGCGAAGGTGAAGCTATCAGCTGGCATCTGGCTTATCTTTTAGGCCTGGATACCAAGGCTGTCTGCCGGATCGAGTTCCACGAGATCACGGAGACAGCGGTGAAGAATGCCTTAAAGAATGCTCGTGCCATCGATATGGATATGGTGGATGCCCAGCAGGCACGCCGGATCATTGACCGCATCGTGGGTTATAAACTGAGCCCGCTGCTTTGGCGCAAGGTTCGCAAAGGCTTAAGCGCCGGCCGTGTACAATCCGTGGCCGTGAAGATTATTGCGGACCGGGAAAAAGAAATCAAGGCTTTTGAGCCGGAAGAATATTGGACGCTGCAGGTCAAGCTGCGTCAGGATGCCAAGGCAGCTATCTTTGCCGCCGACGTGGTTAAATTTAAGAATGAGAAACTGACGCTGCATAACGCGGAGGAAACCCTGCAGGTAGAAAAAGCTTTGGCCCGGGCCGCCTACCAGGTGGAAGAAGCGGTACGCAAAGATGTGCGCCGCCGCCCAATGCCGCCGTTTACTACCAGCAGCCTGCAGCAGGAAGCCGGCCGTAAGTTAAACTTTACTACCAAGAAGACCATGATTGTGGCCCAGCAGTTGTACGAAGGTATCAACGTGGGTAAGACCGGGTCCGTGGGTATGATCACGTACATGAGAACGGACTCTGTCCGTATGGCAAACGAGGCCCGTTTAAGTATCCGCGACCATATCAAGCAGGTGTACGGCGCTGCTTACTGTCCGGATAAGGCTAATTTTTTCGCCACCCGCCAGAGCGCCCAGGATGCTCACGAAGCTATCCGTCCCACGGCAGTGGAACGCACCCCGGCGGAAATGGAAAGATACCTGAGCAAGGACCAGTATAAGCTGTACAAGCTGATCTGGAACCGGGCCGTAGCCAGCCAGATGGCGGAAGCCGTGTACGAGAGTACCACCCTGAATATCAAGGGCGGCGAGTACGGGCTGCGTGCCAGCGGCAGTGTGTTGAAATTTGACGGCTATTTAAAACTGGCCGATAAGAAGGAACAGGGAGATTCCCGGGAAGTTCCCTATATTCCGGCTCCGTCTCCGCTGGAACTGTACAAGGTTGTACCCGGCGAACAGCATTTTACCGAACCGCCTCCACATTACACTGAAGCGGCGTTAGTTAAAGAGCTGGAAGAAAAAGGCATCGGCCGTCCTTCCACCTATGCACCTATCATCCAGACTATCCAGGACCGTGGTTATGTGGTCCGGGAAGGTAAGAAACTCTTAGTGACGGAACTGGGTCTGACGGTGGTGGATCTGCTGACGCAGTATTTTAAGGATGTCATCAACATTCCTTTTTCCGCCGAGCTGGAAACCGAACTGGATGAGATTGCCGAGCATAAGGAAGACAAGCTGGCCATCTTAAAGAAATTTTATGATCCTTTCTCTAAGCTGCTGAAAGTGGCAGAAGTAGCCATCCCCAAGGTGGACCTGCCCGTGGAAGTCAGCGATGTGAAATGTGAAAAATGCGGTCGTATGATGGTGGTCAAGGAAGGCCGGTACGGTAAGTTCCTGGCCTGCCCTGGTTTCCCGGAGTGCCGCAACACGAAACCCATCCTGGTCAAGGCCGGGGTGAAATGTCCTGACTGCGGCGGTGAGGTCATCGTCCGCAAGACCAAGACCGGCCGTATTTTCTACGGCTGCTCTAATTATCCCACCTGCAAGTTTACGTCCTGGGATAAACCTTCGGCTACGGAAAAATGCCCGGAGTGCGGCCATTATATGGTGGAACATCTGGAACGGGGCGGCAAGATTAAGCTGTACTGCTCCAACGTAAAATGTCCCAACGCTCTGCCGCGGCATACGGTACGTCATAAGGTGACCACGGCTTCCGTCTTAGGGGTGAAGCATGTGGTCAAGAAACGCCGGGCTGCTAAAGGCACGGCAAGAAAGACTGCGGCAACAGCCACCAAGAAGCGCACCGGTGCGCGGACGGGTGCCGGCCGCAAGCAGGCTCAGTAAAATTTTAGAGAGCACGGGGTGCAGGTGCCAGTCCGTGAGGACAACCTGTCCACCTCGTGTTTTTTTGGAGGAAATATGCAACCTGTACATGTGATTGGCGCCGGTTTAGCCGGCAGTGAAGCCACGTACCAGCTGGCCAAGTATGGCGTACCTGTAATCTTGCACGAGATGCGTCCGGCACAGTCGGACCCGGCCCACAAGACCGGCGATTTTGCCGAGCTGGTCTGCAGTAATTCCCTGCGGGCCGCCAATGTGGAAAATGCCGTGGGGCTTTTAAAAGAAGAGATGCGTCGTCTGGACAGTGTCATCATGCGCCAGGCGGATGCCTATCAGGTACCGGCCGGAGGAGCTTTGGCCGTGGACCGGGAAGGTTTTGCCGCCGGGGTGACGGCAGCTGTCCGCAGCCTGCCCCAGGTCACCGTGGTGACGGAAGGAGTCACGGATCTGTCCAAACTGGAAGGTACAGTGGTGGTGGCCAGCGGTCCTTTAACCTCGCCGGCTTTGTTTGCCCATATTCAGACGCTGATCAGCGCCGGCTATTTATACTTTTTTGATGCGGCTGCGCCCATCGTGGCAGCAGATTCGCTTAATTATGACAAGATCTTTAAAGCTTCGCGCTATGATAAAGGCGAGGCGGCCTATCTGAACTGTCCTTTTTACACCAAGGAAGAGTACCTGGCTTTTTGGGAGGCGCTGGTTCATGCCGAGATGGCACCGGTCCACGATTTTGAGACGGGTAATGTCTTTGAAGGCTGTATGCCTATTGAAGAGATGGCGGGGCGGGGCGAGGACACCATGCGTTTCGGTCCGTTGAAACCGGTAGGCCTGGTGGATCCACGGACAGGGAAGGAAGCTTATGCGGTGGTGCAGCTGCGTCAGGATAATGCGGCAGGTACCCTGTATAATATCGTAGGCTTCCAGACGCATTTAAAATGGCCGGAGCAGAAACGGGTCTTCGGGATGATTCCCGGCCTGGAACAAGCGGAGTTCGTACGCTACGGGGTGATGCACAAGAATACCTATCTCAATTCGCCCCGGCTGCTGGATGACAAGTTTAACCTGCGGCAAAGTCCGCGCCTCTATTTTGCCGGCCAGATGACCGGTGTGGAAGGCTATGTGGAAAGTGCGGCTTCAGGATTAATGGCCGGTATCCATGCGGCCAGGTCCGTACTGGGACTTCCGCCGGTAACTTTCCCGGTAGAAACAGCCCATGGCGCCCTGGCACATTATATCAGTAATCCCGCTGTGGAAAAATTTCAGCCCATGAATGTAAATTTTGGCTTACTGCCGCTCTTATCACAAAGAATTCACAAAAAGAAAATTAAAAATGCTTTAATTGCAGAACGGGCCTTAGCAAGCCTGGATACGGTGTTAGCCTCTTTAAAAATGCGCTAGGAATGCCCTTGTAAATTGGCTGCAATTGTAGTATAATGATAAAAATTCGAAAAATTCATGCAGAGCCGGGTTTGCCAGAAAAAAGGGGGCGGAACAGATGTCTGAAGCTGTGCCGACAGAACCTGTTGTTGTCTCTTTTTTAAATTATCTGACGGTAGAAAAAAACTGCTCGCCCTTAACGGTGACTAATTATCGTAAGGACATCCAGGTTTTTCAAACGTATCTGGCAGCTAAGGGCTTTACTGATTTTACCTGGCCGTCCCTGACGGTTTTACAGATTCGCGGCTACCTGGCCTATATGAGCGACCAGCAATTTGCCCGCCGTACCATTGCCAGAAGGATTTCTTCTCTGCGCAGTTTTTATAAGTACCTGGTGCGGGAAGGCAAGATTGCCCAGAATCCTTTTACCAAGGTGCGTTCTCCCAAGCTGGATAAACGGCTGCCTTCTTTTTTGGAAGAGGGGGAGATCAACGAGATCCTGGATTTGCCGGATCAGAGTTCGCCGCTGGGCTTACGGGACCAGGTGGTCCTGGAATTGTTGTATGCTACCGGATGCCGTGTATCTGAACTTGTGGGACTCAAATTGTCCAGCGTGGATACCGGTAATCTTTTTGTCCTGCTGCATGGCAAGGGCAACAAGGAACGTATCGTGCCCATCGGCCATAAATGCCGTACGGCGCTGTTGGCTTACTACAAGGAAAGCCGCAGGGTGCTCATGGCTAAATACCAGGTGGCGGAACACCAGAAAGTACTGGTCAACAGCCGGGGCGGAGCCTTAACGGACCGCAGCGTCCGCCGCATCCTGGACAAGTATGTACGGGCCCTGGCTTTGCGCAAGCATGTAAGTCCTCATACCATCCGGCATACTTTTGCCACGCATCTGCTGGAACACGGCGCCGATTTGCGGACCGTGCAGGAACTTTTGGGACATGCCAATCTTTCCACGACCCAGATTTATACTCATGTTACGACGGAGCGCATCGCTTCTGTTTATAAAAAAAATTTTCCCCGTGCTTAAGTCAAGTTGCTTGTAAAAATTTATTGAGGAGGGTAATGAAGTGAAATTACTGGATAAGACAAGAAAGATTAACCACTTGCTGCAACAAGGCGAAAAAGTGGAATTTGATGTGGTAGCCAAATTGTTGCAGAACCTGGTGAATGCTAACGTTTATATCATCAATACCAAGGGTGATATTAAAGGTTATGCTTTACAGGATAAGTTTGAATGCGACATCATGCGGGAGCAGGTACTGGCCCACATGCATTTCCCGGCCGGCTATATGAATTTTGCCATGGGTTCCAGCGAGACGATTTCCAACATCAGCCATACGGAACATGATTGCACTTTCGTAGGCGGCACCAAGTGCCCGTATGGCAACAAACGTACCACGATCGTGCCCGTCTTTGGCAAGGGCGAACGGATCGGTACCCTGATCCTGGCCAAGTATGACCGTGATTTTACCGAAGATGATCTGCTGCTGGGCGAATATGCTTCCGCCGTCCTGGGCGTAGAAATTTTGCATGACCAGGCCAGCGAACTGGAAGCTGTGATGCGTAAAAAAGCCATGGTGCAGATTGCCTTTTCCACCTTAAGCTTTTCCGAGTGGGAAGCCATCGTCAATATCCTGAGCGAACTGAAGGGCAACGAAGGCATCCTGGTTGCGTCTAAGATCGCGGACCGGGTAGGAATTACCAGGTCGGTCATCGTTAACGCTATGCGCAAGTTTGAAAGCGCCGGTCTGATTGAAACCAAGTCCCTGGGAATGAAAGGTACCTGGATCAGGGTGAAAAACGAATATCTATTGGACGAAATCAAGAAGAAATAAGGAATTTCACCACGGTAAACTTCTTTTTCATGATTGTTCAAAAAAAATTCACAAAATAAACGGGAACGGTACGCCGTTTCCGTTTATTTTTTTAGGAAAATACTGTATAATGGAGTAGTGATTCACTAGGTGGAGGTTACCATGCTCGATTTTAGTTCTATGCTATACCGGATTCCGGCTTTGCTTATCGCCTTAACTTTCCATGAGTATGCCCACGCTCTGGCGGCGGATGCCATGGGAGATAAGACCCCGCGTTTCATGGGCAGGCTGAGCATCAATCCGCTGGCACATTTAGATATCATGGGCACGCTGCTCCTGGTCCTGGCCGGTTTTGGCTGGGCCAAGCCCGTACCTATCAATCCTAATAATTTCCGCAACTACCGGGAAGGAATGATCAAGGTTTCTTTTGCCGGGGTAGGCGCTAATTTATTCCTGTGTTTTCTTTCGGTGTTCATCATGCTGGGTATGACCAAGTTTCAGGTTCTGACCAACGGCACCCAGGAATTTTTATATTGGACCATGTTGTACAATGTCTGGTTTGCCTTTTTTAACCTGATTCCTATCCCGCCACTGGACGGGTCTCAGCTTTTAGGACAATTTTTACCGCCGAAGATGGCTTATGATTACGAGAACCTGGTAGGACGTTACGGTTTTGTTATTCTTATCGTCATCGTCTTTAGCGGGCTCAGCAACCTGGTCATCGGACCGTTGTCCTCGGCGTTCGTACGCCTGTGTTACACGGTGGCGCATTTAATCTTTTAATTTATGGGAGGGGTTTGAGAAATGTCTAAGGGAGTTATATTTAGCGGGATGCAGCCTTCCGGCCGTTTCCATCTGGGTAATTACATGGGAGCCCTGGAAAACTGGATCCGTTTACAGAATGAGTATGATTGTGTGTTCAGCATCGTGGACCTGCATGCTTTGACCAGTTCTTATGACGATACCAGCAAGCTGCAGGATAATATCCGGGAAATGGCCATTGACTGGCTCAGCGCCGGTCTGGATCCGGAAAAGAATATCATCTTCGTACAGAGCCATGTGAAGGAACATGCGGAACTGTGCCTGCTTTTAGGCATGAACACGCCGCTTTCCTGGCTGGAAAGGGTGCCGACCTATAAGGATAAGATTGTGAACCTGGGCAGCCAGGGTAAGGATATGCACACGTACGGTTTCCTGGGTTATCCGGTGCTCATGGCTGCGGATATCCTTTTGTACCATGCCAACTTTGTTCCCGTAGGCGAGGATCAGGCGGCACATCTGGAGTTAACCAGGGAGATGGTACGCCGTTTCCACACCCTGTATCACTGCAATATTTTCCCGGAACCTCAGCCGGTTTATTCCAAGGCCAAGGTTCTGCCGGGTATTGACGGCCGCAAGATGAGCAAGTCATACGGTAACACCATTCCTTTTGGTGCTTCTCCGGAAGAGGTTACGGCTTTGATTAACCAGATGGTGACAGATAAGACCCGTATCCGTAAAACTGATCCCGGTCATCCGGATGATTGCGTGGTCTTTAAGTTCCAGCAGGTCTTCAATACGGAAGAAGCGCCGACAATCTGTGAACGCTGCAAGGCCGGCGACATTGGCTGTGTAGCCTGCAAGAAAGCCCTGGCGGTTAAGATGAACGCTCTGCTGTCCGGGATTCATGCCAAGCGCCAGGAATTGGAAAAGAGACCTGACTACATCAAGGAAGTGCTGGATAACGGGGCTAAACGCGCCCAGGTTATTGCCGCTAAGAACATGGCTGAGATTAAGAAAGTCATGAACGTGCTGTAAGAACCCAAATATTCTAACTGAAGGCGGTCCTTATGCCTGAATTAGCTATAAAAGTTCCGGATTTTGAAGGCCCTCTGGACCTTCTTATCCACCTGATTGAAAAAGATAAGCTGGATATTTATGATATTCCTGTTGCCTCGGTGACGGAGCAATATATCAACTATCTGCATACCCTGCAGGAGTTTGATATGGAGGTAGCTACCGGCTTTGTGGTCATGGCGGCCATGTTGCTGCAGATTAAATCCCGGATGCTGCTGCCTAAGGAACAGCGCAGTGACAACGGCGAGGAAGAAGCCGATCCCCGGCAGATGCTGGTGGATATGCTGGTGGAATACCGCCGGGTGAAAGATCATGCGGCGGCGCTTTTGGAACTTTACCACCAGGCCCGGCATTTTCATACCCGCCGGCCGCTTTTTGCCGGTAAGGTGGAACAGTACCTGCATCACTATCCGGTGACGGATTTATTCCAGGCTTTGGTCCAGCTGATGAGCGCCCGGGGCAGTGAGATTGCCTATGTGGAACGTCAGGAATTTGATGTAGGACAGAAGATGGATGAGATTGTGGCGCTGCTGACCCGGCACCAGGAAGGGCTGGAATTTAAGGACGCCTTTGCCAGGACCGGAACTGCCAGTGAGCAGGTGGCTTCTTTCCTGGCCGTGCTGGAACTGCTGAAGCTGAAGGTCATCCGTATCCGTCAGGGCAGTGCCTTTGCACCAATTTATTTATTCTTGCGGCAAGGAGAAGATTGTGATGTGGCAGGACTTTAAACTGGGAGAAATTGAAGCTGTCCTTTTTGCAGCCGGGGAACCGGTAAGCGTGGCGCAGCTGGCTGAGATTCTCAGTCTGACCAAACCTCAGGTCTGGGAACTGGTAACGCAGCTGGGCGAAGCTTATAAAGATGAAAAACGCGGCCTGATGCTCAGAGAGGTAGGCGGTGGTTTTCAGCTCTGCACCAAAGAGGCGTTTGACGAAGCCGTGAATCAGCTGGCGGCTACAAAAGAATTGAAATTAACCAATGCCGCCATGGAAACCCTGGCGATCATTGCTTTTAAACAACCTGTGACCCGCAGTGAGATGGAAGCCATCCGCGGCGTCAAGGTGGACGGGGTGGTAAATACCCTGCTGGAATACGGACTGATTGCGGAAGCAGGGCGGAAGGATACCGTGGGTAAGCCGATCATGTATGCTACAACGGCTAAGTTCCTGGAAACTTTCGGGATTAAATCCCTGGAAGATTTGCCCCGCCTGCCGGATGAAGCCCTGGGTACCAAGCCGGATAAGCCGGAAGAATTAAGTCTGTTGGATTTTGCCGAACCCGAGGCGGAGGAACAAGCAGCCTCTGAGACGGGAGCACAAGTTGCTTCCGAAGCAGCAGAAACAACTGCTGCAGAAGCAGAACATCTTAAAGCCTAGACGTGAGTCTACGCAGAAGTGAGGAAAAATGGAAGAACGTTTGCAAAAAGTTTTAGCCGCCGCCGGAGTTGCTTCCCGGCGTGAAGCAGAGAAATTTGTTACCGGCGGGCGGGTCAAGGTGAACGGCAAGCTGGTTACGGAACTGGGCACCAAGGTCTCGGACCGGGATGTGATTACCGTGGATGGCAAGTCTATCCGGCGGGAAGAAAAGGTGTACCGCCTTTTTTACAAACCCAGGGGCGTGGTCACAACCATGAAGGATCCGGAAGGCCGGACCTGTATCGCAGATTTTGTGCAGGATCTGCAGGCCCGGGTTTATCCCGTAGGCCGGCTGGATTATAATACGGAAGGCCTGCTCCTTTTAACTAACGATGGAGCACTGGCCCAGACTTTGACTCATCCCAGCCATGAATTTACCAAGACCTACCAGGTGACGGTGCTGGGGCTGGTACCCCAGGAAAAACTGGACCAGCTGCGTCTGGGCGTGATGCTGGAAGATGGCATGACGGCACCGGCAGTAGTAACCTTACTGGGTTATGACAATGAGCGGGGCCTGACTAATTTTGAGATTACCATCCATGAAGGCCGGAACCGGCAGGTTCGCCGGATGTGTGACTTTTTGGGTTATCCGGTTCGCAAACTGATGCGTACCAGGATGGGTCCCCTGACTTTACAGGGGATGCGCCGGGGTGATTCCCGGGAGCTGGATGAGTTTGAGGTTACCACCTTGCTGGAAGCAGCGGGGTTGTCCTGCGATTACGCAGAGGTCAAACCGGAACCCAGGCCGGCGGACCGGAGCGGCCGGGTGCCGGGCAAGAAACCTCAGGCGCCGGCGGCAACCTTTAAGAAAGCAGGTGCTAGTAATGATGACCACAGGGTTCGTAGTAGCCATAGACGGTCCGGCGGGCGCAGGTAAGAGCACAGTCGCCAGGCTGGTGGCCGAGGAACTGGGTTACGCCTATATTGATACCGGGGCCATGTACCGGGCGGGAACTTTGAAAATGATTAATTCCGGGACACCTTTTTCACCGGAAGCGGTGGGACGGATTGCCAGGAATATACATATTTCTTTTAAACCGGATGGAAAGGTGAACCGGGTTTTTGCCGATGGCCTGGAAATTACGGAAGCTATCCGCAGTACTGCCGTTACGGATGCCGTTTCCAAGGTAGCAGCCCTGGGCGCGGTCCGGGAAGCCATGGTTGCCCAACAGCGGCGCCTGGGCCAGGAAGGTAATGTGGTGCTGGACGGCCGGGATATAGGTACGGTGGTTTTCCCTCAGGCCGGGTGCAAGATTTTTTTAACAGCCAGCGTGGCTGAACGGGCCCGCCGCCGTTACGAGGAACTGAAGGCCAAGGGGCAGCCGGTGGACCTGGAACAGATTAAGCACGATATTGAGGTGCGTGATAAAAAAGATTCCGAACGGGCCCTGGCACCGCTGAAACAAGCGGAAGACGCCGTCCTGGTTGACACCTCTGCCATGACTGTCACGCAGGTAGTGGCGGCAATCTTAAAGCTGGTAAGGGAGCGGCAATAATGCTGTACACGTTTTGCTGGTATCTCTTTAATATTATTTTTAAGTTTTGGCTGCGCTGGGATATTTGCGGTCTGGAAAATATACCGGCCACGGGACCGGTGGTCCTGGCCAGTAATCATTTAAGCTTGCTGGACCCGCCGGTGGTGGGTACGGCTGCTAACCGTAAAGTTAATTTCATGGCGAAGTCGGAACTGTTCGAACCACCTATCTTCGGCCCGGCTATCCGCCGGATGGGAGCTTTTCCCGTCCACAGGGGGGCCGCAGACCGGCAGGCTATTAAAACGGCCATCGGCCTTTTACAAAAAGGTGAGATTGTCGGTGTGTTCCCGGAAGGTACCCGCAGTAAGACGGGCGACCTGGGACGCGTAGGGGAAGGCGCTTTTATGATGGCAGCCTGGACCAGGGCGGCCATCGTACCGGTACTGATTACCGGCACGGATTTTAAACGTCATCCCGGCTGGCCCAAGGTGCAGATTGCCTTTGGTAAACCTCTGGCTTATAATACCACGGCTAAACCCAGCAAAGAAAATCTGGCAGTGATTACCAGGACCTGGGTGCAGGCTATGCATGAGTTGGAAGCCCAATATAAAAAATAAGCCGGGACTTTAGACGTCCGGCAGGAAGTTGGTTTATCCGCGTATGGAAGTATTAGTTGCCCAACCCTGCGGTTTCTGTTACGGCGTGAAACGAGCGGTGGCCCTTGCTGAAAAAGCAGCGGCAGACCAGGTGCAGGGCGGTACTTATGGGCCCTTGATCCATAACCCGCAATTCATAGAGGCTTTAACCCAAAAAGGTATTCCCTGTAAAGACAGCCTGGAAGCTTTCAGACCCGGAGAAACAGTGATCATTCGTTCTCATGGGGTAGGGCCTGAAGTTTACGCAAAAGCCCGCTCTTTACAGTTAAACATTCTGGACGCTACCTGTCCCAATGTGCGCCTGGCGCAGCAAAAAGCCCATCAGGCAGCTTTAGATGGTTTTTTACCCATCATCATCGGTGAAAAAAATCATCCGGAAGTAAAAAGTATTTTAGAATGGGCAGGAAAAACAGGTATCGTTGTAGAATATAATAAGGATATCTCAATGATACCCACCACAGGCAGGTATGCGGTAATCATCCAGACGACCTTCGAACTGGCAAGGTTTGAAGAACTTCTGGCACTGATAAAGCAGACTCATCCCGGTGAGTATCGAGTAGAACGTACCATCTGTTTAGCTACGTCCCAGAGGCAGGAAGCCGCGGTTGAACTGGCAAAGCTGGTTGATGCGTTCGTCGTCATTGGTGGCAGGAATAGTGCTAATACCCGGCACTTGTTCCAACTGGTAAGTGAGCATTGTTCTAAGTGTTACCAGGTAGAAACTGCTAATGAGCTGAATCCCACAGTATTCCAGGGGTGCAAGAAAATCGGCATTACGGCCGGAGCCTCGACTCCGGACCGGCTAATTAAGGAGGCTGTAAGTGTGATGGAAGAGATTAAAGAAAAGTCTGAGTTTGAAAAGATGCTGGATGCGAGCATGGAGGATGTGAATGTATTCCCCGGCAAGCTCGTTAAAGGCAAAGTTATTATGAAAGATAAAGATGGTGCCTATGTTAATTTCGGTTACATGCGCGAAGGCATGATCAACTGGAGAGACTGGACTGCCAGCGAAGATACAGACGCCACCGCGGCTTCCGTTAATATCGGCGATGAAGTTGAAGCTGTTGTAGTTCCCGGTACCGCTAAGGAAGAATTTGTACGTTTGAGCAAGATCAGAGCTGAAAAAGAAGCTGCCTGGAAATTTGTGCAGCCTCTGGCTGAAGGCGAAAAGCGTCCCTGCACTGTTAAGGTGCTGCGCGTGATTAAGAGCCGCGGCAAAGACCGTGAGGCTCCCAAGCGTGTGGTTGGTCTGGGCGTTGCTGTGGAAGGCGTGGAAGGTTTCATGCCTGCTTCTCATGTAGAGCTGCGTCATATCGAAGACTTTACGCCGTATGTTGGCCAGGAACTGCAAGCTGAGATTATCGAAGTAGATGTGGAGAAGAAACGTATCGTCGTTTCCCGCCGCGACCTGCTGAAGGCCGAGAAGGAAAATAAGCACCAGGAATGGTTAGCTAACCGTGAATCCCGCATCGCTGCTGCTAAAGAAGCCCGTGCTGCCCGCGAAGAAGCTGCTTATGCTTCCGTAGCTGAAGGCCAGGTTTATGAAGGCAAGGTTGTAAAGGTTGCCGACTTCGGCCTGTTCGTAGAAATTGGCGACGGTCTGGTGGGTCTGGTACATAACAGCGAGCTTTCCTACGACCGCAGCAAGAAAGCTGCAGACGTGGCTAAGGAAGGCGATACCGTGAAGGTCTTCGTCAAGAAGATTGACCAGGAGAACCACCGTGTGTCCTTGTCCATCAAGGCTACGCAGGAAGATCCCTGGGTAGCAGCTGCTGCCGGCTTTGAAGAAGGCCAGCTGGTAGAAGGTACCGTAGACAGGTTCCTGCCTTTCGGTGCTTTAGTAAAATTGAATGATACCGTAGAAGGTATGATCCACGTTTCTGAGATTAGCGAAGAACGCGTAGAGAAGCCCGAAGATGTGCTGAAGACCGGCCAGGTTGTGAAAGTGAAGATCATTAAGGTGGACAGAAGCCACCGTAAGATCGGCCTTTCCATTACCAAGGCTAAGGAAGATGCAGCTCAGGCCGAATACAATTCTTATATCTCGGAAGAGAAACCGGCCCTGTCCAACAATAACATGAAGGAACAGCTGGAAGAATTAAAGAAGAACTAAGTTTTAGACGGGGGCGTTGTGCACAGCAGCGCCCTCTTTTTTTACAGTAACGGAAGCAGGTGCAGCAGATGAAAACAAGGGAACAGAGAAAGCTGGAACATCTTCACTACGCCCTTACCCTGGGCGACAGCAAACAGAGCGCCGGTTTTGAGGATGTACAGTTCCTGCATGATTGTTTAAGTCAGGTGAATCCCGACCGGGTGGACCTTACCACCAGGGTGGCGGGTATTAAACTGGAAAGCCCGCTGTTTATTGACGCTATTACCGGTGGTGCCGATGCGGTGACCACGATTAATAAACAGCTGGCCCGGGTGGCGGCCCGGACCGGGATAGCCATGGCTGTGGGCAGCCAGTACGGGGCGGTACGGGACCGGAGCTCGCAAAAAAGTTTCGCCGTAGTCCGCAAGGAGAATCCCGACGGGGTAATCTTTGCCAATGTCAGCGCCCTGGCTACGCCGGCAGAGGTAGAACAGGCGGTAGCGATGCTGAACGCAGCCGCGGTAGAAATCCATCTGAATGTGGCCCAGGAATTATTCATGCCCGAAGGCGATCATGACTTTGCGGCTTTATGGACTAATTTGCAGCGCTTGCGGGAACAGGTTACGGTGCCTATTATCGTTAAGGAAACGGGGTGCGGCATGGCGGCTGCTCAAATCCAGCAGTTACAGGCAGCCGGTTTTAACTGCCTGAATGTGGCCGGTGCCGGTGGCACCAGTTTTGCCGCTATTGAAACTGCCCGGAGCGGCGATGTAAGACGGCGCCGTTTTGCCAACTGGGGTATTCCTACAGTCTGGAGCTTGTTAGAAGCACGCCGGGTAGTGGCTACGGGTACGTCCATCCTGGCCACGGGCGGTATCCGGGATGGCTGGCAGGCAGCCAAAGCCCTGGCGTTAGGCGCTGCTGCCGTGGGTATGGCCGGTAACATCCTGGCCTTGCTGGAGCCGCCGGAAGGTTTAGCGGCAGGCAGCAGTAACGAAATTAATGCGGTAGAACGTACGATTACCACGGTTGAAGAGATGCTGGCGGATCTTGAGGACATCATGGTCCTGACCGGTGCCGCCACCATTAAAGATTTACAGCAGGTACGCCTGATCTTTACTGGACGCACCCTGGCCTATTTACAAAACAGGAGCCTGGAACATGCATAATTTTGCCTTACCGCTTTTTTTGCAAGTGAAACGCAATGCCGTGGGGCAATTGCGGGAGAACTTAAAATTATATCTGCCGGAACTGGTGCAGCGCCGGTTTCTGGTGCTGACCACGGCCGGTCTCTTACAAACGCTGGCGCCCAAGGTAAAAATTTTGCTGGCACAAATACCTGACTACCAGGTGGAGACGGTGGCCGCCAGTTCTTTCGATTTTGCGGTCCAGGTGGCCAAGCAGGTAAGCATGGGCGGATTTGGCGCCGTGCTGGGACTGGGTGGCGGCACCGCTTTGGATACGGCCAAATATGCTGCCTATGTGGCAGGGGTTCCTTACATCGCCATTCCTACCACGCTGAGCAACGATGGCGTTTGTTCGCCGGTCAGCGTTCTGTTTGCAGAGGGCGGGCGTAAACATAGTTTTACCAGTAAGATTCCCGACGGCTTGTTAATAGACACCGATATCATCTTAAAGGCGCCCCGGGTGCTTATGGAAGCCGGAGTGGGCGATATCCTGAGCAATTATACGGCTTTGTTTGACTGGCGGCTGGCCTGCCGGGAAAATGGCGAACGTCCTAACGATTTTGCCTATCTCTTAAGCGCGCAGGCCGTGGATGCCTTGCTGCATTCCCGGGTACAGACTTTTGAAAGCATCGAGGGCGTCAAGATGCTGGCCGAAGCTCTGGTCCTGGGAGGACTCAGCATGTCTATCGCCGGGAATTCCCGTCCCTGCAGCGGCAGTGATCATTTGTTCTGCCACGCCCTGGACGAACTTTACGATCACCACCTGCCCCATGGCATCGTGGTGGCAATCGGAACTATCGGCGCCTGCATCCTGCAGGGTCGTCCGTACCAGCCGCTGGTAGCTTTTTTAAAGGCCTACGGTATTGATATTAATCCGGAGCACAGAGGCATCACCAGGGAGATGTTTATCAAAGCCTGGCTATATGCGCCGACCGTGCGGAAAGAACGTTATACGATCCTGAATAAAACTCGGTTGACGGCAGCAAAATTTAATAAGATTTATGATGTGATGTTAAGTGAATGTTAAGGAGGAGGGTTTATGGAATTTTTAAAGGTGGATGAACGGCATTATCTGGTGCGCCTGGTACGGGGTGAGGAAATCGTGGCGTCTTTAAAGACCCTGGCCCTGCAGGAAAAGATTAAGCTGGCCATGGTCCAGGGATTGGGTGCTATTAATGACCTGACCGTGGGCGTCTTCGATACGGCGACCAAGGAATACAAGGCTAACCATTTTACCGGTGCTTTTGAGATGTTATCCCTGACAGGAACTATCGACACTATGGACGGCGCATTCTACAGCCATTACCATATTGCCGTAGGCGATAAGGACGGGCATGCCTGGGGCGGACATTTGAACGCCGCCTATATCAGTGCTACCTGTGAATTGATCCTGACCATCCTGCCCGGACAGATCGACAGGTTTAAGGATCCCCAGGTGGGCTTGAACTTGTGGAAGCTGCACTAAACACGTCAGTTAAGTGTGACGCCGGTTTGAAAGCCGGTTCTCTAAAAAAATAGTGTGTCTCATTAAAACACCCCGCTCAGCAGTAGCTGCAGCGGGGTGTTGTGTCAGGACTTATGTTTGTGTTCGTGGTACAGGTAAAGGGCAAAGAGCAAGACCAAGATGATGCCGCCGCCGTAAGCAGCTTTTTGTGCCAGGGGACTGAGAGGTTTGCCTCCTTGAGCTTCACGCATCTGTTGCATCTGTACTTCCGGTTCCGGCAGCAGATAGATGATATTGTCCACTACTTTTTTGGTATCTGCATCAATGAGGGGCTTTTTATCTTTGGTACCGCTGCCGCAGACCAGGATTACTGTCTGGTCGCGGATCGTACCGATGATATGTACGTATAAACCGGCGCCATAGGTACCGTCAGCAATGGCATACCAGGCTGCTTTTGTATTATAACGGGAGATGTCGCCGACTTTGATATTGTAACGTTCCCACATGTTCTGCTTAAAAGAATTAATATAAGACAAATTACTGAACAAGTTTTCGTGCAGACGCAGGTCAAAGATGTCCAGGGTATAAGAGTTCACGGCGGTATAGATTTTAATCTCGGTGCCGGTCTTAGGATTATAGGCATCCAGGTCCGGATCGGGTACGGTAGTATAAGGCGGCAGCTGTTTATGGAAAGCTGCCAGCTCATCCAGGGAGTTTTGGGTGGCGGCGTCCGGCTGGACCACGATATAGCCTTCAGGGAAAGAAGTCTTGGTATCCGTGCCGGGAATCAGCAGGGGCCCGGCGGCATTGGCCGAGACCAGCCCCTGGCCACTAAACATCAGCAGTAAGGCTAAGACCCAGAAAAATTTTTTCATTACCAGTTCTGTATCCTTTCTTTATTGAGGAAGGGAAGTTGGGCTGCTAAATCTTTTTGGCAGTTCAGCATATCATACATGGCTGTCTGAACCACGCCTTTATCATAGGTAACATGACTGCCGCTGGCATTCATGGTGAGCAGGCTGCCGTCGGGGATATTAAAGACCGCCTGGTTCAGGGTGGTGTAATATTTAGCGGTTTGTCCCGCTTGTTTCAGTCCGGCTTCCAGGACAATCAGGTAGCGGGCTTTTTTGGCCGTGGCCAAGGTTAACAGTTCTTGTAAATTTGACGTCTCCAACTGGTCTTCCGCACTGGTGAGAAAAGTATAACGCGGCAGCAGGCTTTTGTATTCATGGATGACAAAGCGCAGGATATCGGGCGTGTAGCGGGTGTCGGCCTCTTTGCCTAACGGACGGGCTACCACGGCTACCAAAGGCGCGGTACCGGTTAATTGTTCTTCCGGGGTGTGGTGCAGGTAGCCCAAGGCAATACCCTCATCCACGGTGTCGTAGTAATATTTTACCGCATAGTCATAATACAGGGAAATAGGATGGGACATATCCGAATATTTATTGGACAGGGGAAAGATAATCTCCTTACCGAACTGGGTATAGTTATTGCCGGTGGCATACAGGATCTTGGGAACGATATCATGGGTATTACGTACCCGGAGCAGGTTGATCTTGTCGCCGTATTCCTTGGCAAAGGCTTCATTACCCACAGCCGGGGCACCGAAGGTAACCACCGGGAGCTGGTCTTTGTTCACGCCCATGGCTACCAGGCGTTCCGCAAATAAAGTCGCAGCCGCGCCGCCCAGGCTATGGCCGGTAATCAAAACCCGCAGCTTGGGATTATGTTGGAGCAGGTTTACCAGGTCATCGGGTTTACCATCCAGGTTTAAATCAACCTTAAGGTCAAAACCGGAACGTACATACTGGTCAAAACCGCGATGGACCTTGGGGTAGTTTCCTTTTTTGGCGGGTAAGCTGGCAATCCGGGCAAACTCGGCCGGCGTCTTGCCGCCATAATTAACCTGGTCAAATTTAAAATTTTGCCGCCAGTCGCCCAGGGTACTGCTGCCGCGAAAGGCGATGATACCCAGATCCGTGCCGTCCGGCTGAGCGGGATGCGTCGCAATCATAAAGTTAGTGGTGACGCCATCTTTTTTCACAATCTGGGGACTGATTTCCCAGCCATACTCGCCCAGATATTCATATTCCAGGGCGGAAGCTTTATTTTTATACGTACCGGCGCAGGCACCTGCCGCCAGAGAGATAAGGCGGGCATTATCATAAGCCGTGGCAAACTGAGAGCGGGTCAGTTGCGGCGTCTTCTTTACCACCGGAGTTTTTACGGTCGCCGTAGCGGCTGGTACGGTAGCTGACACTGGCTGCGTGACAGTACTGGCTGCCAGTACCGGTGCTTGCCAGAAACTGAGTACGCAGCAGGTTAAGATGAGAGCATGGTTAAGTTTGTTCATGATGATTACTCCTCGTTGTAAGTCAAATGTAAAAGGCAGTTCTTGTTCAATTATACACATCTCTTTCGGAGAGCGCCACAAATATTTTGGCGTTGTATGTTATAATCGTACTAAAGAAAATGTGGAGGCAGAGATGGATTTACGAAAATTATTTTTACTTCTGGCCGCCCTGGTCATCCTTTTCTTACAGCCGCTGTGGGAGCGTCCCAAGCTTAATCCGGAGCTGCCGCCCGGCGGTAATTTTGACTTGACGGCTTTTAAGTTGCAATTGCCTGTGGCACAAGAGGGCAGGATGCAGGAAATTTTACCGGCCGTCTTAGCCGGCAGACAAGGGTTTACTAACAGTTATTTTTACACGGACCGGCAGGATGGTTCCATGACCATGATGGTACCCAAAACCGGCGCGGTTTCTCCCAACTCCCGGCATTGCCGGACCGAACTGCGGGAAATGACCGAAGGCTGGCTGCCTTTTGGCGTCCATACCCTGGAAGCCACCGTGCGGGTAACTCAGGTACAGAACCACACGGTGCTGGGACAGATTTATCAGGCGGGAGCGGTGCATAAACCATTATGCCTGCTGGCCTATTTTGCAGACGGGACAGTGAAGCTGATCATGAACCGGGACCCGGCAGGCGGACAGGCTGTGACTACCGAGGTGGCGAAGGTACAGCCCGGAGCACAGTTTAAATATGTCCTGGAGCTGAGTGACCTGAACCTGGCGGTGAATGTGGACGGGCGCACTACCAATCTGCAAGTGCCGCTGGTTTATGGCGGCAAAAAGTTTTATTTTAAAGCCGGCAACTACGACCAGGATTCCCAGGCTGGACCTGTTGCAACCCTTCCTGACGCCGAGGTACATTTTTATCAGCTCGCACTCAAACATCAGGGCTAAGCGAAAACTGTTCTGAGTTTTTAAATTCTGGGCTGATTGTCACTTGTGCCGGAGGGGCTGCCGGTAGAAAATTTTCTCTGGACATAGAGCAGCCTGCCTGCTTGCAGGATAGCGGAAATTAAGATGCCCAGGATCAGTCCCTGCCAGTAGCCATAAGGACCGTGGCCCCGTCCCACGTCTAAGTAGTAACCCAGCGGCAGGCAGAGGCCCCAATAGGCAATCAGGGAAGCGACAAAACCAAATTTGACATCCTTGTAACCGCGCAGGATTCCCTGGATGGGGGCAGCAGTGGCGTCAAGCAGCTGGAAAAAGGCCGCATAGAAAAGAAAATGCTGGGTCAGGATGAGCATGGAACCGTGGGCGCCGTAAAATAAAGCGATATACCGGCTGCCGGCCAGTAAAATCACGACAAACAAGAGTGCCAGGGTCAGATTGGCGCCGACGCCTATCTTGGCATAATGTACGGCGCTGGCATAACGTTTGGCTCCTACTTCTACGCCGATGATGATGGTTAAAGCCAGGGAAAAGCTTAGCGGCAGCATATACAGGAGGCCTTCAAAATTAATGGCGGCTTCGTGGGCGCCGATAGTTTCCGTGCCAAACTTGGCCATGCATAAACCGACGATACCCCAGATGCTGGTCTCTAACAGGATGGCCAGTCCGGAAGGGATACCCAGGCGCAGATGTTCTTTGAGCAAGGCCAAGGAAAACGGCTGCCGCTGTTCCAGGTGTAAAGCCTGGAGGGGCGGTAATTTTTTTAACAGCAGGATAAAGGCCAGCATGAGCAGCCAGCAGGTAATGGATGTACCGTAACCAGCGCCCGGTCCTCCCAGGGCCGGGAACCCGCATTTGCCGAAAATGAGGATATAATTAAAGAACACATTGACCGGAAAGGTCAACAAAAATAATTTCATGGTCAGTTGAGGATAGCCCAGGGTGTCTACCAGGGAACGCAGGATGATGTTGATGAAGAACGGGATGATGCCCCAGGCTACACCGGCCAGATATTGGAGGGCGATAGTATGCACCGCAGGCGTCAACTGTAACTGTTGTAAAAGCGTATCCAGGGTCAGTACGCCCGTCACGATAATGCCCAGGCCCAGACCACAGGCCAGGTAGATGCCGTTCCAGAAACTGCCGCTGATAGCTTCCCGTTTACCTGCTCCCAAAAATTGGGCGACAATTGGCGTCAAGGCCATCAGGATACCATTCAAACCGGTGAAGACCGGCATCCAGATATTACCGGCGATAGCCACACCGGCCAGGCTTTCAGCGCCGGCATGACCGCTCATGACCGTATCGGCCACGCTCATACCCATGATAGTTATCTGGGTAATGAAAATGGGCAGCATGACCTGCAGGATATTTTTAAGTTTGGCGGAGGTGTTTTCTAAGTGCATGGGTCCTTGTCCTTGTGCTTTCCTTCAAATTAAACTATACTGGTATTAAACAGTGGCTAAACAGGTCTATTGTACCGTACCTCAAAATTAGTTGCAACTATTTGCCCGGCAGTTTTAAGGCCGGGTGTTTATTTAAAAAGTAGAAAGGAACTGCAGGCAGGTGTAACCTGCCGTTAACTGAAAATGATAAATAAAATTCGCGCTTTTTTCCAGGACCATGATCTGACCAGTTTCCGGGCCCGGGAATTTTTAAGTTATTTGGGACCTGGCATCCTGGTCACGGTAGGTTTCATCGATCCAGGTAACTGGGCCAGTAATATGGCGGCAGGTGCCGACTACGGCTACACGCTGCTCTGGATGGTAACTTTGAGTACCATTATGCTGATTCTGTTACAACACAATGCTGCCCATCTTGGCATTGTGACCGGCGATTGCTTGTCCGAAGCTGCTACGAGATATTTGCCGCGGCCCCTGAGCAGGTTTGTTCTGGGTACGGCGATCCTGGCGGCTGCCGCGACGGTTATGGCGGAACTTTTGGGTGGTGCTATTGCGCTGCAGATGCTTTTTAACCTGCCGCTGACGGCCGGAGCGGTGCTTTTAGCAGGGTTCTGTCTCTATCTGCTCTGGTCTAACTCGTATAATAAGCTGGAGAAAATTATTGTAGCTTTCGTTTCTCTGATCGGTCTGAGTTTTTTGGCAGAACTGGCGCTGGTTAAGGTAGACTGGGGCGCTTCCCTGCAAAGCTGGGTAACGCCGGCCTTTCCTTCCGGTTCGCTGCTGGTGATTGCCAGTGTACTGGGCGCAGTGGTCATGCCGCACAATCTGTTCCTGCACAGCGAGGTCATCCAAAGCCGGCAGTGGAACCTGGAAAATGAGACTGTAATTGCCAGGCAGTTACGGTTTGAGTTTCTGGACACGTTGTTTTCCATGGGCATCGGCTGGGCGATTAACAGTGCGATGATTATCATCGCGGCCGTAGTTTTTTATACCTATCATTTACAAGTAACGGATTTAAAACAGGCCGTGGACATGCTCCGGCCCATCCTGGGCAACTATGCGGCCCTTCTTTTTGCCGTGGCGTTATTGTTGTCAGGTATCGCCAGTACAACTACTGCTTGTATGGCTGCCGGCAGTATCTTTGCCGGTCTGTTCGCAGAGCCTTATGATATTGAGGACCGGCATTCCCGGGTAGGCGTACTGCTGGTTATAGTATTGGCCTTGATAAGTATTTTTCTGCTCCAGGATCCTTTCCAGGGTCTGATTTATAGTCAGATGGCCCTGTCCCTGCAACTGCCCTGGACTATCGGCATCCAGTATTATCTGACCAGTTCAGCCAGGGTCATGGGTAAATTTGCCAACAGTACCCGCAGTAAGATCTTACTTGGTTTAATTGGTATTTTTGTGGTTATCCTGAATCTTTTTCTGCTAGGGGAGATGTTGTTTTAAATTTGACTGATTATGTCTGATTTTGACTAATTAAGCGCTTTTCTTCCTCACCCGTTTTGTTATAATAAAATCAAGCTCAATATCGAGTACGGACAGTAGCCTGATTTTAATTCTAAATCCCTAATGGGTGGGAGGTTATCGTGTTACACTTTCCTACTAAAAATAGCCAGCCTAAGTTTTCAGTGACCGACAGGTCCCGAGGTTTTGTAAAACCTTTAGTCCTGGTGGTGGAAGACCAGGAAATAAATGCCGATTTATTACGGCAATTATTACATAAAGTAGGTATTTGTTGCGCCTGGGCGCGCAACGGCGCAGAAGCGGTGGAGATGTTCCTGGAAGCAAGTCCGGGAACCTTCCAGGCCATCCTGATGGATATTCAGATGCCGGTAATGGATGGCATTGCTGCAACCAGGGTCATCCGGGGGCTGCCACGTTTTGATGCGGCGCTGGTTCCTATTATTGCCACCACGGCTTTACATGGTCAGGAAGAGAAAAAGAAGTTTTATCAGGCCGGCATGAACGGGTATATGGGTAAACCTTATAGCCACGAAAAATTAATTGCTGCTTTGCAAAAGCATGCGTTAGCGTAAAATATCAGGAAGCTGAGGAAAAAACTTCAGCTTCCTTTTTTGATGGCGGCAGCTAATAAAAAATGTTACAATAGTTAAAAGGAGGCTGCCATGAAGAAACTGCTGTCGTTAGGAATTTTACTGATGCTGGTATTGCTTTGTGCCGGCTGTGCCCTGGGGGTAACACGTGCCCCTGGCGGGGTGCCGCAACCGGCGGTGCAGACCCTGGGCCTGGTTAAATTTACTTTCCCGGTATACCGCCAGGCTTCAGACCGGGAAGATCAGTTTGTTTTATGGCTGGAAGATCCTTGTACCGGTACTCACTTTAAAACTTTAGCGGTCACGTCTTATACGGCGACCCAGGGATTTAAAAAAGATCCCGGTATCCTACCGGTATGGGAGCAGCATGCAGGGATAGCTTTCATGACCGGTCCCAGGGAAAAAGATGTGAATGCCATGCTGGTGGCGACACCACCGGCAGGTATGCGAACCTATCTTTGGTATTGTGATAATGATGCAGGGACCGAGGCAATGCCGGCCCAAACTTATCATTATTATTTGGAAGGCAATAGCAAAAAAGCGGCGCATGTCCTGTACGCCGGTACGATCACGATTGGAAGCCAGCCTGATCAGAGCCAGGGACTGGCAGAAACGGTTCAGGGCGTACAACCTCAAGTAGTGGGCACGATCCATGCTACTTTCTTTCCCCGTGGTTACCGTCAGGCTTTCTAAAATATTTACCGTAAAAAATACTTCCCCCGGTACCTGTTCACCAAAATTCGTTTCAAGCGACTGGTGAAAGGTGCGCGGAGGAAGTTTTGCACAGGCAGTTAATTTTTAGTGGCAGTCTTGCTTAATAAGGTTTGTACTTTTTCTGTTTCCGGGGTGGCGTAGTAGGTGGTTTGATGAGTGTAGATGACAAAACCCGGTTTACTGCCGGCCGGTTTTTTGACAAATTTACGCTGGGTACAGTCTACTGGAACCTGGCTGCCGGAACGTCCCTTGCTGAAATAAGCGGCTAACAGTACCGCTGCTTGCAAGGCCGAGGTTTCCGGGGCAGGCAGGGAAGTTTTAATCAGCACATGGCTGCCGGGAATATTTTTCGTATGCAGCCAGTAGTCATTACCCGTGCCAACCTTAAAAGTTACATAATCATTCTGTTTATTATTCTTTCCAATATAGATGGTGGTCTGTTCGCTAAAATGCAGGCGCAGGGGAGTGGATTTTCCAGCCGCGGCCTGTTTCTTCCTGGGTACAGGTAAAAATCCCGCCTGGCGCAATTCCTGTTTAATATCTTCCACGTCCGGACGGGTGGTGGCCGAAAGCAGGCTGGCATCAATACTGTTCAGATAATCCAGGGTAGCTTGCGCACTTTGCAGCTGTCCCTGAATTTCTTCTTGCGCCCGTTTATATTTATTGTAACGTTTGTAATAATGCTGGGCATTGGCGGAGGGATTCAGATTCGGATTAAGGCTGATCTGCAACAGTGCTCCTGTATAGATGCTGGGTAGTGCACATTGGGTTTGTCCCTGCTTCAGCTGATAGAGATTTGCCATCAGGGTATCGGCGATAAACTTCTGGTCTTCCGCTTTAGCGGCCGTGGCTAAATCACTCTGTAAGGCTTTTAACTTTTTTTGGAGTTTTTGAATTTCACCGGTAACTGTTTTTTGCAGCACGTCGTGTTCCGGCAGCTGAATCGGTTCCAGATGGACGGCAAAGAGCAAGGCGTCATTAATCCCGGCAAAATTTTGGATACGGCTGCCAGCCGGTATAAAAGTTGCCTGGTACGGAAAAATAGTCTGGCAACGATTTTGTGCCGAAATGAGAACGCTAAAAATAGTACCGGCGGTCATTTCTTTTTGCAGTTTTGTTAAGGCAGCCTGTAAATTTTTACGATCCCCGGGTGTCAAAAAAGTAGCTTTTACAGGGATGCCTGCCCGGTAAAAAATTTGTTCGGCACTGGCTTTGCCAATGCCGGTAGTAGTAGCGATAAAAGTATGCAAGAGAGTTTTATCCACAACATCTGGTAGTGACGTCACAATAGCGTCGGAATCAGTAGCCGAAATTGGCAGCCCTTTTTGGGGCGGCGGCAGGCAGTATTTTTGTCCGTGCAGGACGACCCGGTACGAATTTACCTGAGCCGAGATATGTTTTAAACTGTCGATGATATTTTCGTTTTCGGTCAGGATCAGGTTGGCATTTTTTCCGGTTAGTTCCACTACCAGTTTTTTGGTAATCAGTTTTGCACCGGCGCCTAATAAATCAATTTCAAAAATCAGGATCCGGTCCAAACCCACCTGGGAGATCTGGGTGATGCGTCCTTCTTCTAATTGTTTCCGAAGTAACATACAGAAAGCCGGAGGACTTTCCGGATTAACAGGCAGTCTAGCAGGTACATAGATGGCAGGGGCATTGCCGCTTAAATCCAGGAGCACGGCGGTGGTGTCCTGTTCCCGCCGCAGCTGTAACAGTACGGTCTGGCTGGCTGGCATGCTAATCTTATAAATGATACTGCCCAGGATTTCTTTCTTTAACATCACGGCCAGTTGGGCAATGGTGATTCCTTCTAAATTCATTTATTTTCTTCCTTTTGCTTACATTTACAGGTGTTTGCGGTTGCACTTAGTTCTTATTTACGCTATAATAAGAATACATTCCTTATGGTTAGTATAACACAACTTATGCTATTCGTGCGGAGGTTTTGTCATGAAACAAGTATTAATTTTTCTGGCCCTGTTGTGCTTGAGCCAAACCTGTCTGGCGGTTATGCCTGTCACGGATGATAATCTTCAGGCAGCAATGCGGTACGGTTTAGTACGGAGCAATAAGGCGGAGTTTTCGGATGACGATTTCCTGGCTCCCTGGACTGTTCCGGAAAGCGGCCTGACTAATCCTTACCGTTATAAAGAAAGAATTGTAGTCTATACGCCGTACATGCTGGCTACCCTGCAGGCCCGGAATCTGACTGTTGCTAAGCAGCAGTTTTCGCTGGCGGATATTAAAAAATTTGTCCATGATTACGACGGTATCACTGTTATCGGCGCGGTGGTTAATACTCCGCTTTTGCTGAAAACCGGCGATTTTCACGTGGTGCTGGAACAGGGTCCGTTAACACTTTTACCTTATGCCAGCGATTTTTTAAAATCTTCCTATCTGGAGGGCCGGACTCCGGTAGCTACCGCCAAAGATTCAAAGTCAGCCTATCTGGAAGAACTTCGTTCCCGGGAGCAGGCGTTAAAGATGCAACTGCTGGCTCTGGAAAAGGACGAGCTTAAACCTGCTGACATCAATACTGCGGTAGCGACTAAGCCGTCTGCCACACTGACGGCCAAAGTGGCCAGGATTGATATGCAATATTATTTTGATAATACCAAGTTTGATCCGGCTAAACCGTATCAGATTAAGATTAGTGATTCTTACTGTGGATCACGGACTTTTACTGTTTTACCGGCCAGGTTAAAATAAGCTGGCCCGTAATTAAAAAATGGCTTTTACACTATAAGGAGGATTACCTTGCTGCATAGTATGACAGGTTTTGGCAGGGGCAGTTACCGGGACGAGGATTTTTCTGTGGTAGTAGAGATTAAATCTGTTAACCACCGGTATTCGGAATTTGCCATCCGGATGCCGCATTATTTAAACGCCCTGGAAGATAAGATTAAAAAAAGTGTTTTGCAGAGATGCTCCCGCGGACGTTTTGATATTTTTATCACAGCGTTGAATTCCCGGCATGAGGCGGAAGAAATCCTGGTGGACAAGGGTTTGGCCCAGGCTTATCATAAAGCTTTACAGGAAATCGGTACGGCTATCGGTGCGCCGGAGGTAACTTTTAACACGCCTGCCGAAATTTTATATTTAAGCCGCTGTCAGGATGTGCTGAACGTAGCTGAAGGCGTGGTGGATGCAGATTCACTCTGGCCCAAGGTAGAGAAGGCCCTGACCCAGGCGCTGGATATTTTAGTGGCCATGCGGGAAGCAGAAGCTGCTAATATCGTGCAAGATTTTTTAAAGCGGGCCGATATTATAGAAGCTATGCTCCAGCAAGTGGAAAAACGGAGTCCGGCTACGGTACAGGAATATGAAGGTAAGTTGCGGGAACGCGTAGAACGCCTGCTGGCGGAAAATAATGCTCAGCTTGATCCCCAGCTCATCCTGCAGGAAGTGGCTGTTTTTGCGGACCGTACCAGTATCACGGAAGAATGTGTACGCCTGCATAGTCATTTGAAACAGTTGCGTCAGTTCCTGAGCGGGTCCGGTCCTGTAGGCCGGAAACTGGATTTCCTGGTGCAGGAGATTAACCGGGAAGTGAACACTATTGGCTCTAAGTGCAATGATTTTGAGTTATCTGCCCAGGTGGTGGATATGAAGGCCGAGGTGGAAAAAATCAGGGAGCAGGTTCAGAATATTGAATGATGCCATTTAAAGGTTGCCTTTAAGTGGTGCTGATAAAGTGGTTTAAATTTAAGGAGGATGTTTATTCATGGGTATCAAGTTATTGAACATTGGGTTTGGAAATATTGTGGCGGCCAACAGGATTATTTCCATCATCAGTCCGGAATCGGCCCCGATTAAGCGTATTATCCAGGAAGCTCGCGAAAAAGGTATGCTTATTGATGCTACCTATGGCAGAAGAACCAGGGCAGTGGTTGTTACCGATAGCGGCCATGTGGTATTGTCCAGTATCCAGCCGGAAACGGTGGCTAACAGGTTGTACGACGATGAAGACGAGCAGGAACATCCTGACAAGGATGAAAAATAAGATGGAGGCTCACTTACTGTGAAACCAAACGGTTTGCTGTTAGTTATTTCCGGTCCCAGCGGTGCCGGCAAGGGAACTATCTGTCAGCTGCTGCGGGAAAAGCTGCCGGAACTGGCCTACTCTGTTTCTGTTACCACCCGGAGTCCGCGTAAGGGCGAGGTGGATGGTAAAGATTATTTTTTCAAAACTGAGGCCGAAGTGCGGAAGATGATTTTTGAAGGTCAGCTTCTGGAACATGCTGAGGTGTACGGTCATATTTACGGCACGCCGAAACCCTATGTGATGGATTTGCTTTCCCAGGGCAAGGACGTGTTATTAGAAATTGATATCCAGGGTGCGCTGCAGATTAAAAAGGTTTTTCCCAGCGGCGTCTTTGTCTTTATCGTTCCTCCCAGTCTGGAGGAGCTAAAGGCCCGGATCTATAAACGCGGTACCGATACTCTTGATACCATTAAAGAACGTTTAAGCTCGGCCACCAAGGAACTGACTTATGCGAATGCTTATGATTATATCATTATTAATGATGTAGCTGCGAAAGCTACGCAAAAAGTCCTGACCATCCTGGAAGCGGAACGTTACCGCGCGGACAGGACCTATATGCTGGTGGACGATATTATTAAACAAGGTGAACATGCCGGCAAGTAAATTGCCGCAAACAGATAAGGAGTGATGGAAGTATGTCGATGGTTGATCCTTCTATTGATTATTTAGCAACAAAGGTTGACAGCAAGTACACGCTGGTGATCATGGCGGCCAAACGGGCCCGGGAACTGACCGTTCCTGGCCAGAATCTGCCGGAAAAGGAAGTTAGTATCGCGCTGAAAGAAATAGCTACGGATGAGCTGACGTACGCACGCGCCAAATAGGAACCGGATAGCTGCCGGTTTGTTCGGGTGCAGTTTGACAACCGTAGTATCAGACAGGGAGAAAATTGTGCATGTTGAAAGGTAAAAAGATTGTTTTAGGCGTAACCGGGGGCATTGCCATCTATAAAGTGGTGGACCTGGTAAGTAAATTGCGCAAACAGGGAGCCGAGGTCCGGGTCATGATGACCGAACACGCGGTTCAGTTTGTGACGCCGTTATTATTTCAGGAGATTAGCGGTCATAAGGTTGCCAGCACCATGTGGAGCGGCAACGATGAGTTTAACGTAGAACATATCGCCCTGGCCGAATGGGCGGATTTATTTTTAGTGGCGCCGGCTACGGCTAATATTTTAGCCAAGATGGCGGTGGGTCTGGCGGATGAACTGGTTTCTACCGTTCTTTTAGCAGCTAAAAAGCCTATTATCGTGTGCCCGGCTATGAATACGGGCATGCTGGAAAATGCCGCTACGCAAGCTAATCTGCAAACTTTAAAAAGGCGGGGGGTCACCGTGATGGAACCGGACGCAGGTTTTTTGGCCTGTGGTGTAACCGGTGCCGGCCGTTTGCCGGAAGTGCCCTCCATTATTGCTTTTTTGGAAAATTTCTTAGCGCAGCGGGAAGGCGATATGCGGGGGCTGAAGGTTATGGTTTCCGCAGCCGGTACCAGGGAACCCATTGATCCGGTACGTTTTGTGGGTAACCGCAGCAGCGGTAAGATGGGTTATGCTATTGCCCGGTGCGCCTCCTTGCGGGGAGCACAGGTCACTTTGATTTCCGGTCCCAGTGCTTTAACGCCGCCGCCCAATGTGCAGGCTGTCCAGGTAGAAACTACCCAGCAGATGCTGGAAGCCTGTGAAAAAGTTTATCCAGAGGTGGATGTGGTCATCATGGCAGCTGCCGTGGCGGACTACCGTCCCCATGATGTGGCAACCCAGAAGATTAAAAAGAAGGATGAAGATGCCCTGACCGTGGTCATGGATAAGAATCCGGATATTTTAAAAACTCTGGGAGCGGAGAAAAAGCAGCAGTTCCTGGTCGGCTTTGCCGCCGAGACCCAGAACCTGCTGGCTAATGCCAGGGAAAAAGTGCAGAAGAAAAATTTGGATATGATCGTGGCCAACGATGTGACCATGGCCGGCGCCGGTTTTAATGCCGACACTAATGTGGTCAAGTTCTTATATGCCGACGGACAGGTGGAGGAACTGGCCAAGATGAGTAAGGATGAGGTAGCCCGGGAACTTTTAGACAGGGTCTTGGCCCGCCGTCAACATTAAGAAAACTGTTGCCGTTAGTTGTTCACAAAAAGTTTGCTAATATTTCTGCCCTTAAAGCCTGTTTTTAGCATCCAGACTCTTGTAATACTGTAATATTTGTTATATAATTCACTTGTAATTAAATATGGCTCATCAAGAGCGGTGGAGGGACTGGCCCGGTGAAACCGCAGCAACCATTAGCGTCTATGCAGGCGCTAAAAGGTGCTAAGTCCTGCGAGTAATCGTGAGATGAGATTGCAAGAAATTGTAAGTGTTCTCTCACAAAGAGAACACTTTTTTATTCTCAAAGAGCCATGTGTCGCTAAAGAGCGAAAGGAGTTCATTATGAAAAGCTTTTTTACGTCTGAGTCAGTAACAGAAGGTCATCCGGATAAAATTGCAGATCAAATTTCTGATGCTATCCTGGATGCCATCCTGGCTAAGGATCCCATGGGCCGGGTAGCCTGTGAGACCGTGGTAGCCACAGGACAAATTCATATCGTAGGTGAAATTTCTACGGATTGCTATGTTGATATCGGTAAGATTGCCCGCCAAACGGTCATTGACATTGGTTATGACCGTGCCAAATATGGTTTTGATGGCAATACCTGCGGCGTCCTGGTTTCCATCGATGAACAGAGCAGCGACATCGCCCTGGGTGTGGATAAGGCGCTGGAAGCCAAGGAAGGCAAAGCTGCCACTGAAGAAACCGGTGCTGGTGATCAGGGCATGATGTTTGGTTATGCGTGTGACGAGACACCGGAATTGATGCCGCTGCCTATTTCTCTGGCGCATAAACTGGCGCGCCGTCTGACCCAGGTCAGGAAAGATGGTACCTTGAATAACCTGCGTCCGGATGGTAAAACTCAGGTGACCATTGAATATGAAGACGACAAACCGGTACGGGTAGATACGATCGTTGTCAGCACCCAGCATGCACCGGAGGCACAACAGGAACAGATTGCCAGAGATATCCGGGAATATGTGATTAAACCTGTAGTTCCGGCAGCTATGTTAGATGAAAACACTAAATATTTTATTAATCCTACCGGCAGGTTTGTTATTGGTGGACCCCAAGGAGACAGCGGGCTGACCGGCCGGAAAATCATTGTGGATACCTACGGCGGTATGGCCAGACATGGCGGCGGTGCTTTTAGCGGTAAGGACCCCACTAAAGTTGACCGCAGTGCTTCTTATGCCGCCCGGTACGTGGCTAAGAATATCGTGGCCGCAGGCCTGGCTAAACGCTGTGAATTACAGTTGGCTTATGCCATCGGCGTAGCACAACCTGTTAGTATCCATGTAGAAACTTTTGGCACTGGTAAAATTGCTGATGATAAGATCGTGGAACTGGTAAAGAAGAATTTCTCGCTGACCCCTTCCGGTATTATCAGGACTTTAAATCTGCGTAGACCTATCTATAGACAGACCGCGGCCTATGGTCATATGGGCCGTACGGATATAGATTTACCCTGGGAGCATACGGATAAGGCCGCTGCTTTAAGAGAGCAGGCAGGTTTATAATTTGTAGATAACTGGCAAAACAGGGAATGCTGCAGCAGCAGTTTTCCCTGTTTTTTTTGTTTTTCTTATTATTTTTACAGCTAAATTTGAAGAAAAAGCAGGAGTTTTTCCCGGCAGTAGCGTATACTATATATAGTAAACTTTTATATTAGCAGAGCATGCTAATATCACAGGGGCGGGGGTGTGCAAAATAGCTTTAAGTTTAAGGCAAAAAAAGATTGCTGAAATTGTGCGCCAGGAAGGACCTATCACTGGTGAGCATATTGCCAGACAGCTGGATGTGACCAGGGCGGCGTTAAGAAGCGACCTGGCAATTTTAGTTATGAGCGGGATCCTGGATGCGCGCCCGAAGGTCGGTTATTTTTATACCGGTAAAAATACCTTGGGGATGCTGCAGGAAGAAATTTCTGTGATTACAGTGGGACAGGTCATGAGTGTGCCTGTGGTCATCGGTACAGATAAGAGTGCCTATGACGCCGTAGTCAGTATGTTCATAGATGATGCCGGCTCAGTTTTTGTGGTTGATGAAAATGGTTATTTGAACGGCGTAGTCAGCCGTAAAGACCTGCTCAAAGCTGCTACTAATAATAACGGTGATTTAAAAGATTTACCCGTGGCTATGGTCATGACCCAACTGTCCAAAATCGTAATGGTTCATCCGGAGGACTCTGTTGCCAGTGCCGCCAGGAAGGCTATTGATAATGAGATTGACAGCTTGCCGGTAGTTAAGGTCATTAATGCAAAAGCCAAAACTTTTGAAGTTGTTGGCAGAATTACCAAAACGAATTTTACCAGGTTGCTGGTAGATTTAGCAGAAGGCAAGGGAGGTAATTATCATAGCCGCTAATCAGAATGTTAAAACACCTATTATTTATGCTGTGTCTGACTCTATCGGTGAGACGGCAGAAAGCGTGGTAAAGGCTACTACCAGTCAATTTGTAGACCAGGAATTTGATGTCTTCCGGGTGCCGTATGTAAAAAGCAAGGAACAGGTCGACAAAGTTATGGCCGAAGCTGCGGCTGAAAAAGCTATGGTATGTTATACAATCGTCCTGCCGGAATTACGCCAGCATCTGGCTGATAAGGCTATGGAGTTGGATGTGAAGGTTGTAGATGTCCTGGGACCGATGCTCAGGGTCATTGAAGGTAACTGGGGCCTGCTGCCGAAAAATCAAGCCGGTCTGGTTCATGCCCTGGATCATGAATATTTTAAACGTGTAGAAGCTGTAGAATTCGCAGTTAAATATGATGACGGTAAAAATCCTATGGGTCTGGCCAAGGCAGACGTGGTTCTGATTGGTGTTTCCCGTACATCCAAGACGCCTTTGTCCATGTATCTGGCCAATAAACAGATTAAGGTAGCCAACGTACCGCTCGTACCGGAAATTAATCCGCCGGCGGAATTATTTAAAGTACCGCCCAAGAGAATCATCGGCCTGCTTATTGATCCTTTCAAACTAAATTCTATCCGTTCGGCCAGGCTGAAGACCATGGGACTTTCGGATAAGGCAGCTTATGCTGACATGGGCAGGATTAACGAAGAACTGGAATATGCTCAGGCTATCATGAGAAGGGTACATTGCAAGATTATCAATGTTTCCAACCGGGCTATTGAAGAAACGGCCGGCCTGATCCTGGATTATATTCAGGGCAATGAGCATCATTTAAACGATACCAAATAAATGCTGGGCCAATAAAAGAACCCCCGCCTTAAGCGGGGGTTTCTTCAACTAATCTTTGTCGTTCTTTTACTGCCGTTACTGGAACTGTTTATTGATCACGTTATAAGCCACGGTACCCTGACGGGCTGCACCGTTTACCATAACATTGCCATTAAAGGTAGCAATCTTACTGTCCCAGTTAAAGCTGCCCTGGTTAGAATTAATGTTGGTAGCTCCTTCGGTAAAACGGCAGTTGCCGCTGCAGTAAGCAGTGCTTTCATTGCCGATGACGTTGACCTGGTCACAGTAGAAGGAAATATCGTTGTCGGAAAGACGCACATTGCCGGAAGCCTGTACCGTTAACTGGTACATGTGGACGGTGGCATGGTCGGCAATAATTACCTGGCCCGGCAACCTGACGGTCACATTACCATCCAGCTGATAGATACCGGTGAGGGGATTAAACTGCGTGTTATCAGCCGAAACTTCCGGTCTGGCAGCCAGTGCCAGGGAAGGCAGGAAAAGTGCCAGGAGCAGACTGACGAGTATGAAGACTTTTTTCAATATACAACACCTCTTTATCAAACCTATTGTAGGTTATGCACGCAGATTTAGCAAGCATTGTTCTTTGTGTTTGCAAAAAAATCACGAACAATTTATTGAAGGAGTTTGCCATGAACGTACGTGAGCTGACAGAACAACTGGAAAGCAAAAATTTAAAGACCTGGGCTACACAAAGTGCCGGAGCTGCCAGGGAAACACCTGAGCAGGACGATGATTTACGGACGACTTTTCAGCGGGACCGGGACCGCATTATTCATTCTCTGGCTTTCCGGAAATTGAAGCATAAAACACAGGTCTATCTGGCTCCCGGCGACCAATACCGGACCAGGCTGACTCATAGTATGGAAGTTAGTCAGATTGCGCGTACCATCGGCAGGTCCCTGCGCCTGAATGAGGATTTAATCGAGGCTGCTGCTCTGGGCCACGATTTAGGACATACGCCTTTTGGCCATGCCGGGGAAAAGGCCATCACTGATTATTTTGGCCATTTTCATCATAACGAACAGAGCCTGCGGGTAGTCCGTTATTATGGCCGCAAGGGCCGAGGACTAAACTTGACCCTGCCGGTTCAGGACGCAATCCTGTGCCATACGGGAACTAAGCAGCCGTCTACGCCGGAAGGCGAGGTAGTGCGTTTTTCTGACCGGATGGCTTATCTTTGTCACGATTTTGATGACGGTTTAAAAGTTGGCATCATCACTTCGGATAAGCTGCCCGGCATGGTCGCCATGCGTTTGGGTACAGGACCGACCCAGATGCTGGATTTATTAGTGCACGATGTGGTGGCACAATCGCAAGGGCAGCAGCATATTGCCATGAGCCCATATTTTTTGGAGGCTCAGGAAGAATTTCGCAATTTTATGTTTGATTATGTTTATTTGAGTCCGGTCCTGGAAAAAGAACATACCAAGGCGGCTCATGTGGTGCATTGTCTCTTGGATCTGTTCCTGGAGCAAAGTCAGCTTTTGCCAGTGGAGGTCCAGTTGTTATTTGACCGTTTCGGCAAACAACAAGCGGTTATTGATTATGTGGCAGGCTTGACGGATATTGGTGCGATTAACCTCTTTAACAAATACTTTGTCCCAAGAATTTAAGATAATTTGCATGAAAAAAAGGATTTTTTTCTTTAATATTGAATATATTTAGAAGATAGTAGTGATGATAGAGGAGCTAAAAATGGCAGGTATGAATGATGATTTTAAGGAAAAGGTGCGCCAGAGCTCCGATATTATCGATGTTATTTCCGGATATGTGCCTTTAAAAAAGAAAGGCCGGGACTACTGGGCTTGTTGTCCTTTTCATGGAGAAAAGACGCCTTCTTTTTCCGTAAGCAAGGAGAAGCAATTCTTTTATTGCTACGGTTGTCATGTGGGTGGCGATGTCTTTGAGTTTGTCCGGAAGATAGAAAATTGCACTTTCCCGGAGGCTTTAAAAGTGCTGGCGAACCGTGCGAATATTCCTATTCCTGAGTTTAAGAAGACTGCGGAAGACAGGGCGCGGGAAGCACAGCAGGCCAGCCTGGAACATGTGAATGAGATTGCCGCACGTTATTTTGTGGCTTGTCTGCAAAAAACGGCTTTTGGGAAAAAAGCTTATGCCTATCTGCAGGGACGGGGTATTACCGATAAGACCATTGCTGATTTTTCCTTAGGTGCAGCTTTGCCCAGCTACCATTCTCTGCTTTTAAATCTGCAGAAACATGGTTGTTCTGTGCAGGATATGGCCCAGGCCGGGCTTATCCGGGAACGAGAAGGCAGATACCATGACCTGTTTTTTAACCGGGTCATGATTCCTATCAAAGATGCCCGGGGCAAGGTCGTGGCTTTTGGCGGCCGGGTGCTGGATGACGGGGTGCCTAAATATTTGAATACCGGCGAGACGGCTCTTTTCCAAAAAAGGGAAATCCTGTTCGGTTTGGATATAGCGATTAAGGCCATCCGTACCAAGAGACTGGCCGTGGTGGTGGAAGGCTATATGGATGCCATCAGTCTCCACGCTGCCGGTATTGATTATGCGGTAGCTTCTTTGGGGACAGCTTTTAGCAAGGAACATGCCAAGCTTCTTGCCAGGCTGGTGGACACCGTGGTCTTGTCTTATGATAGTGATGATGCCGGCAAAAGAAATGCCGTACGGGCTGTAAGTATCTTGAAAGAAGCAGAGGTTCCCGTAAAGGTTTTAACAGTTCCGGAAGTTAAGGATCCTGATGAATATATACGGAAGTATGGTAAGGATGAGTTCGAAAGGCTGGTGGCTACTGCACTGGACGGTACTGAATTTCAAATCCGCTATACTATCGGGAAAAATAATAATGAGAATTTAGCAGGAAAAGTTAAAACTGTGTCGAATTTAATACCATTCCTTATTGAGAGTAAAAATGCCATTGCCAGAGCTGGTTATGTGCGGCTAATCGCGCAACTGCTCACGATAGATGAAGAATTAATCAACGGAGAGTACCGGAGAGCGGCAGGTAAAAATAAAAATGCCGAGGTTGCAGCATTTCCGGCACATAATTTCCGGGAACAGCAAACCCTGATGGCCTGGGAACAGGCAGAAAGAAAACTTTTAGGTGTCTTCATCCATGTTTCAGCTTTACTACCTGAGTATCAAGATGAAATTATCCGGATTGGTTTTGTAAATCCTGCACGGCAGTCTATCTTTACAACCCTGCAATCCTTAGTTGGCAAGTCACAGCAAGAAATTGCCAGTGAGCTTTTCACCAGTGAGGATGAAGGTGTGAAGCAGGAAGTAGCGTTAATCCTGACAGATGATGTGGAAAATGAGGCTACCCCTGAACGTGCCGGTATCATGGCGCGTGATTGTCTTAAGCAGATGGAGAAAAATAAGCTGGAAAAAGTGTTTGAAGAACATAGCAGGCAGGCAGATGCTTATGAAAGAGCCGGCGATCCCAGGTTCATGGAAGAACTGCAGAAGAGCCAGGCTATTAAGGATAAGATAAAGAGGCTTTATGGTGACGACTAAACAGGCTAAGACAAAAAAAGTGCATATAGCGCCTAAAAAGACCCTGCGTTCTCCCCGTACAACTACCGAGGCAACTGCCACTAAACTGGTCAAAGATACTTCGGTGTTACGTATGCAGGAAGAGGCAGCTGCACGGGAAGCTGTTGCTGAGGAACTTGTTCAGGAGAAACCTGAAGCAGCTGTTTCTATGCCTAAAAAAGTAGTCACGGGGCAACATCTGCCCGATAAAAAAACTAAAATTAAGTCTAAGGTTAAAGATAAGGGAACAATGACTAAAACAAAGAAAACCACACCGGTTGTGAAAGAAGAACAAAATAAGAAGCAGCAGGTTCATACCACCGCGGCAAAAATTGCTTCTAAGACAGACAAGGATGTTAAGAGCAAAGCTGCTGCAACTGCCTCAAAAAAGGCGGCACCTGTAGCTAAGAAAAACACTGCGTCTAAGAAGACTCCTAAAAAAGCCCCGAAAGCGGAGACTACTGTTGCCGTTACTACAGATGAAACTGCAGAGAACACTGAGGCTACGGTGCTTACACCGGAGCGTCTGGCAGAGTTTGATGCCAAAGCTAAGGCCAATGGCGGCTCACTTTCTTTCTCAGAGATTAATGATATTCTGCAGTCAGACGAAAATTCTGTGGAAATTATCGAAGCTGTCTATGCTTATGCCGCAAAAAAGAATTATGCCATCCTGGATGATACAGAAGAAGATGTGCCGCCTGTCGATGATGATGGCGAGGGCAAAGATGCTGAAAACATCACGGAAGCTGATTTAAATGCGGTCGCAGTTCCGGACGGTATTAACATTGATGATCCGGTCCGGATGTATCTGAAAGAAATTGGCAGGGTGCCTCTTTTACAGAGTGACGACGAGATTAAGCTGGCTAAGCGCATGGATAAAGGCCGTCAGGCCGAAAGAATCCTGGACGGCAAGCGTAAGCAGTTTGAGAAGCCTCTGGCCACCACCAAGGATAAATTACCTGCGGTGATGAAGAAATTAGAACACTATCTGACCCTGGAGCAAAATGCTAATCAGGCCCGTCAGATTTCTCATGTCTTTCAGTTAGTTTCCCAGCAGGCTAAGACGAAACAACATTATACTGCTGCACAATATGGAGAATTGATCAGGGACCTGACCAAGGCTGAAAAAATCCGTCTTTTAGCTTTGCTGGAAGAGGACAAGATCAGCGGTGAAGGTTTCAATAAGGCGGTCAGCGATTTAGGTCCGGAAAGCAGCGAGAAAGAAACCTCTTATTTGTATGAGATTGCCGGATTGTGCGAAATCCTGAAAACACGCTTGGAAAAGTCTAAATCCGATAGCTTGAAAGCTGAGTTCACCCAGGTTGAAAAAACGTTTAAGGCTATTTTAACAACCTCTGTACGTCTGGGAGATGAAGCTAAAAAAGCGCTTTCGGAAGCCAACCTGCGTCTGGTGGTTAGTATCGCTAAACGGTATGTGGGCAGGGGGATGTTGTTCCTGGATTTAATTCAGGAAGGTAATCTGGGCCTGATTAAAGCCGTAGAGAAATTTGATTATATCAAAGGTTTTAAGTTCAGCACGTATGCTACCTGGTGGATCAGACAGGCTATTACCAGAGCTATTGCGGATCAGGCCAGGACCATCAGGATACCCGTGCATATGGTAGAGACGATTAACAAGCTGATCCGGGTTTCCCGCCAGCTTTTACAAGAATTAGGCCGTGAACCGACCCCGAAAGAAATTGCCAAAGCCATGGATACCAGTGAAGACAGGGTACGGGAAATTATGAAGATTGCCCAGGAACCTGTGTCTCTGGAAACTCCTATCGGTGAAGAAGAAGATTCTCATCTGGGCGATTTTATCGAAGACCATGATGCACCTGCACCGGCAGATGCAGCCAGCTATGCGATGTTAAGAGAAAAACTTAACGAGGTTTTGGCTGGTCTGAGCATGAGGGAAAGAAAAGTCCTGGAGCTGAGATTTGGCTTAAAGGATGGCAGACAGCGTACTTTGGAAGAAGTGGGACAATTCTTTGGTGTTACCAGGGAACGTATCCGTCAGATTGAAGCGAAGGCATTACGCCGGTTGCGTAGTAAACGTTGCGCGCAGCTGAAGGATTTCGTGGAATAAACTTGCTTGACAGCAGGCGGTAATTAAGTTAAAATTACTTCTGTCATCAGGTTGTTTCTGCTATGGGCCCATAGCTCAGCGGTAGAGCTCTCGGCTCATAACCGATCGGTCCAAGGTTCGAACCCTTGTGGGCCCACCATAGTTAAGCTGCGGTTTCCGGTTTTACCGGAAACCGCTTTTTTTAACAGTAGCAACCTTGGGAAAGAGAGGCTGGATATGCATCTGGGTGCAAGGCTGGAAACCATCGGCAGTATGGTACAACAGTATAGTTCTATCGCCGATATCGGTACAGACCATGCGTATTTGCCGGTCTGGTTAATTAAAAATGGTATCATTCACCATGCCATTGCTGCAGATATTGCAGCCGGCCCCTGTGCTGCCGCCAGGCATACGATCACCCAGTATGATTTACAGTTGCTGGTGGATATACGGCAGGGCGACGGCTTAGCGGTCTTGGAACCGGGAGAAGTTGCGAATGTCATCCTGGCCGGCATGGGTGCATCAACCATGATAGAAATTTTAGAAGCACGTCCTCGGGTAGTGCAGTGTCTGAACTCATTGATCCTGCAGCCCATGACCGGTGTCGCTCAGCTTAGAGAATGGGCGCAGCGGAATAATTACACCATCAGCGCCGAAAGTCTGTGCAGGGAAGCGGGGCATTTTTATGTGGTTCTGGTCATCAAGCCTAATCAAAGAACTACCGGGCGTTTAAGTTCCTTAGAACTGGAACTTGGTCCCTGCCTGCTTAAACATCAGCCGCCGCTGTTGCGGGAGTATGTGGAAGAGTTGTTGCGGCATTATCAATATCAGTTAGGGCAGATGCGCCAGGGAAAAGACGGGGAGCATCATCCTAAATATCAACAGTTACAGCAATTATGTAAAGAGTTGGAGGTCTTACAACATGGTTAAAAGAAATCAGGTAACCGTAGGCGATGTAGCGAAAATATTAGACGAACTAGCCAGACCATCTTTAGCCATGTCTTGGGATAACGTAGGCTTTTTAGTTGGCCATGCTGATAAACCGGTTAAGGTAATCCTGACTGCTCTGGATTTTTCGGCGGCGGTTTTGGAACAAGCTATCCAGTTAAAAGCTGACCTTATCGTTACCCATCATCCGGTCATCTTTAAAAGTATCCATTCCCTGACCAGTACCGACTGGAAAAATGCCTTATTGCTGGAAGCGGTAGAACATGGTATTGCTATCTACAGCGCCCACACCAATTTGGATATTGCCCTGGGCGGAGTTAATGATGTGCTGGCGGAATATCTTGATTTAAAGAATGTGGAAGGACTGAGCGGCGAAGAAGGGGCCCTGGATGGTTTGGGCCGGATCGGCGTCCTGGAAAAAGCCATGGAGCTGAATCGTTTTGCCGCCAAGGTCAAACATGATTTAGGCCTGGAATACGTGGTAACCGCTTCGGCGGGACGCAAGGTAAAACGGGTGGCCGTTTGTGGCGGCAGCGGCATGGATTTTTTGGATCAGGTGGTAGCTGCCGGTGCTGATACGTACGTGACCGGGGATGTAAAATACCATCAGGCTCAGGATGCCATCGGTAAAGGTATTAATATTATTGATGCCGGGCATCAGGGATCAGAACTACCGGTGGTGAATAATTGGGCGGATCGTCTGGCCTTGCGTTTGACCAGGCGGGAATTAGATATTAAGGTTTTAGTGGCTAAGGAACAGTTCTTGTTGAAAGTGATGTGAGACTATGCTAAAGGATTTAAAAGCCGGTGAAAAAGTTTGTCAGGCTGTGATTATAAGATTACAAAAAGTCGGCAATTCGTCTAACGGCGGTGTTTTTGCCAAGGGCATGGCCGAGGATAACAGCGGCCGTATCCAGTTTATTGCTTTTGAGAAAGGTATTGTAAATACGCTACGTAATATAGAAGGGCCGCAGCCGATGATGGTGGCGGGCGCCGTGGATATTGTAAAATATTCCCAGGATATGGCCTTGCAGATTATCATCCAGAAACTGGATCCGGTTGTGCCTGCCGATGACATCTCGAATTTGTTGCCGACGGGTAATTTTGACCGGGAAGCATATCTGGATAAGTTCAACAGTCTGGTAGGCCAGGTTAAGACGCCCAGTCTGCACCAACTTCTGGTACGTATTTTCTCAGAGCCGTTCCTGAGTGCCTTTTTAAAAAATCCGGCCGGCATGAAGATGCACCATGCGTATAGCGGCGGACTGTTAAAACATACGGTGGACGTAGCGGAACTGGCTTTGGCTATGGCGCATACCGTAGGCAACGTGGATAAGGATCTGGTCCTGGCGGGTGCTTTGCTTCATGATATCGGCAAGGTCAAAGAAATTAGTGCCGCTGTAGGTTTCCCGTATACGACGGAGGGCAGGCTTCTGGGGCATATTTCTATCTCAGCCCTGCTGGTGAAAAAAGCGGCGGATGAGATTAAGCTGCCCTTAAACCAGCTGCAATGGCTGGAACATATTATTCTCAGCCATCACGGCGAACAAGATAAAGGTTCCCCGGTGGCTTGTGCTACCAAGGAAAGTTTTTTGGTACATTATGCCGACGAGGTTAACGCGGTCATGAATCAATTTGAAGATCAGGAGAAGCACCATACCTGGGTTTTTAACAAGATGCTGCAACGGTATCTTTTCCTGGATTAAAAGTTACGTGGCGGCCGGTACCTTGTACTTGACAAGCTTTCAAGGGATACGTTATAATGCCATAGAGTGCGAAAGATAATCGCGGCTGCCTTGATAGGCAGACGAGGAAAGTCCGGGCTCCACAGGGCAGGATGCCGGATAACATCCGGCGAGGGTGACCTCAGGGATAGTGCCACAGAAATGTGAACCGCCGGCTTGGCCGGTAAGGGTGGAACGGTGAGGTAAGAGCTCACCAGCAATAAGGTAACTTATTGGCTTGGTAAACCCCATTCGGAGTAAGACCAAATAGGAAAGGGATGAAGCTGCCCGCTGAACCTTTCGGGTTGTGTCGCTTGAGCCTGAAAGTAATTTCAGGACTAGATAAATGATTATCACCGCTTCGCGGTACAGAACTCGGCTTATTGAACACTCGCATGTAAATTAAAGGCTGATGCATTGCATCAGCCTTTTTTAGGATTTGTTAATTTAATTTACTTTTTCATACTTTTTTCACATTTATGTTAAGGGTTTTGTGTTATAATATTCCTCGTAGCAAACAGAGAGATAGGAGTTCGAGCATGAAAAAAGTTTCTTTCGTTGTACCAGTGTACAATGAAGAAAGCAACCTGAAGGAGTTCCATAAGCGTATGACAGCCGTCATGGCTGCTTTGACATACGATTATGAAATTATCTTTGTTGATGATGGGTCCAGTGATACCAGTCCCATACTTTTACAGGAACTGGCGGATCAGGACAATCATGTGGAAGCTTATCTGTTATCGCGTAACTATGGGCACCAGCTGGCGCTTACCTGCGGTCTTGATCACGCTGAAGGTGATGCGGTCATTACCATGGACGGGGATTTACAACATCCTCCGGAAATGGTACCTGAGATGCTGGCCAACTGGGAGAAGGGGTTCCAGATTGTCCAGACCATACGCAAAGCCACGGAAGATGCTTCCTTTTTTAAACGCTTCACTTCTTCTGTTTACTATCTGCTCATCAATAAGCTTTCCCGGGTGGAAATTACTCCCGGCGGCAGTGATTTCCGGCTGATGGATAAACAGGCTGTACAAGCTTTCCGGCTTTACCGGGAACGGGCACGGTTTATCCGCGGCATGGTTAATACCCTGGGTTTTAAGGTCGCACGGATGGAGTTTGTAGCTCCGCCTCGTTTTGCCGGCAAGTCCAAATATAGTCTGCACAAGATGCTGCATTTTGCCTTGGACGGAATTACGGCCTTTTCCAATCTGCCTTTGCGGTGGGCATTATATTGCGGCTTGTTATGTGGTTTGATCAGTTTATGTGTTATCCTGCACGTCTTGTTTGAAAAGTATGTGATGAATGATGCTGTTCCCGGTTGGGCGACCATGACGGTGTCTATAACTTTTCTGGGCGGGATTCAACTGATCGGTATAGGTATCCTGGGTGAATATATTGGACGTATCTTTGAGGAAGTTAAACAGAGACCACTATATATTGTGGGACGTCATATCACCAAGCATACTTAAAGTATTTCCAGTTTACAAGCTGGCAATTTTGTGGTAAAATTTGTTCGATGATTGTACGTAGTCTGAAGGGAAGTGTATGTGGTGCCTAAACACGTAAAACGATTTTCCTCTGCCTTTTTCTTATTCGTGGTTTTAACTTTGATTAATGTTTCTCTTGTATTCGCATCTTTTGGCTATGGTGACCAGGGCCAGGAGGTTACAGATATTCAGAATCGCCTCGTACAGCTCCATTATGATGTGGGCGGTGTGGATGGCGTCTTTGGACATGGAACGGAAACTGCTGTTAAATCTTATCAACGGGATAACAACCTTGAATCTGATGGTGTCGTAGGCGCACAGACTTACAGAGCGCTGATGAACCGTGAGATGCCGGTTAACCGTTCCGGTAACAGTGCTGCTATCAGGACCGTGCTGCGTACCGCTTATAATATGCGCGGCGTGCCTTATGTCTTTGGCGGTACTTCTCCTTATGGTTTTGATTGTTCAGGTTTTACTCAGTATGCATTTTCTGCAGCTGGTTATAATTTACCCCGGATGGCCGACAGTCAGTATTATGCCTTCCGTAAAGTTTCTTCCGGCAACTTACAGCCCGGAGATCTGGTATTCTTCTCAACGTATGCCTCCGGTGCTTCGCATGTAGGCATTTATGTTGGAAACGGCCAGTTTATTCATGCAGGTACCAGTACTGGTGTAACGGTTTCTGCATTGTGGGAAGGTTACTGGGGTGCCAGGTACATTGGTGCAGCCAGGGTCATTTAAAGCTAAGACGACAAGCAGATGGTCTTTTGATCATCTGCTTTTTTTATATATTTGTAATTTTTCTGTGAACAGGCGCCCTAAAGCTGCCCAAAGCCGTGGGTTTATTGTATAATAAGACTAGTTAACGGACTTGGTATATCTTAGCGGATATGCAGGTTGAGAATATAGTAAGAAATGAGGTATAGACAATGTATAAAATTTTGATTGCAGATGATGAACCCCAGATTAGAGAAATTTTGCGGGTCTATTTTGAAAAAGAAGGTTTCCAGGTCGTAGAAGCTGCCGATGGTAAGGAAGCCCTGCAGCAAATTACGAAGGAACGCCCGGATATTTTGCTGCTGGACGTGATGATGCCTGTCATGGACGGCATTGAAGTTTGTACGCTGGTACGTAAAAAATATGAACTGCCCATCATCATGCTTACCGCTAAGGGCGAAGATGACGACCGTATCATGGGTCTGGAAAAAGGTGCCGATGACTATATCACCAAACCTTTCAATACCAGGGAAGTGGTGGCCCGGGTCAAAGCGGTGCTGCGTCGTTCTTCCGGCGGCTTTTCTGGTATGATGGGGAAAACCAAGCTGGTTTTCCAGGATTTAAGCATTGATTTAAAGAAGATGGAAGTTATTGCTTATAATAAAAAAGTTAATCTGACCACGAAGGAGTTCGAGCTGCTCTGGACCCTGGCCAATGAACCGGGCAAGGTTTTGTCCCGTGACCAGCTCTTAGAGCGTATCTGGGGTTATACTTATTTTGGCGACACCCGCACTGTGGACACGCATATTAAACGTATCCGTCAGAAGCTGGAGATTGGCAAACAGTTCTCGCTGTGGGACATTGTGACTGTCTGGGGCGTGGGCTATAAATTTGAGGTGAAAGAGTGATCAATAATTTTTTCCGGTACCGGTTTTTTAAAGATACATCTTTAACCAGCCGGTTATGGCGCAGCTACATGTTCATCATTGTGATTGTGGTTACCGCCATAACTGCCGGAGCTTCTTACTTGATTGCTGATTATTTTTTTAAGACCAGGGCAGCGGAACTGGCATATAAGGGTCAGGAAATAGCAGATACGGTGGAGTACTTTGTGGATAATGATCCCAGCCGCCGTACCCTGATCCGTTATTTAATTGCCGTGGACCGTCTCGTAGGCGCCCGGGTCTGGCTTTTTGATGCCGATTATAATTTAATTGCCGCTTCGAATGTGGATAGCGACCTGGATATTTTGCGGGATAATACAGGCAAGCATAACTCTCAGCCTAACATCGTCAAGATTCCCCCTGCGAACCAGCCCATCCGTTCGCCCAAGACTAATCTTTTGGACCAGGAACTGAAGCAGGGACCGGTAGCGCCACAGGTTCATGAAATTTTAAGTAATATTTATGCCGGAAAGACAGTGAACTCGCAAATTTTCCATCCTTACTTTAAGGAACAGGTAATTTTGTCAGGCCTGCCCTACGGCCCTAGTGAAACCCCTAAGGGAGCTATCTTGTTAGCCGAGCCCCTCAGCGGTTTTAATACTTTCATGCAGAACGTCTATGTTTATTTTATTATCGTCGGCGCTATCGGGTTACTGATCAGCCTGTTGTTAGTCTGGCGGCAGACCAAATCTATCGTCCGGCCGCTGGTGGAGATGAAAGATACCACCAAAGCCATTGCTGGCGGTAATTATAGTGTCCAGGTGCATGTGGAAGACGCCGAGGAAGAAGTTAAAGATCTGGGTAACAGTATCAATTCACTCAGTAAAAGTTTGAGCAGCTACATCGCCAAGATGAAACAGATGGATAAGATCAGGAATGATTTCGTCGCGAACGTTTCTCATGAGCTGAGGACGCCGATTACCATTATCCGTGGTTATAACGATATTATCAGCGATAATATCCAGGGCGATAAAACTAACGAAAGATACTGTGCCCTGATTGGCAGCGAGACAGAACGTCTGGAACGTCTGGTAAACGGTTTACTGAATATCAGCCGCCTGCAGGCTGCCGATGTGCTGACTAAATCTAATACCGAACCTTTGCCGATGGCGGATATCATCAGGCTGGTGGCGGAAAAATTGCGCTTAAAAGCGGAAACTAAACATATTACGCAGTTCCTGCATCTGGAAGAACAGACTCAGGTTATCGGCGATGGCGACCAGATGGTACAGTTGGTACTTTTGTTTGGCGACAATGCCATCAAGTATTCGCCGGAAGGCAGTAATGTGAAATATGAAACCGGTACACAGCCGGACGGTAGTTTTGTCCTGACGGTTTCGGATAACGGGCCGGGGATTCCTGCGGCAGATTTACCTTTTATCTTTGAACGTTTTTATAAGGTGGATAAGTCTCATTCCAAGAGCATCACGAAAGGTACCGGTCTGGGTCTGGCCATTGCCAAAGAAATCATCCGTATGCACGGCGCTACGGTACGGGTACAATCCAAACTGGGGCAGGGTTCCAGTTTTATCATCACTTTCCCGGCAGACAAGGTAGTGCATCCGGATCTGGTTCAGTAAAAGAGGCTGGCTATGCTGCAAATACTTCAACCTGATTTTTTTCTGCAAAATTTACTGCAGATTTCCAGTACCTGGCTGCAGGTGCGTAATTTTCACGGACTGATCTTGGATGTGGATAATACCTTTGTCAGCAGGGATGCAGCTTTGCCTTCGGTTTTTTACGGTGAGTGGTTAGAAAAATTGCAAGCCGGCGGTATAAGGGTGATCCTGCTTTCTAATAACGGTGGTTCCAGGGCGGAAGGTATTGCGGCAAGGGCCGGGGTACCGGTACAAACCTGGGCTGCGAAACCGCTGCCGTCTGCTTTTAAACAGGCGGGTGTATCTCTGGGCCTGCCCCGGGCACAAATCCTGGTGATAGGTGATCAATTATTTACCGATATTCTGGGCGCGCATCTGGCAGGTTTTAAGGCCGCTTTGGTAAAACCCTTGCCGGGAACAGATTTTTTATTGACCCACGGGATGCGTACCCTGGAAAAGTATGTCTTTCAATATTGGCGTAAGACTGGTGTGCCTACCAGTTGGGAGGAGGATTCCCTGTGAGAATTGCTTTAATACAGATGCAGGTGCGTGAGCATGCTACTCAGGCCAACACCAGCCACGGTCTGGTACTTTTGCAGACGGCGGCTGCCCGCAGTGACCTGGTGGTGCTGCCGGAAATTTGGAATACAGGTTATTCTTTAAGCCATCTGGAAACAGAAGCCGTGGAGGAACAGAGCAGTTTATGTACCCGGCTGCGAGAAACTGCCAGGGAACATGCCTGTGCTATCATAGCCGGTAGTGTGCCGTATAGGAGGCAGGGCCGTATTTATAATGCCAGTCTGGCAGTGAATAAAGCCGGGCAGGTGGTCAATATTTATGCTAAGGCTCATCTCTTCGGCATGTTTCATGAAGAAAAATTTTTTGCACCGGGAGGAAACTTTGAAAGTTTTATCCTGGACGGGGTAACCTGTGGTTCGACGATCTGTTATGATTTGCGTTTTCCGGAATTATACAGGCGTCAGGCCTTAGAGGGAGCCCAGCTTATTTTTGTGCCGGCAGAATGGCCGGAGCAGCGGGGAAAAATTTGGGATTTACTTTTAAAAGCCCGGGCCGTGGAGAATCATCTATTCATTGTCGGGGTGAACTGCGTGGGAACTTTTAAGAAACAACGTTTTTATGGTCATTCCCAGGTGATTGACCCGGAAGGCAATGTTGTAGTGTGCGGTTCTGACCAGGAAGAAATTTTATATGGCGAGATTGATCTGGCTAAAGTGGGCCAGGTGCGCAAGGTCCTGAATGTTTTGCCGGACGTGCGGCCGGAGTTGGTCAAGGTGCCGGCAGGTATCTTGAAACAATAAGTCATAAGCCTGTTTTAAAGTTACTCTTTGTCCTGGAAAATTTTTGATTTCACATTAGTCTGCAAAAGAGGTGAAACACATGCGTAAGCTGTGTTTATGTTTCCTGGTTCTCCTTCTCGGCATCATGAATGCCACGGTAGTGTCAGCCAAACCGGTACCCAGGGATATCTCCTATATCCTGGGTCTTTATTATGGTGAGGGTTCCCGTTTCTTAATTCGCGAAAATGACGGCAACCTGGAATTGCTGTACAATTACGACAGTGAGAGCAGGGATTTTTCACATAGCAATACCTTTCCCCTCAAAAAGGAACATTTTGATTCCTATACGATTAATGAGGCTGGACCTGTACTAAGCGCCGAGGAAGCAGTACGTTTTGAACGCAACGCCCAGGGGCAGGGCATTACTTGTTCTATTGGCGGAAAAAGATTTAGCCGCTTTTTCTATCCCGGCCAAAATAATAATGCTTTTAGATTCCCGGCGGCAGCTAATTATGATGCTTTGGTCAAAGAAGCTGCTGCAGCTGTAGAACCGGCGAACCTGCAACAAGGTCAGGCCGTACAGCTGGTTAATCTTTTAACAACTGTGCCTCAGGTAAAACTTGATCTTCGTTACGCTTCGGCTAACAACTGTTTTGGCAAGCCCTTGTATCCGGTGGCTAAAGCTTATGCCGGCGCTAATGTAGCAGCTGCGTTAACAAAAGTAGCGCACTCGCTGGCGCAGGACGGCTACGGTTTGCTTATCTGGGAGGCTTATCGTCCCTGGTCCGCATCCAAGCTGGCCTATGATCTTTTGCCGGCTGCCAATAAAAATATGCTGGCTTCTCCGGCACAGGGAGATATCCATAATACCGGCCTGGCCGTAGATGTAAGCCTGTACGATTTAAAGACCGGCGCGCCTCTGACGATGATCAGTGATTACGATGAGATTTCGCCGCGTCAGTATAGCAAGTTTCCCGGTGGTACCACGGAGCAGAGATACCTGCGTGATTATTTGCAACATGTAATGCGTCAGAATGGTTTTACCACTTCAGCCATGGAATGGTGGCATTTTACCCTGGGTGATGGCACCGGATTCAGCCGTCTGAACCAGCCTCTGACCTCGCTCTCCTGAGTGGGACAGGGTCATTAACTTGTATGTTTCTCTAAATATGTTATAATTTTTAAAGATATTGTAAAAACGATGAAGGAGTGATTAGTCATGAACGTTTATGATTGTGCGAATGAACTGGCTAAAGCTTTGCGGGAAAGCCGCGAGTTTACAGTACTGAAAGATGAAAAAACCAAACTGGCCGGGGATAAGACCAGCATGGATCTGGTTAATGATTTTTTGAAATTAAGCCAGGAAATTGAAATTCTTAAGTATCAGAAGCAAGCCGTACCGGAAGATAAAACGGCACAGTTAAATAAATTAACCGGTGTTTTGAATCTTAATCCTGCGGCAATCAGTTACCTGAATGCCTTCATGCGTTTTAACATGATGATGCAGGATGTCAGCAAATCTATAACTGATGTCGTTAAAGAAGTAACCGATTAAATACCCATGGATAAATTATTAAGCGCGTTAAAAGCCAAACAGCCCGGACAGGTCCTGGTTCAGGAACCGATGTCCCAACACACCAGCTTTCATATTGGCGGGCCTGCGGATATCCTGGTCATACCCTCTTCGGTGCAAGGATTGCTGCAAGTGCTGGAATTAGCCCGGACCTGGCAGGTTCCTGTTACAGTGATTGGTAACGGTACCAATCTTCTGGTACGTGATAAGGGTATTCGGGGGCTGATTATTAAATTGGGCAACGCCATCAAGGAGTGGCAGGTGGAAAGCAGCCGGATCACCTTCAGCAGCGGTTTATCCCTGGCCATGGCTGCCCATGTGGCCCTGGACGCCGGTTTAACCGGTATGGAATTTGCCGCAGGGATACCCGGCAGCGTTGGTGGCGCCATCTATATGAATGCCGGTGCTTATGGCGGGGAGATGAAAAACATTGTGACGGAGGTAACCGTCCTGGACCGTCAGGGTCAGACCAGGATTATTCCCGCCGGAGAAATGTGTTTTGGTTATCGTTCTTCTGCAATCCAGGGCACGGAGAATCTCATCCTGGCAGCCACGGTACAATTGCAACCGGGAGACCCGGAAAAAATTACGGCGAAAATGGCTGATTTAGCTGCCCGCCGCCGTGACAAACAACCGCTGGAATTACCAAGTGCCGGCAGTACCTTTAAACGTCCGGCCGGTAATTTTGCCGGCACGCTGATAGATAAAGCCGGACTGAAGGGCTTTTCGGTAGGCGATGCCCAGGTTTCTGTTAAACATGCTGGTTTTATTGTCAATACAGGTCATGCTTCCTGTGCAGACGTTTTACAGTTGATTACCGCCGTGCAGGAAAAGGTTTTTGCCAGTGCGGGTATTCATCTGGAGCCGGAAGTTTTGATCATTGGAGAAAAATAAAGGAGCTATGGAAAAAAACACAGCGCATAATGCATATGATATGGTGGACTTCTTTTATAAGTCCGACCAGGACTGGAATCTGGTCCTGGACCGAAACTATACGGAAGAATTTTTACGTCTGCAGGCTTTTAAAGGTCGTGGGGACGAAGATTTATATTATATCTGGACGCAGATTCTTTCCCTTTGCTATTACATTGCCGGTGGCAATACCCAGTTGGGTGATCTGAGCGCCGATGATTTTATTGACAGTGTGGCCTGGTGTGGACGTAATTTACCGGACTTTCAGCTAACAGCCGCTAATGTAGCGTCCTACCTGCATATTTGTGACCAGTTGCTGCACTTTTTAAAAAGCAAACATTCTATTTTTGATGCTTCAGCGGCACAGCTGGCCAAGCAAAAGCTTATCGTCAACGGCCGTTTGCAGATTATTAACAGTGATGGTACTTTCAAAAAAGGTTTTGAAGACCGGGAATTACATCATACCCCTGATTTACGCATTAAGATGTCCCTGAATGAGATGGGGGAGACGCAGCATTTACAGGCGGAACTGCTTAAATATTTCCAGAAGAAAGAATTTGAAACGGATATCTACAGGGCGACCTCTTTATATTTTGGTGAGCCGCGGGCCTTAAAAGATATTCAATGCCAACCAGGTACGGAACCGGGGGAAATCTCTGATTTCTGGGATTACTTTCTTTTTGATTATGATTTAGTGCGGAACTTACTGACACCGGTGCAAGCCTATTATTATGTTTACAAGCAGGCGCATCCTAATCCTGGTCAGGCAGAACAAAAGCAGTTAGATTTTCTGAGTAAATACCTGGATGTAAAACTTATTTTTTTCAGGGTGCTTAATGTCCATAATACGGAGGCAGCCGGTACAGATATCTATGCGGAAGATATTTATGACTGCCGTAATATTTTTACCGATGAAGATTTCCAGTTATGTTTACCCTTTGACCTGCCGGATAATTTGGAAGAGGCTCTTTTCATGGGACATGTCTTTGCCGATGGTAATATCATGTCTGATTATGTACGGTCCGTGCATATGGGAAAGTTGTCGCTGCAGAAATTGCGTGAGCTGGTAGAAATTTTATTGCAAGCTTACCGCAAACAAAAACCGGAAGCTTCTATGAAAGAATTTATCGTGGATAATGCTGCCATGATAATTTCTCTGTTCTCTATTAAAACCCGTTTTTATATCTCGGATACGCTGTTAAAAGCGGCTAAACTTCCCGTGGGCAAGCGGGTACCCCTGCTTGAGACCGGGAATGTTCCCGATGGACTGAGTGAATTGGCAGATTACCTGTTTATTCCCGTCCGGGATCAAAGTTTGATGTTACGTTTGTGGAGTGATTATTTTGCGGCTAAATTGAAACAGGGACATCCGATTGGACCGGTGGATGAAGAAATGGAAGTCTTAATCTGGTCATTTGCCCTGATTTATGCCTTTTTAACTAATAATCGCGGCAAACCTTGTTCCATGGATGTATACGCCACTTATTTAAAAGTGCCGCTGCAACCAGTGCTGAGCAGGGGCGAAGATGTGCTCAAAGCTTTGCAGATTGGGCCCTATGATCCTCGTTATTTGAGTGAGGAAGGTTTCCTGACCCTGGCACATCTTAGAGATTAGCATTAATGTAATGGAGGAAAGGTGCAGAGATGATTTGCAAATTTTGCCACCGCGAATTTGAAGATGGTCTGAGTGAGTGTCCGTATTGTCATTACGTGGTTGAGGTGGAGCCACAGACCTTAACCAGGGACGAACGGGACACTTTTTCCGGTGTGACTATTGAACAGGACGGAACGGTGCGCGAAGGTACCCAGCCTGAACAAACTGAGGAAAATGCAGATTATGCCGAGACGGAACAGGAAAATACACGGCCCCAGGGACTGCACGTCTTTCACCTGGGCAGCAGTTTGCTCTGGTTAGGACTGATCCTGCTTTTTATCCTGGGCTTGATTATTACTTTCCTGCCGGCCTTTATCGTTATCGCCGCCGTGATCTCACTGGTAGTTTTTGTGGGACGGCTCTTCCTTTCCTAATTCTTACGGGTAAGTACAGCTGTCCCTTGGGTACAGCTTTTAAGATTTAAATAATCAGTTGGTAATTTAAAAGTGCACCTGCATGTTGTTAGCGTACATGCAAGGTGCACTTTTTTATGATTTTAAAATCTAGTATGAATTATTTTTCGCCGGGAGCCCTGAGGATGGCGCCTTCCGCAGCACTGGAAACCAAAGCCGCATAACGGGCCAGGTAACCGGTTTTTACTTTAGGCGGCGGGCATTTCCAGGCAGCCTGACGCTTTTTCATCTCGGCTGCAGAAATCTTAACATTTAGTTTGCGGTTGGGAATATCAATATCGATGATATCACCTTCCTTGATGAAAGCAATAGGTCCGCCTTCACGAGCCTCGGGAGAAATGTGGCCGATGCAGGCACCTCTGGTAGCGCCGTTAAAACGGCCGTCTGTTAACAAGGCTACTTCTTTATCCAGACCCATACCGGCTAATACCGAGGTGGGGTTTAACATTTCTCTCATGCCGGGGCCACCTTTTGGTCCTTCGTAACGAATGACGACCACATCGCCTTTATTAATTTTTTTGGCGCAAATTGCGGCAATGGCATCATCTTCCGAGTTAAAGACCCGGGCAGGGCCGGTATGTTTTAACATTTCCGGAGCGACGGCACTTTCCTTGACTACGCTGCAGAGTGGTGCCAGATTTCCTTTGAGGACGGCAATACCACCGGTCTTATGGTAAGGAGCGTCGCAAGTCTTAATGACATCGGGCCGTAAAATAGCGGCATTTTTAATCAGGGCGCCGATAGTTTTACCGGTCACCGTCTTACAACTCTTGATCATCAGGTCCTTAGTGCTGAGCTCATGCATGACGGCACTGATGCCGCCGGCTTCGTACAAATCAATAATGTGATGGGTACCACCCGGACTTAATTTGGTAAGATAAGGAGTATGCTTACTGATCTTATCAAATAATTCCAGCGGCAGTTTTAAACCTGCTTCATGAGCAATCGCCGGTAAATGCAGGGCAGTATTGGTGCTGCCGCCGATGGCCATATCCACAGTGATGGCATTCTTGAAAGCATTCATGGTCATAATTTGGCGCGGCAATAACTGTTTCTTAATCAAATCCATAATCTTGGCGCCGGCATGTTTGGCTAAGGTGGTCCTGGCTCCTTGGTAAGCAGCAGGAATAGTACCGTTGCCGGGTAAAGCCATGCCAAGAACTTCGCACAGGCAATTCATGGAATTGGCAGTAAAAAGTCCGGCACAGGAACCGCAGCCAGGACAGGCACAATGTTCAATCTCAGATAACTGAGCCTTGGAAATTTTGCCGGCTTCGAATTGACCTGCGGCTTCAAAAGCTTGCGAGATACTGATATCGCGTCCATGTAACCGACCCGGCAACATAGGACCGCCGCTCACGACGATGGCAGGAATATTAAGACGGGCTGCCGCCATCAGCATACCCGGAACAATCTTATCACAGTTTGGAATCAACACCATACCATCAAAGGCATGGCCGTTCATTAAAGCTTCAATGCTGTCAGCAATTAATTCCCTGCTGGCAAGAGGATATTTCATACCTTCGTGACCCATGGCGATACCATCGCAAATACCGATGGCGGGAACTTCAAAAGGCACGCCGCCGGCGGCAATGATACCGTATTTTACACCTTTAGCAATCTCGTCCAGGTGCATATGCCCGGGAATAATATCATTTTGGGCGTTGACAACAGCGACTAACGGTTTCTTTAGGTCCTCTTCCGTGCAACCCAACGCATAAAACAAGGAGCGATGTGCTGCTCTTGTGGAACCTTTTTTTACTAGTGTGCTACGCATGATTCTACCTCTTTCCCTTATTAAGAATCTCATTTCTACCTGTTTTTCAGGTATAAAGCCATTGTAAACTACACAACTATAATTGTCAATAATAGCTTATAAATTTTAAAAAGTGTAAACTTCTTTGCAAAATGCGGAGGCCTTTTTTCTGTAAAACTTTTGTGAAATCATAGGCAGGATGAATTTTGAAAGTTATAATAAAAGCAAGGTAGGATCTAACCGAGATGAGCAGTTATTTTAAGGCAAGAGGAGGTAGAAAAATGGAAAACCGGCTGAAGAAATTATTAAACATAGCTTATCCCATCATACAGGGAGGGATGGCCTGGACTAGTGATGCCGTGCTGGCCGCTGCGGTTGCTAATGCCGGCGGTGCCGGCATCATTGGCAGCGGCGGGCGTACTGCGGAATGGGTTCACGCTGAAATTGCCAAAGCGCAAAGCCTGACGCAGAAAACTTTTGGCGTTAACATCATGTTGATGGCGCCCAATGTAAAAGAGATTCTGGAAGTAGTGTGCCAGGCCCGGGTAGCTTTTGTTACAACCGGCGCCGGCGATCCCGTGCCTTTTATCCCGCAGCTGCATGCTGCCGGGGTTAAGGTTATACCGGTAGTACCCAATGTTACGCTGGCCAAGAGGGTAGTTGCGGCAGGGGTAGATGCCCTGGTGATTGAAGGACTGGAGGGCGGCGGTCATATCGGCAACCAAACTACCATGGCGCTTTTAACCAATGTGCTGAGGGAAGATTTCTCCGTACCGGTTATCGCCGCTGGCGGAATTACCGATGGCCGCGGAGTGGCAGCCGCACTTTTGATGGGGGCTGATGGCGTGCAGATGGGAACGCGGTTCCTGGTAACTAAAGAAAGTCCGGCTCATGCCAAGGCGAAGGCGGCAATTGTAGCAGCGACGGATACGGACAGCGTTGTTACAGGTTTTAGCCGGACGGGCCGTGGCGTACGTTGTTTGAGTAATGCTTTTACGGATGCCTATCATGCCAAAGAAATCGCCGGGGTGCCCGATGCGGAACTGGATAAATTTGCTACCGGCACTAACAGGCTGGGTATCTTGGAAGGAGACCTGGTACAGGGAACGGTAATGTGCGGTGAAAGTCTTAACGCCATTACTGATATTCCCAGCTGCCAGGAAGTTATGGAAAGATTGGTAGCCGAGGCACGCGCTACTTTAAAGAGAGCAGACACTATCAGTATTTAAACTTTAGCACTACTAAAAAAACCACGGCCGCTAGGATTTGATCTTAGCGGCCGTGAGTTTCTAAAAGGTTTGACAGGGATTAAGTTTCAGCAGGTGCGGTACCGGTTTTGGCAGTGTCTTGGGGGACCCGGGAACTTTGTTCTAACTCCAGCAGTTCTGTTTTTAATTCCTGATAACGCAGGGAGAGATATGGAACTAACTGCGATTCCCGGTGGTCATAGCCATAGGCCCTGCGGCTAAGGCAGATTACCGGCGGCGCCTGGATACGTTTTGCGACTGCAAAACCGGCAAAAAGCTTGAACCAGCGTTCCAGGTCCTGAATAAAGGCCGCTGCCGTAGGAAAAAGTTTGGTCACCAGATCCGGTGCGCAGCCTAAATAAGTTTCCAGGTCTCTGGCGGCATAATGTTCCAGGATATCTTCCGGTGCCGCCTTGTTCCATCTTTCCATGAAACTGCTGAACAAGTAATCGTGGTAGGCGTACAGCAGGGGATCACCGCCCTTGCCAACTGTTTGTGCTTCTGAAAGTTCCGCGCTGGGCTGGATGGTAAAAATCTGCGCCGGCAGGATTTCTTTTTGGAAGACATGGTCATTCAAATAGTGTCCCAGTTCATAGACCTGGTGTTTCCATAAGTCACCTAAAGGTGCTACCACGCCGGCAATATCACCATAAAAGGTGGCATAGCCCACCGTTAATTCAGATTTGTTGGAATTACAACTAAACCCGCCGTCCATGGCTGCGGCCATGCCGGCCTGCACCCTGGCACCCCGGTCCCGGGCCTGGATATTTTCTTTCTGGAAACTCGTCAGGTCTAATTTAAAATCCCGGTTGGTAGCATAATTGTGGATAGGATTTTCTGTTAACTGGGCGATGGTATGATTGACACTTTCCTGAATGGGAATGATCGTATAATTGGTGCGCAGGTTTTGTGCCACCTGTTGGGCGATTTCCTTGGTTGTACCGGAATTATAACGGGAAGGCATGTTGACCAGGATGAGATTTTTTGGGCCCAGGATCCGGGCGTAGAGAGCGGCTGTCACGGCAGAGTCAATCCCGCCGGAGATGCCGATAACCATCCGCTTAATACCGCATTGTTCCAGGAAACGGCTGGTACCGTATACCAGCGCCTTATAAATGATGGCGGCTTCCGGCTGTTGGGTATCATCAAGGATATCCGGTGCCGTTTTGGGTTTGCGGTTCTTGCTTTCTTTCTTCAAGTCGCCGTCCGTAGCGGAAGAAATCTCAAATAAATTTGGCATGGTGTTGTCCATGACGATAATCTTTTTGCTTTTTTTATTCCAGCTAAAACGCAGCAGCGCCTCTTCAAACATGGGGGCCTGGCAGAGTACCTTGCCGCTGGTGCCGTAGACGCAGCTGCAGCCATCAAAGGTATAGATATTTTTACCATTATTCTGGATACCGGTGCTATTGCAATAAATAACAGGAAGGTCCAGCTCGTGAGCCTGCTTACCAAAAACCCGGTGCCGTTTATTATTCTTTCCCAGGGTAAACGGGGAGCAGGAAATGTTCACTAGTAACTCGGCGCCACTGGCAGCCAGCAGGGCTGGAACGTCGGTCAGATAATGTTCCGTCCAGCCGTCTTCACATAAAAATACGCCCAGCTTAGTTTTTTTACCTTGCAGGGTGACACTTACAGGATGTACCGCTCTCTTTAAAGAAAGCTTTTTTTCCTGGCATAGCCAGGTTAAGGAATAAAAATGGCGCTTGTCATCAAATTCACGGTAGTTAGGCAGAGAATTTTTGATGACGAAGGGATAACCGGTACTTGTGGGGAGAAGCTTACCGTTTTGCGCGATAAAAGCCGCATTATACTTCCGGGGACGGCCATCCTCGTTAAATTTTTCCCAATCAATGGCCACATTACCGAAGATGACGGTGATGCCACTGGTGGCAGCGATAACTTGTTCTCCCAATTTTTGACAGTCTTTTAAAAAAGCCGTTTGTTCCCATAAATCACCTAGCAGGTAACCGGGAATGGACATCTCCGGTAACAACAGCAGGTCGACGCCTTCAGTTTTGGCTTTAGCAATCAATTCCAGGATTTTTTTCGTGTTCATATCCGGACGTCCTGGTAAAACTTCCATTTGTCCGCAAGCGATCGTGATACTCATCTTGCACCTCGCTTTATGTTTGCTATTTATCTTATCTGGTGTTATTATAGCAGAGATAGCAGGGTTATGCCACTGTCTGCTTGTAGGAGGCATCATGAAACATATCAAGAAAACAAATGCGGCACGCATCCTGGATGATTTTAAGATTATGTATACCATTAAAGAATATCCGGTGGACGAAGAACATCTGGATGCCGTCCACGTAGCACAAGCTGTCCAGATGCCTGTGGAACAGGTATTTAAGACTCTGGTAGTCCGGGGTGATAAGACAGGCATCTTGTTCGCGGTTATTCCCGGGAACGGGGAACTGGATTTAAAGGCCGTAGCCAGGATCAGCCAGAATAAGCGGGCGGAGCTGGTACATCTCAAAGAGGTACTGCCCTTAACCGGTTATATCCGGGGTGGGTGTTCACCCCTGGGAGCCAAAAAGGATTACCCGGTATTTTTAGATGCCACAGCAGCCAACTGGCCCCAGATTGCCATCAGCGCCGGCAAACGCGGGATGCAGATTTTACTGGCAGCTACTGATTTACAAAAAGCCACGGCGGCCACCGTCGCCTCATTAACATTTAAAGGAGACAGGTAAAATGTTATATATCAGCACTCGCGGTCAGGGTGACATGCAACCTTCCGCCCATGTTATTAAAGAAGGCTTAGCCAAGGATGGCGGCCTGTTCGTACCTCAAAGATTTCCCGGCATCCATGTGGATGACATCCTGGCGCTGCATAGCCGCAGTTATCAGGATTGTGCCACTAAGATTCTGGGATATTTCCTGACGGATTATTCAGCTCAGGAATTAGCAGCTTGTACTGCTGCTGCGTATGCAGCGGCAAAATTTGGACCAGAACCGGCACCGCTGGTAAAGATTAATGAAAAAATTGATACCCTGGAACTCTGGCACGGACCTACTTCTGCCTTTAAGGATATGGCTTTGCAGTTATTGCCGCAGCTTTTATCCCGGGCCTTGCTTAAAACCGGGGAAGACACGAAGAGTGTTATCCTGGTAGCAACGTCCGGCGACACAGGTAAAGCAGCTCTGGAAGGTTTTGCCGATGTGCCTAATACAGAGATTATTGTTTTTTATCCCAGCCAGGGTGTAAGCCCCATGCAAAAAAAGCAGATGACGACCCAGACGGGTGCCAATGTTCATGTCTTTGGCATTGAAGGTAATTTTGACGATGCCCAGAAGGGTGTCAAGGAAATCTTGAATAACCGGGAACTGAATGCACAAATTAACGACCATGGTTATACCTTTTCTTCGGCAAATTCCATCAACTGGGGCAGGCTGGTGCCGCAGATAGTTTATTACTTTAAATCTTATGCCAGCGCCGTTGCCACCGGACGTGTACAACCACGGCAGCGGGTTAATTTTGCCGTGCCTACCGGGAATTTTGGCGATATCCTGGCCGGGTATTATGCGAAAAAGATGGGGCTGCCGGTACAAAAATTAATCTGTGCTTCCAACAGCAATAATGTCTTGACCGATTTCCTTAGTACCGGCGTTTATGACCGGCGGCGTGATTTTCATAAAACTATGTCTCCTTCCATGGATATCCTGGTATCCAGCAATCTGGAACGCCTGCTCTTTGATGTGACGAGCGGCGATAGCGCCCGTGTAGCTGCCTGGATGCAGGAATTGCAGACTCAGGGTTTTTATACGGTGGCTAAAGAATATGGTAACCAGATTAAGGATAGTTTCTTCGGTGCCTGGGTCGACGAGGTAGAAACGGCGGAAACTATCAGCCGGACTTTTAATGATACGCATTATGTTCTTGATCCTCATACGGCTGTGGCCTACCGGGCCCTGGAAAAATACCGGCTGCTCACTTCTGATGACACGTACAGTATCGTTTTATCCACGGCCAGTCCGTATAAGTTCAGCAGTTCGGTGCTGGCAGCGCTGGGAAAAGAAATTCCAGCCCAGGCAGATTTATTTACGGCAGTACGGGAACTGGAACAGGTAACGGGCTGGAAGATTCCGGCTGGTCTGGGCAGCCTGGAAACAAAAGCGGAACAACATCTGGAAGTTATTCCCTGTGCCAAGATGGGCGAGGCAGTTTTGCAGAGCCTGGATTTATAGGACAAAAACTGTCACTATCTTTACGAAAAACCACGAAAATACTTGCCAGACAGGGCGGGGCGTGGTATAATAACTCGCAGTGTAAAAATACACACGCAGAAGGATTTAGCGTCTGTCCGCATGCGCGGTACGTTTAAAGAAGATTTCTGCGGCGGAAAAAACAGGAGGTTTTTAACTATGTCTATTATTTCTATGAAGCAACTGCTGGAAGCCGGCGTACATTTCGGTCATCAGACCCGTCGCTGGAACCCGAAGATGGCTAAGTACATCTTCACCGAGAGAAACGGTATCTACATTATTGACCTGCAGAAAACCGTCAAGAAAGTTGATGAAGCTTATAACTTCATCCGTGAAACTGCTGCCAGCGGCAAGAGCATCCTTTTTGTCGGCACTAAGAAACAAGCACAGGAAGCTATGCGTGATGAAGCTCTGCGCTGCAACATGTTCTTTGTGAACGAGCGCTGGCTGGGCGGTATGCTCACTAACTTTAAGACCATTCAAAAACGTGTACAACGTCTGCGCACCCTGGAAAAGATGGAAGAAGACGGCACGTTTGAAGTATTACCCAAGAAGGAAGTTCAGGGCCTGCGTCACGAGATGGAAAAACTGAACAAGAACCTGGGCGGCATCAAGGATATGAAGAAGCTGCCGGGTGCTCTGTTCGTTATCGATCCCCGCAAGGAACACATTGCTGTTCTGGAAGCACGTAAGCTGAACATTCCTGTCGTTGCGACCGTAGTTACGAACTGGCATCCCGATGAGATTGATTATGTAATTCCGGCTAATGATGATGCTATCCGTGCCGTAAAACTGCTGGCTGGCAAGATGGCTGATGCCGTCCTGGAAGGCCGTCAGGGTATGCAGACGGAAGAAAATGCTACTGAAGAAGCCGCCGCTCCTGCTGAAGCAGCTACCGCTGCCGCAGAAGCACCTGCAAAAGCAGAATAATTAGTAGGAGGAAAATACCATGGCACAAATTACTGCTGCCCTAGTAAAGACTTTACGTGAACGTACAGGCGCCGGCATGATGGACTGCAAGAAAGCATTGTCCGCTTGCGAAGGCGATTTAGATAAGGCTGTAGACTTTTTACGGGAGAAGGGTTTATCCCAGGCTGCCAAGAAAGCCAGCCGTGTAGCTGCTGAAGGTGCAGTTGCCGCTTATGTGAGCGAAGATGCCAAGGTTGGCGTCATCGTGGAAGTTAACTGCGAAACTGACTTCGTGGCTAAGACTGATGATTTCCAAGCTTTAGCTCATACTATCGCGGAACATATTGCCAAGACCAATCCTAAGGATGTTGAAGCACTGAAAGAATCCACCCTGGAAGGTAAGAAAGTTTCTGACCTGGTAACGGAAAAAGTAGCCAAGATCGGTGAAAATATTTCTCTGCGTCGTTTTGTACGCTATGAAGTTCAGGAAGGCTTAGTTGCTTCCTACATTCATGCTGGCGGTAAGATAGGCGTCCTGGTGGATTTAAAAGGCGGCGATGCTGCGCTGGGCAAGGATATTGCCATGCAGGTTGCTGCTACTAACCCGGCTTATCTGAACCGGACCCAGGTTCCCGCCGATGTGCTGGACCACGAGAAGGAAGTTCTTGCCGAACAGGCTAAGAATGAAGGAAAGCCTGAAAAGATTATCGAGAAGATGGTCATTGGCCGTATCCAAAAATATTATAAGGAAAACTGCCTGGTAGATCAGGAATTTGTTAAAGATCCTGACCAGAGTATTACCAAGCTGCTGAAAGCAAATAATGCCGACATCCGTGCATATGCCCGTTTCCAACTGGGCGAAGGCATTGAGAAGAAGCAGGAAAATTTTGCTGATGAAGTAAAGTCTTTCTTGAAATAAGCATTTACAAATCTAGCTGCGTCTGGAAGTTCCGGGCGCAGTTTTTTTATGAGGAATCGTTCACAGTTTTTTCCCATAAACTATGTGTATTTCCTGCCGTTTTATGGTACAATATAAAGGATAAAAAGTAGTCACGTAGAATAATAATAAAGTTAAAGAGCCTAGGGGAGGTCGTTAACGTGCCAAAAAAGTCAAAATACAGGCGTGTAGTTTTAAAGTTAAGCGGCGAGGCACTGGCTGGGGCAAAGGGTTATGGTATTGATCCGGTTACCGTAGATAACATTGCCGGCCAGATTCAAGAAGTCCTGGCAAGTGAGTTGCAGATTGCTATCGTCAATGGCGGCGGTAATATCTGGCGTGGTTTGTCCGGTGCTTCCAAAGGCATGGACCGGGCCACAGCTGATTACATGGGAATGTTAGCCACCATCATCAATTCCCTGGCCCTGCAGGATGCCCTGGAAAATCGCGGCATTCCCACCCGGGTACAGACGGCGATTGAGATGCGGCAGATTGCGGAGCCTTATATCCGCAGACGCGCCATCCGGCATCTGGAAAAAAACCGCGTGGTAATTTTTGCAGCCGGCACCGGCAATCCGTATTTTTCTACGGATACTACCGCAGCACTGCGGGCAGCAGAAATTGAAGCCGATGCGATCCTGATGGCTAAGAAGGGTGTCGACGGTGTTTATGATTCTGACCCGGCTAAGAATCCCCAAGCGAAAAAGTTTGACCGTCTGGATTATCTGGAAGTCATTCAAAAACATCTGAACGTCATGGATTCTACAGCTATAAGTTTATGCATGGATAATCAAATCCCCATCGTAGTTTTCAATATTGATCAACCCGGCAATATTTTAAAAGCAGCCTTAGGTACTGTGACCGGGACTATCGTAGGAGGAAAATAATCATGGCAACCGTAAATGAGATTAAAAGCGGTATCGAAAGCAAGATGCATAAGAGCGTGGATGCTTTAAAAGTTGATCTGGCAGCAGTGCGTACCGGCAGAGCGACTCCGTCTTTGCTGGATAAGATTACCGTAGAATATTATGGTACTCCCACACCGATTCCCCAAGTGGCCAGTGTTTCTGTTCCGGAAGCACGGATGTTAGTTATTAAACCGTGGGACCCCTCATCTCTGAAGGCGATTGAAAAAGCTATTCAAACTTCTGATCTGGGTTTGAATCCTAATAATGATGGTTCCGTGATCCGTCTTAACCTGCCCATGCTTACGGAAGAACGCCGTAAGGAGTTAGTAAAGACGGTACATAAAAAAGCAGAAGAAACCAGAATTGCGCTCCGTAATTTGCGCCGTGATGCTAATGAAGCCATCAAGAAAGCAGAAAAAGCTAAACAGATTACCGAAGACGATTCTGAAAGCGGCCTGGAGGACATCCAGAAATTAACCGATAAGATCATGAAGGATGTTGATGCCGTGGTAGCAAGAAAAGAAAAAGAAGTTATGGAAGTATGATTGACGTTTTAGCCTTATCCTTAGAAATGGCCCTGGCAAAATTAAAGGAAGGGCAGATGCCGGTACAGGTTGTTCGTTCTGAACCACATTTCCGGCGTTGCGGCCTTACGACAGGACCGGGTCAAGAATATGTTGTTAGACAGCACTTGCTGGATAACCATACAGTAGTCTTAACTACAGTCATTAAATATCGAAAGGAGGTGCTCGAAAATGGCATTGAAGATTGATAAAGAAAAATGCGTTGGTTGCGGTACTTGTGCAGCAAATTGCCCTGTTGGCGCGATTAAGGAAGCTGACGGCAAGTATGAGATTGGTGATACTTGTGTTGAGTGCGGCGCTTGTGCAGCAAATTGCCCTGTTGGTGCAATCAGCAAATAACATTGAACGCAAGATGGCGCATCTGCTTTGTTGCACCTGCGCCATTCTTGTTGTTTCATTAAGGAAAGGTTGTGTACCCGGTGCTGAATAAGTTCTTTGGAACTTCCTCAAAAGAAGTTCAGAAGCCACTGCAGGTGGATACCCTGGGATTAAATCCCCAGCGCATTCCTGCCCATATCGCCATCATCATGGATGGTAACGGCCGCTGGGCTAAGGCTCAGGGAAAAGTCCGTACCTATGGGCATCAGGTAGGGGCACAAACATTAAAAACCATAGTCAGGTTTGCAGGACAGATAGGTGTTAAGGCTATCACAGCCTATGCCTTTTCCACTGAAAACTGGAAACGGCCTGTGACCGAAGTAAAATTTATCATGGAATTGCTGTCCTATTATCTGACGGCAGAAATAGATGAGTTAAACGCTAATAACGTACAAATGCGTTTTAGTGGTTCGCGGGAAGGATTACCACCGGCGATTCTGAAAAAGATGGATGCGGCGGTGGCTACAACTAAAAACAATACCGGTATCATTTTAAATATTGCAGTTAATTACGGCGGACAGGCGGAGATTTTACATGCTGTACGCGCTATTGCCACTCAGGTTCAGGCAGGAGCGTTAAAAGTAGAAGATATTTCTGCAGCCGTGTTTGAAGATAATTTATATACTCATGGTTTACCGGCGCCGGACTTATTAATTCGTCCGGGTGGTGACCAAAGGATTAGTAATTTTTTATTATGGCAGATTGCCTATGCAGAAATTTGGACGACTGATGTGTACTGGCCGGATTTCACCCCCGCTTTATTGGTAGAAGCCATTAAGGTTTATCAGGGGCGCGAGAGGCGTTTTGGCGGGTTGGTCAGTAAATAGTCGTCAATAATTTTAAATATTAAGCAGGTGTAGTATGTTAACGAGGATTTTAACTGCGCTGGTAGGTATTCCCATAGCTATCCTGGTCGTAACCAGGGGAGGAATGCTGTTTGCCGCCGCAATCTTGTTCCTGGCCCTGGTGGCCTGGCATGAAATTGCCGCTATGGCAGGAACCAAGGATATCCATGTTTATCCCTGCAGCTCCGGTGTAGCGGTTTTCTTGCTGGTGCTGGCAGGCGGTTGGGCTAAAGATTTTTTATTTGTGCCGATCCTGGCACTAAGTTGTCTGGCTGTTCTGATGGAAGGGTTATACAGGCATTGCCAGCTGGGAGAAACCAGTTGGGAAAAACATACGGCTGTTTCTGCCATCACGATTCTCTATGTAGGTTTGTTGTTCGCTCATCTGCCGCTGTTAAGACAATGGGCGGGACCTGAAATAACAGTGGGCAGCTTGCATTTTGCCCAGGGTGAAGCCTTGTTATGGCTGGTCCTCTTAGGAACTTGGGCCAGCGATACCTTTGCCTATTTTTTCGGTATGGCGTTTGGCAAACATAAATTTTGTTCTGTCAGTCCAAAAAAATCCATGGAAGGCGCAGCTGCCGGTTTTGCCGGTTCCCTGCTGGTAGTTGCCTGGATTGCTGCAGGTGCTTTGCATTTTCCCGTGAGTCAGGCGGTTCTCTTGGGTTTAGGCGTAGCTATTTTTGCTCCCATCGGAGATTTAGTTGAATCAATTTTAAAACGCTCCTATGAGATTAAAGATTCCGGTAAACTTTTTCCCGGACACGGCGGGGTCTTAGATAGGTTTGACAGCTTATTATTTGCCGTTCCGGTCGTATTTTACCTTTTAAAACTTTTTCAGGCGGTTAATTAATTTCTAAATGAAGTGAGTATAGGAGTTTTACGATGAAGAATCTGGCTGTTTTAGGTTCAACCGGTTCCATCGGCAGGCAGACCCTGGAAGTTGCCGCCGGTAATCCGGAACATTTACACATCAAGGTTTTAGCTGCACATAAGAACGCAGCATTAATGTTAAAGCAGATCCGTCAGTTCGAACCGGAACTGGCAGTTTTAACCGATCCGGCAGCGGCGCTGGAACTACAGCATGCTGAGCACGGCCGGACAGAGATTTTAAGCGGCGAGGAAGGCCTGCTGGCGGCAGCAACTTATGCCGGCGTGGATACGGTATTGGCAGCTATGGTTGGCTACGCTGGTTTAAAACCTACTTTGACCGCCATTGAACATGGTAAAAATATTGCCCTGGCTAATAAAGAAACCCTGGTGGCTGCAGGCAGTATCGTGATGGAAGCAGTGCGCAAGCATCAGGTAAGCCTGACACCGGTTGACAGCGAGCACAGTGCTATTTTTCAGTCTTTGCGCGCCGGCCAAAAAAATGAGGTGCGCCGTTTAATCATCACGGCTTCCGGCGGACCTTTCCGCGGGATGGATAAAGCCGCACTGGCGCATGTGACCCTGGAACAGTGCCTGCACCATCCCAACTGGAGCATGGGTAAGAAGGTAACGATTGACAGCTCTACGCTGGCCAATAAAGGTTTGGAAGTCATGGAAGCTCATTGGCTCTTTGACATGCCCTATGATAAAATAGATGTGGTGATTCACCCGCAAAGTATCGTACATTCCCTGGTAGAATATGTGGACGGTGCGGTAATCGCCCAGTTAGGTATTCCGGATATGCGGCTGCCCATTCAATACGCCTTATCTTATCCGCAAAGGTTTAACTGCCACTTTGGCAGCCTGGATTTAGTTAAATATGGCACGCTTACTTTTGAAAAGCCGGATGTGGAAGTTTTCCCGCTCCTGCAAGTAGCGCTCACCTGTGGCAGGGAAGGCGGTACTTTACCCTGTGCCTTTAATGCTGCCAACGAAGAATGTGTGAATGCTTTCCTGGCAGGCAGGATTAAATATCTGGATATTCCGGAACTGGTCAAGAGAACCGTGGCGGCGCATAAGCAGGTGTCACAGCCTTCTTTAGAAGCTATTGCGGCAGCGGACCAGGAAACACGTGTATGCGTCCGTAAATTTTTAGCAGACATATAAACGGAGTTTAGTCTTGTTAACAGTTTTAGCTTGTATTTTTGTCTTCGGTATCTTGAATTCTGTGCAAGAGGTCGGTCATTTCATCTGTGCCAAGCTGACAGGGATGAGAGTGGATGAGTTTTCTATTGGCTTTGGTCCGGAACTGTATAGCAATCAGGATGGGGAGACCTTATATTCATTAAGAGCTATTCCTCTGGGCGGTTATAATAAGATTGCCGGGATGGATCCGGGTGACCCGGTGGATGACCGCTCTTTTAAGGCTAAACCTTTGCCGGCACGGATGCTGGTAATTTTAGCCGGGTCGTTCATGAATATCTTGCTGCCGGTACTTATTTTCTGGATCTTGTTCATGACCGAAGGCATAGGGATGCCGGTGGATAAACCTGTTTTAGGCCAGGTCGTACCGGGTTATGCCGCTGCTGAAAGCGGTTTACTCCCTGAGGACAAGGTTTTGTCCGTCAATGGCAAGGCTGTAACCAGCTGGCAGGAAATGCGTACGCAATTACTGGCGGGCGGTATGCAACCTTTGGAGCTTAAAATTCAGCGGCAGGATCTTGTAAAAACTTATACCGTTACTCCCAGAGCCAATCCGGAAACCGGGAAACCTTTTATCGGGGTTGTAGCGAAGATGGATAAACCGCGCCTGGGACCGGTATCTGCTTTAAAGACTTCTGTTATCGCAACAGCTGATACCATTAAAGAAATGCTGACAGCCTTATATAAGATGGTGACCGGTAAAACTGCGGCCGAAGTTTCCGGACCGATTGGCGTGGCCAAGATGGCCGGGCAGGTAGCACACCAGGGTATCAGTATGTTATTCCAGTTTACGGCCCTTTTAAGTTTAAATCTGGCTGTTATTAATCTTTTACCTCTGCCGGCTTTAGATGGAGGACATTTCTTCCTGCTCTTATGGGAAGGTGTCACCGGACGAAAAGTTGGCGAGAAAGCGATGCAAAATATCCAGACAGCCGGTATTATCATGATTTTAGCTATTACTATTTTTGCCACATATAAAGATTTACTGAGATAAGGAGGCGTTTTATGGAACGCAGACACTCCCGTCAAGTGCAGGTTGGTACTGTTAAGATGGGCGGCAAAGCTCCCATCGTGGTGCAGTCCATGACGAACACGCATACTGATGATGTGGAAGGAACCTTAAAACAAATACAGACTCTGGCGGAGGCCGGTTGTGAATTGATTCGTTGTGCGGTGCCGGATATGGCTGCCGCACGCGGCCTGGCCGGTATCGTTGCCCGCAGCCCTCTGCCTGTGGTTGCAGATATTCATTTTGACTACCAGCTGGCTCTGGCAGCCATTGCTGCACATGTGCACGGACTCAGACTTAATCCGGGCAACATTGGCGGCAGGGAGAAGGTGGAAGCTGTCGTAGCGGCAGCAAAACCTTTAAATATTCCTATCAGGATTGGTGTGAACGCCGGTTCTCTCCCCAAAGATTTACTGGAAAAATATGGGCATCCCACAGCCGAAGCTTTGGTAGAAGCTGCCTGGCGCCATATTAAAATTTTAGAAGAACTGGATTACAGGAATATCGTCGTCTCTTTAAAATGCCACGACGTACCTTTGACCGTAGCTGCCTACAGGCTGCTGGCCCAGCAGTGTGATTATCCTTTACATGTGGGTATCACCGAGGCAGGAACGGTAAATTCCGGCATCATTAAATCTGCCGTGGGTATCGGTACTTTGTTAGCCGAAGGCATCGGCGATACGATCAGGGTTTCCCTGACGGGTGATCCTGTGAATGAGGTCAAGGTTGCTTATAGTATCTTAAAAGCTTTAAACTTACGTGAATATGGTCCAACCATTATCAGCTGTCCTACTTGCGGCCGTACCAGGATTAATCTGGAAAAACTGGCTCTGACGGTGGAAAAACGGCTGGCAGAGATTAAAGAACCTATCACGGTAGCCGTTATGGGCTGCGTGGTCAACGGACCCGGCGAGGCCAGGGAAGCAGATGTGGGTATTGCCGGCGGTGTGGGCGAGGGTTTGGTCTTTAAAAAAGGACAGATCCTGCGCAAGGTTCCTGAGGACCAATTGATTACGGCTCTGTTTGCAGAAATTCAAAATATTTTAAATGAGAGGAAGAATACGAATGCGCGTATCTAAATTATATGCACCTACTTTGAGAGAAGTTCCGGCGGAGGCTGAGATTCCCAGCCATAAACTTATGTTAAGGGCCGGGTATATGCGTAAGGCTGCAGGTGGTATCTATACCTATCTGCCCCTGGCCTGGAGGGTGCTCCATAAGATTGAAAATATTGTCCGGGAAGAAATGGATGCCATTGGCAGCCAGGAAATCCTGATGCCGGTGGTACAGCCTGCGGAAATTTGGCAGGAAAGCGGACGCTGGGATGTTTATGGCGCGGAGATGTGGCGGGTTAAGGATCGTCACAGCCGTGAATTCTGCCTGGGACCTACTCATGAAGAAATGGTCACCACGTTAATTCGTGCTGATGTTCGTTCTTACAGACAACTGCCGTTGTGCGTGTATCAGATTCAGGATAAGTTCCGGGATGAACGACGTCCCCGTTTTGGTTTGATGCGCAGCCGGGAGTTCATCATGAAGGATGCTTATTCCTTTGACGTGGACGAGGCAGGCTTGAACGTTTCTTATAAAGCTATGTATGATGCTTATACCCGTATCTTTACCAGATGCGGACTCAAGTTCCGTCCGGTTGAGGCAGATAGCGGCGCCATCGGTGGCAGTGGTTCCCATGAATTTATGGTACTGGCTGACAGCGGCGAAGCAGAAATAGTGTACTGCGATAAATGCAATTATGCTGCGAATACCGAGAAAGCTGAACTCCATGTTATTGAAACTGCTCCCGAAGCCGCCCTGGAAAAACAAATTGTTGCTACGCCGGATTGCAAGACAATTGCCGATGTTTGCGCTTATCTTAAGCTGCCGGTGGAAAAATCAGTCAAGGCCGTGGCTTACAAGAGTGAAAAAGGTCTCATCCTGTGCTTTGTCCGGGGTGATCATGAAGTAAACGAAGTGAAGGTAGTTAATACCTGTCACGTACTGGGTGTCGAGATGGCTGATGAAGCTATGCTTACCGCTGCAGGTACCGTAGGCGGCTACATGGGTCCTGTAGGTATGGATCCTAACAAGACCATGGTAGTGGTAGACCAGTCCGTGATGAAGATGCACAATTTCTGCTGTGGTGCCAATAAAGAAGGTTTCCACTATTTAAACGTTAATCCCGGCCTGGATTTTACGCCGACTTTTGTTGCCGATATCCGCTTGATCCAGGAAGGCGATGCTTGTCCTCACTGTGGCGGCAAAGTTTCCAAGGCCCGCGGTATTGAAGTAGGCCAGGTCTTTAAGCTGTTTACCAAATATAGCGAGGCTTTAAAGGCTACTTATCTGGATGAGAGCGGCAAACCGAAGCCGATGCAGATGGGCTGTTACGGTGTGGGTGTTTCCCGTACCATGGCTGCTGCAGTTGAACAATACAACGATGAGAACGGCATTATCTGGCCGGCGGCTATTGCGCCGTACCATGTGCTGATTGTGCCTGTCAACAACAAAGATCAGGAAAGCCTGCACAAGGCGGAAGAAATCTATACCCAGTTGCAGAAGGCCGGGGTAGAAGTTATCATTGATGACAGGAATGAGCGTCCGGGTGTAAAATTTAAAGATGCGGATCTGATTGGTTATCCCATCCGTATCGTCGTTGGTCCCAAGACTATCAGCACCGGCAGCCTGGAAGTTAAGATCCGTAAGACCGGTGAAGTTAAATTATTACCACTGACTAGTGATTATATTGCGACCGTCAAAGAATTGTTGAAGACTTTGTAAGAGCTTAAAAAGTTTCGGGTGGGAGGCGAAGCAAGAATGGATGCTGCTTTTTTTAACAACCTGGTCTCTTCCATTGATTTCACCATGATGGTCCGCTTAATTGTCTCGGCAATTTTTGGCGGTATCGTGGGTATGGAACGTGGAAGTGGCGACCGTCCCGCCGGTTTTAGAACGCATATTTTGGTGTGTGCCGGCTCAACCCTCATCATGCTGGTGTCCCTTTATGGTTTTGATGGCTTTGATGCTCAACCTTTTGAGTATCCCCGCAATCGTGATTCAGCACGTATCGCTGCCCAGGTCGTCAGCGGTATCGGCTTTTTAGGTGCCGGTACCATCCTGCATGAGGGTGTTACTATTCGCGGTTTGACCACGGCTGCCAGTTTGTGGATGGTATCAGCCATCGGTCTGGCAGTAGGCGCCGGTATGTTTTTAGTCGGCGGCGCTGCCACGGCAATCACCATGATTACCCTGGTAACCTTCCATAACTGGGAAAAACGTTTTGCCGGTACCAACCGTGCTGATCGCAGGTTTGTCAGGATCGTGACTGATAATAAACAGGGAACGATTACGGAGATAACTTCCTATCTGGCCGAAAACGGTGTTAAGGTAAAAACTTTGAATGTCAAGACAGCCGCTAATAAAAAACAACTGGTCTTGGAAGTCTATCTGAAAGTTGACAAAGAGATGGATGCCAATACCATCATCGGTGGTATTCAGGATATTGCCGGTGTTATCTCATTAGAAAATATTAATTGATAAGAATCAGGTATTGATAAATGCAAGCGCAATATTATTTTATTCCAGGAACCAAAGCATGGACAGCTTTCCTGGCTACTACCCAGCTTGACAGCCTGCAAAAATTGCAACTCAGTGTCCTGCGTCCGGAACGCATCTGGATTGATGATGAAGCAGGTCTCTGGCAGATTGATTATCGGGCTGTGGCGCCAATAGTTGAGGAGACCTTACAAGCGGTGGGCGATGAGCTTACCGCTGCTTTTTCTGTACCCAAAATTATCTGGAACTGTTTAAATAAGACAGAACTTACCAAAACAAATACTGCCAGCACCGGTGAAGCAGCGCTGCCGGAAAAAGTTGTTGCGCACGCCACCGCCGCCGGGCAGGAAGTAAAAGACAAGGCACCTGCCCACGGGGACGCTCCTGCACAACACCCGGCAGGGAAAAAATCTGCCCGGAAAGAAAAGACGCAGACCGTACCACCCAGTGCTTTTCAAAAAGCCTACGACCTGGTCTATGGCGCCAAAAAAGACGGCGGCCTGATTTACGGAGACCCGATTAAGGGCAAAGTACGTCCTTTAGCTGATATTACCGAGGAAGAAAATAAAATTGTCGTAGAAGGCAATTTTGTTAAATATATGGATAAAGACGGCGTGATGCAGGCTTTTAATGAAAAAGTACTGCGGACCCAGAAGGTACTGCTCATTTTCAGTCTGGCTGACGCTACCGGCGGCATTTATGTTAAATTACGTTTTGACACGCTGGATGAATGCATTGCCCTGAAAGATAAACTCAAACCGGGCATGCGTTTACGTGTGGCCGGTGACGCTGCCCCGGACAAGTTTAGTTTTGATGATATGGTACTGACGCCCAAGTCCATCCAGATTATTTCGGTTGCCGAAAGGGTGGATATGGCGGCCACAAAACGGGTAGAACTGCATTGCCATACCAAGATGAGTAAACTGGATGGCGTTACCGACATGGAAGCCCTGGTGGAAACTGCCATCCGTTTTGGACATAAGGCTTTAGCCATTACCGATCACGGTGTGGTACAAGCTTTTCCTACTTGTTTTAATGCCGCCAAAGGCAGCGGCTTAAAGTTAATTTTTGGCTGTGAGGGCTATCTGATCACCAATGAAGAAGGAGATATTTTACGTGACCATCTTCCGCATACGGGGAAGATTCGCTCTCATCACATTATCCTTTTGGCAAAGAGTGAAATCGGGTTGCGTAATTTATACCAGCTAGTCACGTTAAGCCACCTGACCTATTTGTTAGGAAACGGCAAACGTGCCCGTCCCACCATGCCTAAAGAACTTATTGAGGAACACAGGGAAGGTCTGCTCATCGGCAGCGCCTGCGAGATTGGCGAATTGTACCAGGCTGTGGAAAAAGGCGCTACGGATGCAGAACTGGAAAAGATTGCCGCCTTTTACGATTATCTGGAAATCCAGCCCATCGGTAACAATATGTTCCTGCAACGTAACGGCACTTTTACCGTGGAACAACTGCAAGCCAATAATAAACGTATTTATGATCTGGGTAAAAGGCTGGGCAAGCCGGTGGTGGGTACTTGTGACGCCCATTTTCTGAATCCGGAGGATGCCCGCATCCGGGCGGTGCTGCAATTTAACCAGGGTTACAGTGACTATGACCAACAGGCTCCTTTGTATTTCCGGAATACGGAGGAAATGTTGCTGGAATTTGACTATCTGGGTAAGGAAGCGGCCTACGAAGTTTGCGTAACGAATACCAATAAGATTGCGGAACTGGTGGAGCAGTTTAATCCGGTCCCTGATGATTCCCAGCTGTACGCGCCCAATATTTCCGGTGCCGAACAAATTATTAAGGACCGCAGTTATGCCAGGGCCCGGGAATTATATGGCGACCCTCTGCCCAAGATTGTGGAGGACCGGCTGATCCAGGAACTGGGTTCTATCATTCCTCATGGCTATGCCGTGTTGTATCTTATCGCCCTGAAACTGGTGAAAAAATCCCTGGATGACGGTTATCTGGTAGGTTCCCGGGGTTCGGTAGGTTCTTCTTTCGTAGCCACGATGACCAATATTACGGAAGTTAATCCCCTGGTGCCACATTATCGTTGTCCCAGCTGTCGTTATTCGGAATTTTTTACTAACAACGAATACGCCAGCGGTTTTGATATGCCCGCCAAAAAATGTCCGCACTGTGGTACTATGATGGCCAGGGACGGACAGAATATACCTTTTGCCGTTTTCATGGGCTTCAAAGGTGATAAGGTACCGGATATTGATTTAAACTTCTCCGGTGATTATCAGCCAAAAGCCCACAAGTACACGGAAGAATTATTCGGCCGGGATAACGTCTGCCGTGCCGGTACGATTTCTACCATCGCCACGAAGACAGCCTGGGGCTATATTAAAAAGTATTATGACGAGAAGCATTTGAAAGTCCATCCGGCTTTTATTTACAGTCTGATAGAGGGCCTGGCGGGAGTTAAAAGTACTACCGGCCAGCATCCGGGCGGCATCATGGTTATTCCGCGCAACCTGGATATCCATTACATCACGCCCATGAACTATCCGGCTGATGACCGTCATAAAGGTATTATCACTACTCACTACGATTATCATAAGATTAATGACCGGTTGGTAAAACTGGATATCCTGGGTCATGATGATCCCACCGTGATCAAGATGCTGGAAGAGTTAACCGGCCTAAACGCCCGGGAGATTCCTATCGGCGATGAAGAAACCATGTCCATCTTTTCCTCACCGGAAATTTTGGGCGTAACGCCGGAGCAGATTGGTACTGACGTGGGTACGTACGGTATCCCTGAATGCGGGACGCAGTTTACCCGGGGCATGATTCAGGAACTGCAGCCTAAAAAGTTTAGCGAACTGGTCCGTGTCTCCGGTTATTCCCACGGCACGGATGTGTGGCTGAACAACGCCCAGGATCTGATCAGGACCGGCAAATCAAAATTTGAAACCATCTCCACCCGTGACGATGTCATGACCAGCTTGATGGCTAAGGGCGTGGAACCGTCCATGGCCTTCAAGGTGATGGAGTTCGTCCGCAAGGGTAAGGCGGCTAAAAAAGGTTTGGAACCTGCCATGAGAGACGCTATGCGTCAGGCAAAGATCCCGGAATGGTATCTGGATTCCTGCGAGAAGGTAAAATATCTTTTTCCTAAGGCGCATGCAGTGGCGTATGTGCTCATGGCTTACCGGATTGCTTATTGCAAGGTGCATTATCCGGCCGCTTATTATGCCGCCTATTTTACGGTACGCGCCCCGGATTTTGATGCTGCTTACCTCATTCAGGGCAAGGACGGTATCAAAACTTTCATCAAGAACGTGTATGCCCAGGGCTTTAAAGCTTCCCCGACGGATAAATCAGCCGTAACTTATCTGGAACTGGTAGTGGAACTTATGGAACGGGGACTGACCATTGAGCCCATCGATCTGTATAAATCTGAAGCTACCAGATTTTCGGTTACGCCCACCGGGATCAGGGTACCTTTGTCTGCTTTAAGCGGGGTAGGTACGACTGCGGCTTTGAGTATCGTCCAGGCGCGTTCCAACGGGATTCCGTTTATCTCTAAAGAAGATTTGCGCAACCGCTCCAAGATTGGCCAGGCGACCATTGATAAGATGACGGCCTACGGGATGTTAAATGAGCTGCCGGATACCGACCAGATTAATTTGTTTTAAACCTGCTTTTACCGGGTTATATATTGTAGGAAGTGCTTGTTTTCTTTAACTTTAAATGATATAATATTTTAAAGAAATTAATGTTGTGATGAAAAGAGTGGGTGCGAAACCCGCTCTTTAGTCTTATTTAGGGGCTTTTGCGAGGTGTTAAGTTTGAAAAGGGATGAAGTGGAAAAGCTGGTTGCAAAACTGGTGGAACCGATTGTTACCAGTTGTAAACTACAGCTGGTCGATGTGGAGTATGTACGTGAGAAAGAATGGTATCTGCGCATTTTCATTGACAAGCCGGAGGGAATTGAGATTGATGACTGCCAGCTGGTCAGCGAGAAAGTGGCGGAAGTTCTGGATAAGAACGAGTTGCTGAAAGAAAAATACAACTTGGAAGTTTCTTCTCCGGGTATTGACCGTCCGTTAAAGACAGATGCAGATTTTCTGGCGCATTACGGCCGCAAGATTGATATTAATTTTTTTGCACCCTGGGAAGGGTTGAAGGAAGTTACCGGCATCTTGGATAAACATTCGACTGAAGCTATAACCATTCGGAAGATAATCAAGGGAAAAGAATTTAAAAAACAGGATGTTCTTGATCGTAAACTGATAGCCAACATCCGCCCGCATTTGGATTTTTAAGACAGGAGGAATTATCAAGTGAGCTCAGATTTTGTGAATGCCATTGAGGAATTAGGCAAGGAAAAGGGAATTGAACCGGAAGTACTTTTTAAGGCGGTAGAAGATGCCCTGGTGGTGGCGTATAAGAAAAACTTTGACAGTACGCAAACCGTCCGGGTGGAACTGGATAGAAAAAACGGTGATTTCCATGTGTATGAAAAGCGTACGGTAGTGGAGACACCCGCCAATCCCCATGAGGAGATTTCTCTGGCTGAGGCGCAGAAAATTAATCCGGACTACCAGCTGGAAGATATCATTGAACAAGAAGTCTATCCCAAGGATTTCAGCCGTATCGCCGTCCAAAACGCTAAACAGATCATTATGCAGCGTATCCGGGAAGCGGAGCGCGGCATCGTCTACGACCAGTATTCCGGCAGGGAAGATGACATCGTTACCGGTATCATCCAGCGGATGGAACGTGGAACTGTTTTCATCGACCTGGGAAAAGTTGAAGCCATCCTGGCTCAAAACGAGCAGATTCCCGGTGAAGTTTATGAATATCATGACCGGATGAAGTTCTATATCATCGAGGTTAAGAAGACCAACAAAGGCCCCCAGATTCTTGTTTCCCGTACCCATCCCGGCTTGCTGAAACGTTTGTTTGAGCTGGAAGTACCGGAAATTCACGACGGTCTGGTGGAAATTAAATCCGTGGCCAGAGAAGCTGGTACCCGTTCCAAGATTGCCGTCTACACCAAGGATGAAAATATTGATCCCGTAGGTGCTTGTGTAGGCCATAAGGGGATGCGCGTACAAAACATTGTTACCGAGCTGCGCGGGGAAAAGATTGATATCGTCCGCTATAGCGAAGACCCGGATGAGTTTGTAGCTAACGCGCTGTCTCCGGCCAAGGTGGTCAGCACTACTACTAATGCCGAGGAAAAGATTTGCCGGGTTGTAGTACCTGATTACCAGCTTTCGCTGGCTATCGGCAAAGAAGGACAAAACGCCAGGCTGGCTGCCAAGTTGACCAGCTGGAAGATTGATATTAAGAGTGAATCTCAGGCAAAAGAGCTGGCAGAGCAACAGGAAAAACAAGCTCCGGCAACAACGGAAGCACCTGCTGCCGGCGAACCGGTTGCAGCTGCGGCAGCAACCTCAGAAAGTGGTGATGCCTGATGAAAGTGCATAAGGTACCCCAACGGAAATGTGTGGGTTGTGAAGTAATGAAGGATAAGAAAGATTTGATCCGGGTAGTCCGCACACCTGAAGGTGACATCAATCTGGACCTGACAGGTAAAAAACCCGGCCGCGGTGCTTATGTATGTCCCAGTGCTGATTGCATCAGCAAGGCCGTGAAAGGCAAAAAACTGGAGCGCGCCCTGGAGAAGCCCATCAGTGAGGAAGTCTATCAAAAACTTTTAGCGGAGCTTGCCCATGGATGAACGGAAATTCCTGTTTGCTTTAGGTCTGGCCCAAAAGGCCGGCAAAATTGCTTCCGGCGATTTTGCCATCCACGATGCTTTGAAAAGCGGACAGGCTAAATTGTTGATTGTAGCTACAGATACGGCACCGAATACTAAAAAAGAACTGCAGTATCTGGCTGAGACAGGGAAGGTTCCGGTGGTGGAAGCGCTGGATAAAGTTTCCCTGGGAACAAGCATCGGTAAGGCGCAGCGTACGGCTGTAGCTCTTCTTGATCCCGGTTTTGTAAAAATGTTAAAAAAAGCAATGCTCGTCGATAAATAAATGGAGGTGGCTGCATGGCTAAGAAAAGAATTTTTGAGGTAGCCAAGGAACTTGGGGTAAAAACCAACGAGATCCTGGATATCCTGGCAAAAAATAATATGCAAAAAAGTAATTTAAACGTAGCTGATGATGCCGTTATGGCCGTGGTGAACAAGCATTTTCATAAAACCGCGCCGGCGGCCAAGGGCAAACCGGAACATAAACCGCAGTTTAATATGCCCAAAAATGTTCCACCGGTTCCTGTTAAACCGGTGGCTGTTAAACCTGCAGTACCGGTAAGCAAACCTGTACCGGCAGTCAAACCGGCCGTGCGTGTTGAAAATCCCGCCCAGCCGAAATTTGTAAAGCCCGCTCCGGCACAACCGGCTGCCCCGGTACATATAGCTGCTCCGGTTAAACCGGCAGCGCCTGTACAAAAACCTGTTGCCAGACCGGCACAGACTTTTACGCCCCGTCAGGACAACAGACCTATGGGCGGCGATAACCGGAACCAGGGACATCAAAACCAGCGTCCTTATGGTAATAATAACTACCAGGGACACAATAATAACAATAACAACCACTAACAGGGACAACAGAAACGTCTGGTAGAAGTATTTGTAGGTCCTCACGGTGAACGTACAGATCAAACTGGAACTGGTAATTATCAACGTTCCGGCCAGACTGGCAGCGGCAACTATCAACGCTCCGGCCAAAGCAGTAGTACTGGCGGCTATCAGCGTTCCGGCGGTTATCAGGGTACGGGTTACCAGGGTAACAGGCCGCAAGGCGGCTATCAAGGCCAGGGTGGCAACCGTTTCCAGAATAACCGCAGCGGCGGTTATCAGGGTCAGGGCGGCAACCGTTTCCAAAATAACCGTGGCGGTGGCGGCGGCGGCTACCAGGGTAATAACAGGTTCCAGGGCGGCAAGCCCGGTAACCGTCCCGGTGGTTTCCGCAAACCGGCTTCCAACAGCAAGGATCCTTTCAAGAATATTGAGATCCCGCGCGGCAAGGAAAGCAGGGAGAAATACAACAAGAAACATGAACATGAGGCTATCAAGGGTTCGTATGCAACCCGGGACAGCCGTCCTAACCGTAACACCAATCATTTAGGCAGGAATAATAAACATTTGAGAAACAGAGACGAACGCCGTGATCAACAACCGGTTGCTGTAGAAATTATCAGACCTGCTTCGGTCAAGATAGCTGAATCCATCAACGTCAAGGAATTTGCCAAACTTATCAAACGTGAGGTAAGCGAGGTCATTAAATCTTTATTCCTGTTAGGCGTGATGGTTACCATTAACCAGGATATTGATTTTGATACGGCAGTTTTGGTAGGCACTGAATTCAACGTAGAAGTATTACCTTTGCCTCCGGAAGAAGATCCTACGGAAATTCCGGAAATTGAAGACGACCCGGAACTGAGAGTTTTCCGGCCGCCAGTAGTTACCGTCATGGGGCACGTAGACCATGGCAAAACTTCTTTACTGGATGCCATCAGGAAAACTAATGTAACTTCTCACGAAGCCGGCGGCATCACGCAACATATCGGCGCTTATACTGTTAATCTGCAGGGCAAGAAGATTGTCTTCCTGGATACTCCCGGTCACGAAGCCTTTACGGCTATGCGTGCCCGCGGTGCACAGTGCACGGATATCGCCGTGCTGGTAGTGGCTGCCGACGACGGCGTTATGCCTCAGACCCTGGAAGCCATTCATCATGCCAAGGCAGCCAAGGTACCCATTATTGTT
>CAXYYS010000002.1:0-109945 GCA_964293585.1 uncultured Acidaminococcales bacterium
CGGGTAGCATAAATAATGCTTTTTTTTATTATAAATTGCTTAAGGACAGGATTATGTTTCCTAAAAGCTGACAGGTAGAAAAGTAAGGAGGTGGGACCGGGTAAGTAATTTTGAGTCCTCATAGTAACTTACGGTTAAGGAGATGAGAGAAAATGACAAAGCTGCAAGGAAAACAACGCTGGCTGGCCTTAATGGTGACGGCTTATTTATTAAGCGGCGCCACGGGAGCGGTATGGGCTGCGCCTATCACCGTGTCCACAAACAAGATGGTGAATACCGGCAACAATAACAGTAGCGCCATCCAGGCGTATGATAGTATTCATGTGACTCAGGACAGTACGGATTCTGCCATAGTGGTAGATGGAAAGACGGTTTATCTGGGCATTGGCAACGATGGTACCGGTAACCAGCCGTTAAATGTTTATCTGACTACGGTCAACAGCGGTAATTACACGGTGGTGGTCTCTAATGACGGCAGCGCCGGCACCGGTAGAGTTATGGCCGGAGGTGTAGGCTCGCTGAGTGCCCAGGCCACTACTAATATCTACGGGCCTTTGACCGTACAGGTAACCGCCACCGGTTCCGGATCTGGCAAAGCTTCGGCCATGGCTATGGGTATAGGTGTAAGTGAAGGTGCTTTAACCACGGAGAAGGCGACTATTACCGTCAGTGCTACCGGCGGAACTGATTTGGGTTCTGCTACGGCTGACGCCAAAGGCATCACTGCAGGAGGCGCTTCCACCCCGGCGGTAGTTAACGTGGGTACGGCGACAGGGATTAATACGATTGCAGTCTCGGCTACGGGCGGCAAAGCCAGCGGCGGAGCTGCTAATACCGGCAATGTGGGGGCCCAGGCCTACGGTATCGAAAACTATGAAAACTCCACGATCAATCTTTTAGGGACTACCAATATTTCTGTAAGCGCTACGGGAGGCCAGCCTCTGGCAGCTGGTAATGTGGCCAAGACCAGTACTGCAGATGCCTACGGTATTTATAATAGTATGGGAGTGGTTAATGCCGATAAACTGGTGATGACGTCTATTACGGCGAACGGCAAGGTGGGACAATCTACCCAGGGTACGGCCGTAGGTGTATTTGCTACCGGCGGCGGCACCGTGAACATTAACGAGCTGACGATTAGTGAATTGATAGCAAAAGGCGGTCAGGCCGGGACGGACGGTTATGCCAGTGCCGGCGCCTACGGCGTGCAAATTAACACCGGTTCCGTGACGGTAACGGATGCTTTTAATATCAACGTGCAAGCCCAGGGCGGTACCAGTGACAACCAGGCTTTAGCTTCAGCAGCGGGACTTATTAATGGTGATACTGTTAATGCGGAGGCTACCTTAAAGCTGGGTAAGACCGGAGGTACGAACACGGTGACCGTGGCAGCTACCGGCGGGTTCTCTTCCGGCTCAGACGAGGAAAATAACATGGCGGCTGAAGCTTTCGGCCTTTACAATAATGCTGCCACTACTTTGCAGGGTACCACGACTTTTGCAGTAACAGCTACCGGCGGTCAGAGATTTGAAGCCGGCAACATGGTGGGTGATGCTTCTGCCAAGGCGCATGGTATTTATAACCAGGGCGCCGTTCTGAACACGGAAAATCTGACTTTTGCTAATATCTATGCTACCGGTAAAACCGGTGCTGATACTTTTGCCGAGGCGTACGGTATTTATAACACGGACAATAACGCCGTGCTGACTTTAGGCAACCTGGCTTTTACGGATATTCAGGCTAAGGCCGGCAATAGCAGTGATTCAGGTACAGCTTATGCCACGGCGGCGGCGGTCTGGGATGAGAGCGGCACCATGAATGCCGGCACTATTACAGGTACGGTGACCGCCAAAGGCGGTAGCGGACCTAACGCCGATACGGAAGCGTACGGCATAAAGAACGGCTCTGCGGCAATCACGGCGGCCAGCCTTGCTTTTAATGTAACGGCGCAGGGCGGCACCGGTTCCGAAGAAGCTACAGCCACCGCAAAAGCCGTAGAAAATGGCGGCACTCTGCTTACAGGTAGCGGCGGTGCGAACAATTTGACGGCCAAGGCTTATGGCGGCAAGAGCGCCAGCACTGATGAAACCGGTAATGTTGCAGCTTTTGCTTACGGTATTCATAATACGAATCAGGTCGACATGTCTGGCGGCGCCACTACGTTTACCGTTACCGCTACGGGTGGCAGCCCGGCTGCGGCCAGCGGTGGCGATGTCTATATGGCAGGGGATGCTTACGCCGAAGCGTATGGTATTTATAATGAAGGCACTACCATGGAGATGGGCAACCTGACCTTTACGGAAGTAACTGCTAACGGCGGGGTGGGTTCGAATGCCGCCGCCACGGCTTATGGCATCGTTATCGCAAACAATGGCAGCTCTGTTTCGGCCGGTTCCCTTACATTTACCGGTGTCAACGCCACCGGCGGCAACGCCAGCACTACCGGTAATGCCTATGCCAACGCTAATGTGCTGGAAAATAATAATGGCGGCAGTGTCACGGCTACGGGGGCTATTACGGCTGCGGCCACCGCTACCGGCGGGTATGGCCCAACGGCCAGCGCCAGCGCCTACGGTTTGGAAAATTCCGGTACTATTTCCGGCACCAATTTTGACCTGACGTTAACAGCCACGGGCGGCACCGGTACGGTTGCCGGGGTGGAGAATACGGATGATTCGGCCGAGGCCTGCGCCGTTGAGAACAGCGGTACGTTTAGCATGAGCGGCGGCGCTAATAAGATCAAGGTGACGGCCACGGGCGGTAAAAGCAGTGATAATGCCGTCGTCTATGCCAGAGCTTATGGTATCAGGAATAGCGGCAGCATGACCCTGACCGGACCGACCACCTTCTCGGTAGAAGCTACCGGCGGTACTCCCGATACCAATATTGCGAACAGCTATGCTTCAGATGCTTATGCCATAGCCTATGGTCTTTACAACCAGGCGGATGAAGTTAGCACCGGCGCCCTGACTTTTGATCTGGTACAGGCTAAAGGCGGTACCGGTGAAGATGCACATGGGAAAGCTGTCGGCATCTATAATAAGAATGCTCCCTTTACTATCATGGCTGAGTCCGTCGTCATGACTAAGATTAATGCCGAAGGCGGCAATGGCCTGAGAGATGCTTCGGCCACAGCTTACGGCATCAGAAACAGGTCCAGTTCCTTTATAAGTACCAGCAGCACAGCTACCAACTCTTTGAACGTGACGGCCAAGGGCGGGACTATCGTCGGCAGCGGCGACGATACCAAGTACGCCTATGCCGACGCGTATGGACTCACCAACGAGGATGATGGCGTCGCTAACTTAAAAGGCAGTTGGAACATCAAGGTGCAGGCTGACGGCGGCAAGCTGGCAGAAGGCCTGACAGCCGATAATACTTCGGCTGCGGCGATAGGCGTTTCCAATGAAGGTACGCATAATGTAACCTTTGAGGGACCGCTGACAATCACGGCCGCGGCTACGGGCAATGCCACCGGCACCAAAGCTGCGGTGCGGGCCGTCGGTATTGGCTCTGCCTCTAGTACGGTAGCGTTGCTGGATGCGGTAACCATTTCCGCCAGCGTTACGCCCACCGCCGGCGCGGAATTTGTGGCGGCTTCCCTGTTCGCTAATAACGGCACGATTAATGCCGGTACCGATGGCGACAGCTCCCTGGGCAAAGTTGTCAAACTGCAGGGCGATGTGGTGGCCACAGGTGACACCGGCGTGGTAAATGTGACGCTGGACCAGGCAACTTCGTATCTGCAGGGTAATGTGCGGAATCTGGAAAACGGCGAGGTAAACCTGCTAGTGGCTAACGGTGCTACCTGGAAACCGGTGTACGATAACCGGTACGGTACTTTCTACGACAATGCTACGGCAGCTACCTACAGCCAGAGCTATACGGTAACGGATAATGCAATCTCGAAACTGGCTTTGAGTGAGGGCGGCAGCGTGGACCTGACCTGGGACAACCGGGAACGGGATCCGTATACTGCACCCAGGACCCTGAAGATCAGTAACTTGTATGGTAATAACGGTATCTTGAAGATTAACAGCAACCTGGCGCATGGTATTGCGGACCAGGTTACGGTGGACAACATTAGCAGCGATGTCAAGACGGTAGGTATCGACGTCAGGTACGATCCGTATCTGGCAACTGCGGGCCTGGCCAAAGACAACAGGATTAACGGCAGCGCCCTGGTATTAAAAGGCTCGGGCGTTTCCGGACTGACCGCGGTGAACGGCATCCCTGATTCGTACAATACCTACGATTATGTACCGACCATCACGAAAATTGCTGACAGCGCGTATGCCCTGACAGCATTGACCATTACCAACGTGACCGCTCCGACGGAGCCTACTAATCCCACCGAGCCGACCAATCCGACGGAGCCCACTAATCCTGGCAAGTCGAATCTTACCGCTCCGTCCCGGCCCATGCGCGATGCCCGTCACGACCGTATGGCCACCCACAATCTGTGGGTCAACGGCGAGCTGAACAACATGCAGAAACGGATGGGCGACCTGCGGGCGGCTACGCCTGCGGAGTCCGGTATCTGGGCGCGTTATGAGTACAACAAGCTGGAAAAAGGTTCTGATTCCAGCTTAAAGTACAACATGTTCCAGTTAGGCTACGACAAAGATTTTGCCGGTAAGTCCGGTACTTTCTACCGGGGCGCGGCGTTCAGTTACGCCAAGGGCAACGGTACCTATGAGATCAGTACCGGCGACATCAAGCAGGGCGCGTTGTCCCTGTACCAGACCTGGATCGGTAAAGACGGACGTTATTACGATGTCATCCTTAAAGGCGGCAAGCTGATGAGCAGTTATGACATCACGGCTACGACCAACGTTGCCAGTGCCGATTACAGCACCTGGGCCTACAGCATCAGCGGCGAAGTAGGCAAACGCTTTAAGAAGTCTAACGGCTTTTATGTAGAGCCGCAGCTGGAGTTGACCCTGGGCAGGATTAACGGCGCTGATTATACTACCAGCACCGGCATGAATGTAAGTGCCAGCGGCCAGAATACCGCGCTTGCCCGTATCGGCGTAGGCGTAGGCCAGGAAACCGGTAACGGCAGCTACTATTTTAAGGCCAGCTACTACCACGATTTTGGCGGCGGCCTGAATCTGACGGCTTCTGACAGCACCACTAATCCGTACAGCTACGGCGAAGACACCGCTAAGAACTGGGCCGTCTTCACCCTGGGCGGACAAGCGAAAGCCGGCAAGAACTGCAACATCTACGGCGAACTTTCCAAATATGCGGGCCAGCTCACCAACAACGTTATGGTGAACATCGGCGCACGCTGGAGCTTCTAATCTGATACCTGCCGGGACGGGCGTGCCCGTCCTGGCAGAACTAAGCTGTTTCCCCGGGCCTGGCGGTCACACCTTCTCTTCTCCTGCCGCTGGGCCCGTTTTTTTATGGCAGGCAGCCTGAGGATCAAGTAACCCTGCCGGAAAAAATTTAACTCCTTCCTGTCTGCAGGTGCGTACTGCGCACTTGCAGGCGGGGAGGAGTTTTTTTGGTAGCAAATTTACAGCGGTGCAGCTTGACGGCGCCGCTATTTTTCAAATAGTACTTTTTCGGTTCCGTCAGCGCCCGCAGCGGGGACGGTCAAGGTATCACTGGCTTTGAAACCGCGTTCCAGGACGCGCAGCATGTCGGCGGCAAAACGGGGATCAAACTGGGTGCCGCTGCAGCGCACCAGCTCGCTTTTAATGTAGTCGATAGTCATCTCGGAACGATAAACACGGGTGCTGTACAGGGCATCCACGGAGTCCGCCACGCAGATCAGCCGTGCAATCCGGGGGATAGCCTCGCCTTTCAGGCCTTCGGGATAGCCGCTGCCGTCGTAATGTTCGTGATGGTAGTGGGCGCCTTCCTGCACGTAAGGCACGCTGGTCATATCCTGCAGGATATGGTAGCCGATGACGGTATGCTGCTTGATGACAGCATATTCTTCGTCCGTCAGCTTGCCGGGTTTGTTAAGGATCTTATCCGGTATGCCAATCTTGCCGATATCGTGGAGCAGGGCGGTGTAGAATAGTTTTTCCTGTTCATCTTCCGTCCAGTGTTCCTCCTTGGCAATTTCCAGGGCGTACTGGGCTACCCGCACGGAATGACCGTTGGTATATTTATCTTTGGCATCGATGGTCTTGGCAATGGCATGGATGGCCTGCCTGGTCAAGGTTTGGTGTAGCTGGCTTCGTACACGTTCTTGCCGTGGACCGCGATGGGCGCTTCGTCCACGCCCTGCAGCTGGTATTCCAGTTCCGGGGCCTTGCCGCTGTAGACCAGGGCGGCAAAACGGATGGTCACCCTGCGGGTATCAGCGGGCAGGTTAATTTCTTTGCCAGCGGCATATTCTTTCGTGCCCTGGTTTAAACTGTTGACCGTAATATCGGAGATAGCCACCTTGAGCGGCGTCTCGCCGGCGTCAAAGGTTTTGGTGTCCAGCCCCAGCACGCCCATGGAGGTAGACAGATATAACCGGCCCTGGGGCGTAAGCTGGTTTTTGGCATTAGCCGTCAGGGTGGAGTGCAGGGTATCGTTATATCTTAAATAGTGGTAATCATTAATTGCTGAAACTGCCAGCGCCTTGGCCCGCATAATATGCACGCCCCGGTCCTGCAGCAGCCAGATATAATCGCCTACCAGCTTGATATCCAGGATATTGTTAAAATCCAGATCGCCGCCGGCGACGGTATGGACGCCGTCCTCGCTCATAAAATGCAGGGCGCTGCCGTTGGAGATCCACATACCTTTATTTTCTTCATCCCAGCACAGGCTGAGGATGGTGCCCAGTTTGTTGACGTCCTGGGTATAGTTGATGTTGCTGACCGAGCCGTGGGCATCTATCTTAAAAATGCCGCCGCCGTCACTGCCGCAGTAGAGGTTACCGCTGCTGTCCTCGGCCAGGCACAGGATGACGCCGGTGGTGATTCCGTCCGCCGCGCCCATGACCCGGACCAGGCTGCCGTCACGCAGGATGGCGATACCGTTGCCCGTACCGGCTACCAGGTCGCCGTTACGGCGTTGCAGGAGCGTCCGCACTTTTTCCGTGGGCAGGCCCTGGGCCGTGGACCAATTTTTCCAGCTGCCGTCCTGATAGCGCAGCAGGCCGTACTTCTTGTAGGTGGCAATCCACAGGGCGCCGTCTTTATCAGCTAACAGGTAGCGGATACGTGTGCCGGCCAGGAGCCGGGTCAGGTCGTTTTCTACCTTCATATAATTCTGGTCCAGGATGACCAGACCGTTTTCGCCGCCGATATAGAGCTGGCCGTTGTAAATCTGGGTGGCGTTGTAGACATCCTGCCGGAGCTGTCCGGCAAAGCCGATGTTGCGGAACTGGCTTTTAACCAGATGGAGCAAACCGTGCCGCGATGAAGCGACCCAGTAGTTATGTTCGTAATCTTCCACCATGTTTTCCAAAGAGATGGCCATCAGCGCGCCTGCGGCCGGATGGTAGGCGCGGGACGTGTCCAGATAGCCCAGTCCCCGGTCGGTGCAAAGCCAGATCCGGTTCTCGGAATCCTGGCTGATGCTGGTAATATTGGTATCGGTACCGGTACTGATGGGCACCAGGTTGCCGTCTGCATAGCGCAGCAGGGTATTGCCGGTGGTGCCTGCGTACAAGTTGCCGTTCTTAGAACAAAAAATACTGATGCAGCTGAGCCCGTTAAAAGAGTCTGCTGGATAATAGGCATCTATCTTGTCGCCGGCAACGCAGAACACATCGCCGTGGTAGGTGACGCCCCAGATCTTGTCGTCCTTGCCCGCGGTCAGGGAGATGACGGCGCGGTTTTTCAGGCGCGCATCTTCTACGACCTGGGTATCACCGGTGGGGCGCCGGAATTTTAAGCCGTCCGCGGTACCCATGTAAATGGTTCCCTGGGTGCTTTCGGTAAAAGCCCGCAGGTAGGTGTTGGCTTCCTGGCGGTCCTTGGTGATGATGCCGTTTTCGGACAGGTAGAGACCGCTGTTGGTGCCAATCCAGAGGCGGTGGCGGCTGTCCTCGAACAGGGTCCGCACCCTGGTTACCAGTTTGCCGGTCTCGTCATGCATGGGCTGAAACTCCTGGCCGTCAAAACGCTGCAGGCCGGCGTAGCTGCCCACCCAAAGAAAACCGTCTGCCGTTTGCAGCACACAGTTGACCTCGTTGGACAAAAGCCCGTTATTAAGATTGTAGTAAATCTGGGTATAATCGGCTAAGAAGGTACGGGGATTTTCGGCCCCGGCTGCCGGCGCCAGCGCTAATAAAAGAATTATCAGGCTCAGGCATAAAAGCTGCGGCAGTCTTAACCGGTGTACAAGAACCGGCAACTAAAAACACCACCTTTGGCTACTACTTTAATAGTAGCCTTTTTAGGGCGTTTTGGCAAGATAAAAACGAGAGCGGCGGGACCTTGCCTAAATTCTTGCGTACGCCGTTAGTAGTATTTGTTTTTCTAAGCACAACTATGTTATAATTATCAATAATATGCAAGTATTCCGGTTGTAATTATAAATATTATGCAGGGAGTGCAAGCGTAATTAAAATAGTATGCAGGTACTCAGGTTGTAATCATTAATATAGTCGCAGGTCTTTCCTGGAATTCAGGCAGGTGGGAGGCGGTCATGATGAGCAGACAATTAGGGAAACAGGCAGTCGCCTTGGCGCTGGCCTGTTTGTGCCTGCTTTTTTGTTGGGCGGGCCAGGCGTCTGCAGCTACGCTTAAGATCGGTTTGATTTCCTTAGGCGGTTATGCTTACCGGGATGAGGAAGGTGTTATCCGCGGGTTTGACGCAGAGTTTGCCCTGAACATGGCCAATGCGGCCCAGATGCAGGCCGATTACTATTTGTACGAAGATGTGCCCCGCGCCCTGCAGGACCTGCAGGACGGCAATATCGACGTCCTGATGGATTTTGCCAGGACCCCGGAACGGCAGCAGCGATTCCTGTTTACCGAGTATCCTCTGGAGGCGCAGAGTAATTCTATCTTTGTACGCCGGGACGACGAGCGTTATCTTTATGGTGAACCGGCGCAGCTGAACGGGATGAAGATTGCCTATAGCAAAGGCACTGCGGCCAGAGAAAATTTGCTGAGCTATTGCGCCGCTAATAAACTGCAACCGCAATTACAGGAGTATAAGGATAATAAAGCCACCCTGGCGGCGTTAATGGCCGGCCAGGTGGATGCCGTGGTCTGGGGCGGGGCTCCTGCGGCTCAGTGCCGGGCTGTCCTCTATTTTGGACCGGAAAATTCTTATGTTATGCTGCGCAAGGACAACCTGCAGTTAAAGGCCAGGCTGGATGCCGCCCTGGGCAGGTTGCTGCAGGACGAGCCTTTCCTGGCGCAGCGCCTGAATGATAAATATATGCATGGCAGTGAAGGCCGCCAGCTTAATTTTAGCAGCCGGGAACGGGAATTTGTCAGGTCGCATCCTTCTTTGAAGGTGGCGGTTATCAAAAAAGATAAACCGTTCTTTTATGAAAAATCCGGGAAGCCGGAGGGTATCCTGCCGGAATATTTTGCGGTACTGTCCCGGCTTACGGGGATGCAGTTTACCTTTGTGACCTACGCCAGCCATTCCGACGTGGCCACTGCTGTCAAAACCGGCGAGGCGGATGTGGCCGGTATTTATGGCGGCGACCCGTTGACGGCCGACAGTGAAGGTTTATTGCATACTTCGGCGTACGTGCTGATGCCGGCCATGCAGATTACCAGGGCCGGGTTTACCGGTCCGGTGCAGAAGGTGGGCGTGGCGCGCCGCCGTCTGAACATGATCGGGATCCAGCTTGCCGGCAGCCGTCCGGAACTGCAGCTGGTGCCTTACGCCAATAACGAGGAAAGTTATCAGGCCCTGGCCGCTGGCCAGGTGGATGCTATCTATAGTTCGCTGGCAGTAGCGGCCTGGCAGTTAAATGAACATGGTTCTTCCAAGCTGAATGTGACGGCTATACCCGGGATGAACCTGAATTTTAACGGCGCCGTGGCCAAAGAAAATTACTTGTTGTGCAATATCTTGAACAAGGCGCTGCGTTTAGCCGAGCCGGATATGCAGCGTCTGATTACGAATTATTCCAATCAGAGCGGCGGGTTTTGGCAGCTGGTGGAACGGGCGCCGGCCACGTACATTGTCTTTTGGGGCGCGCTGATGCTGGCCCTGATCCTGGGGCTGGCCTATACCATGTTCAAGCTGAACCGTCAGCACCGGGAAAAGGTGGAAGTTATGGCGCAGGCCGCTGCCACCGAGACCGAAAAGATCAGACTGGCGGCCCTGGAAAAGACCGCGGAAGAAAAGAACCAGTTCCTGGCTAATATCAGCCACGATATGCGCACGCCCCTGAACGCGGTCATCGGTTTTGCCAACCTGGCCCGGGATCCGGCGGTTACCGTGAACACCAAGGATTTGTACCTGCGCAAGATTCAGGAATCCGGGCAGCTGATGCTGGAGCTGATTAACGATACCTTGCTGCTTTCTAAGATTAACAGCGGCAAATTACAACTAAAGCTGGAACCTTTGCAAACAGATACCGTCGCCATCTTTGGCCCGGTCTTTGAGGTGATCCGGTCGCAGGCTGCCGCCAAACAGATAACTTTTAGCGTAGATACCAGTGCAGAACTGCACCGCAGTGTGCTGGCAGACCAGCTGAACCTGCAGAAGATTATCCTGAACCTGCTTACCAACGCTGTTAAATACACACCGGCGGGCGGCCATGTGCGGATACGGTTTGCTAATACAACCGGCGCTGACGGCGGCATTGATACCATAATTGAAGTGTCTGATGACGGCATCGGGATGAAGCCGGCTTTTCAGAAGCATGCCTTTGAGGCGTTCAGCCAGGAAAACCGTACCGGATACGAAACTGCCGGTACCGGTCTGGGTCTGGCCATCGTTAAACAGCTGGTGGACCTGATGGGCGGCACGATTACCCTGGCCAGTGTGCCTGAGCAGGGGACTACTTTCACAATCCGGCTGCGGCTGGAGCCGGCACAACTGCAGGGAGATCAGACTGCTGCACCGGCAGCCCTGGATGATTCCCATCTGGCAGGCTGCAGGGTACTTTTGTGCGAAGATAACGTACTGAACCGGGAGATTGCCTGCGCCTTACTGAAAGCGCGGGGCATGAGGGTGGATATGGCGGCTGATGGCGGGGAAGGCGTGGCTAAATTTACGGCGTCCGCCCCGGGAACGTATGCCGCCGTGCTGATGGATATCCGGATGCCGGTGCTGGATGGGTATGATACGGCTAAAGCGATCCGGGCCTTAAACCGCAGCGATGCCGGCAGCATTCCCATCATCGCCATGAGCGCCAACGCTTTTGCCGAGGATATCAGCGCTGCTAAGGCGGCGGGCATGAATGAGTATGTGACAAAACCGGTAAATCCGCAGCAGCTGTACCGGGTGCTGGCACAGCTGGTGCCAAAGTAAAATTCGGGCCGGACGGTTGACAGTTTTGACGGAACATGCTACAATGGCGTCCACGGGTTAGCAAAAGCTAACCTACCTTAATAAACTTACGCAACGGCTTTTTTTAAAGCAGGGGTTAGCATAAACAAACCTGGGAAAGAAGCATAAGGAGATCAACCATGAATTTTGCATCAGCAGTAGTATGTATCGTTATCGTCATCCTGATGGTCGTGGCGGTCCGGCATCTGCTAAAATCAGGCGGCGGCTGCGCAGGCTGCAGCCAGGGAGCTAAAGGCGGCTGCAGTGCTTGCAGCGGTTGCAGCGCGGGCAAGGAAGGCGGCTGTGCTTTTCACTACGATCCGGATGCGCAGCAGAAAGAAAGCGTTAGTGCAGCAGTGCAGGATACAAAAAATAACTAGGCAGGACGGAAAAGTAGGAGCAGGATGCGAGTGGGAACTAGATGTTCCCGCCCGCATCTTTTCTTTTAAAATTACCTAAAATAAGGTATAATATTTATATATGTTAAAAGGGAACGTAGTGTTAATAGGATTGTAAAAATGCTGTAACAGGGTAAAAGAAGATTCTTGGCGGTGCGGAGGCATTGCAGGAGGCATTATGGTAAACGCCGGCTTGGCTTTTGATAACGCGGAGATTTTTAATTCTTTGAATGAGGCTGTCTATATCGTGGACAGCCAGACCCATGAGCTTTTATTCATGAACAAGACTTTCAGAGAGTGGTTCCAGGTAGGGGAATACCGGGGCCGGAAATGCTACGATCTGATCCAGGGACTCTCGGCTCCCTGTGAGTTTTGCAGTATCCCTTTGCTCAAGCTGGGGGAGACCAGGGACTGGCGCTTTAAGAACCTGCGTATGCATCACGAAAGCATTCTTAAAGATATCGCCCTTACCTATCAGGGGCATCCGGCCATGCTGGAAATTGCCTTTAACGTGACCCTGCTGGATAAGGAACGTGCGGCCAAGGAGTATGTCCTGCAGTTGCAGCAGAAGCTGCTGCAGGATATTCAGATCCTGGACCGGCCGGAAAAACTGGAAACCCGTATCAACAAGGTCTTTCAGGACCTGGGTGCTTATCTGGAGGCAGACCGCATCTATATCTTTTTGTTTAACGGCGCCAAGATGAGCAATACCTATGAGTGGTGCCGGGCAGGGGTGGAACCCCAGATCCAGAACCTGCAGGACATGGACGTCAGTGGCATCAGCCGCTGGCTGCCGTATCTGGAACGCAGGGAGACCGTGGCCATCAGTGATATTGAGACGATCCGGGAAAGCTATCCTGAGGAATACGCCGTCATGGCGCCCCAGGATATTCAGAGCTATCTGGAGGCGCCCCTGATGGTCAACGAGAAGTTGTACGGTTTTGTCGGCTTTGATAATCCGCCGGTGGATAAGTTTGAGCAGCTTACACCGGTGCTGCATTCCCTGGCCTATGTGATTTCTAACGCCATGATGCGGGAGCTGCATGAGACCCATGAGCGGCAGCATGTGGACGAGATGACTGCGCGCAAGCAGGAAATCGATAATTATAAACGGCTGATAGAGCAGCTGGAAAATCTGTACCCCAACCTGATTGCCTCGTTCCAGCTGAACCTGACCCGTAACTGGTGCGGCAAAGGACGCAGCGATTTAGACTTTGTGCTGCGCCAGGAAGCAACCGGGACCGTGGATGCTTATTTTGAAGAATTTTTTAAACTGCTGGTGGACCCGGGGCAGATAAAGAAGTTCCGGCAGATTTTTAACCGGGAGCGCCTGCTGCAGCTTTTCCAGAAAGGCGAGACCCAGGCTTCCCTGGAGTATTCGCTGCCGTATGCGGACGGCCTGCACTGGCGGCAGGCTTTATTGCACATGTTCCGGAATCCGTTTACCGGCGATATTGAAGGACGTACTTTTGCCATTGATATTGATGAACGTAAGACCAGGGAGTCCATCATCGAAGAACTGGTGGGCACAGACTATGACTTTGTCGCAGTGTTAAACCTGACCACGGGCCGGATTACGGAGTATGGTTCCAAGGGACGCAGTTATGCTGAGCCGGGCAAGCTGGAGGATGTGGAGTATGAGCCGGCGATGATCACGGCCATTGGTAACTTTATCCGTCCGGACAAGAGGGAAGAAGCTATTAAGGCCCACAGCCTGGCTACGATTAAGGACAAGCTGGCGGCAGATGGTATTTACACGCTGGTGTTCCCTACCAAAAATGGCGGCGAGGAATCCTGGCGGATCAGTTATCTGAACGGGGATAAGCAGCAGGCTTTGATTGCCCGGAAGGACGTGACCCGCTTTTTGCAAAAGGAGCGGGACCAGATTGCCGAGCTGCAACAAGCCAAGCTGGATGCGGATAAGGCAAACCAGGCCAAGAGTAATTTCTTGAACGGTATGAGCCATGATTTGCGGACGCCTTTAAACGGCATCCTGGGTTTTACCAGCCTGGCTTTACGGACGCAGGACCGGGAGCAGCGGGAAGATTACCTGCGCAAGATTAAGACCAGCGGCGAGCTGTTGGCCGATTTGGTGAACGATACCCTGGAGATGAGCCGCATTGAGAGCGGTAAGCTGGAGTTAAAACCGGAGGTCGTGGATGGCAGGCGGTTCTGGGAATCCCTGGTAACGGCCATGCTGCCGGCGGCGGCTCTGCGCAAGATACAGCTGGAGACAGATACTGACCGGTATCCTGCGGAAAAGATTAAGGTAGACGCCCTGCAGGTAAAGAAGGTGCTGCTGAACCTGATTTCGAACGCCATAAAATACACGCCGGACGGGGGTAAGGTGCTGGTAGCTATCCAGGAACTGAACCCGCCGGTGCAGGGGTGTACGCGCCGTATCACGGTACAGGATAATGGTATCGGCATGAGCCGGGAATTTATGGAGCGCATGTTTGAACCTTTTGCCCAGGAACATCGCCCCGAGGCACAGAATGTGGCAGGTACTGGTTTGGGCCTGGCTATTGTCAAGCGCATCGTGGATCTGATGGGCGGGTTTATCACTGTCCAGAGCAAGCTGAACGGGGGCACGCGTTTTACCGTGGACCTGCCTATTGAACACTGGCCGGAAAAGGCGGAGGATGCCGCCAGACTTCAGGCGGAGGAGGCTCTGCAGGACCAGGATCTGCAGGCTGCTTTACAGGGACGGCAGGTACTTTTGTGTGAAGACAACTATCTGAATGCGGAAATTGCTACCCTGCTGCTGAAGGATAAGAAGATGAGCGTGGACTGGGCCAGGGACGGCCAGGAAGGCGTGGCTAAATTCCGGGATTCCCTGCCTGGGTATTACGATGTGGTGCTCATGGATATCCGCATGCCGGTGCTGGACGGGTACGGGGCGACGGCCGCTATCCGGAAGCTGCCCCGGGAGGATGCCGCGGTTGTACCGGTCGTGGCCATGACGGCGAACGCTTTTGCCGAGGATATGGCCAGGGCGAAAGCGGCGGGGCTGAGCGGGTATGTGACGAAACCTATCTTGCCGCAGCTGTTGTACCAGGCCGTGCATAAAGCCCTGCTTGCGGCGGGAAAGGCTCCTGTTTCCGGGACGTAAAGGAAGGTACTGGCACAGGGGCGGTGAAAACGTTATAATAGGTACAGAAAGTATGCCTTACGAAAAAGGAGTGCTTGCCAGATGAATATTAAGGACCAGATGATTTTGGAAGAATACCGGGAGAGCAAGGAACTGTTTACCAACCTGGGTACCACCGTGCATGACATCTTAAAAAAGATGGTCACGGAGGAGAAGATTATCGCCATGGCCCTGGAACACCGGGTCAAGGAAGAACAGAGCCTGGCGGGTAAGCTGGATCTGAAAGGCGAAAAGTACCGCAGCCTGGACGATATTACGGATATCCTGGGCGCCAGGGTCATCTGTTTTTACAGCGACGAGGTCTACAAGGTGGCCCATCGCATTGAGAAGTTCTTTGTGGTGGACCGGGCCAATTCCTGCGACAAGCGTACGCTGCTCAAGGAAGATTCTTTCGGCTATCTGTCCCTGCATTATGTCTGCTCACTGCCCAAGGGCCAGGGTTATCCGGAGGCCATGTGCGAAAAACGGTTTGAGATTCAGCTGCGTACTGGTCTGCAGCATATCTGGGCCGCCATCAACCATGAGACCACCTATAAGAGCGAGTTTGATGTGCCCCGGGAGATTAAGCGTTGTCTGTCCCGGCTGGCGGGCCTGATGGAATTGGCGGACGAGGAATTTATCAACGTCCGGGACCGGATGGAACATTATACGGAAGAGACCCGGGAGAAGATTATCAACAACAAGGCCGACGATATCCAGATCAATATGATCTCTTTAAAAGAATATATGCAGCTGAACAAGGAGATGCGGCATTTCTTGTGGCAGTTAGCCGCCATCGAAGGCTCCGAGATCCGGGATGTCAGCCCGGAAAGCTACCTGCCCCAGTTAAAATGGCTGGGTTTGCAGAACCTGGGCGATGTACAGGGCTTGCTGGCCGATGACCGGGACCTGGCTTATGCCCTGGCGGAGGCGGCCTTGAAAGGCACCGAGCTGGATATTTTGGCGTCCACGGTAGGACTGAGGTTCTTGTGCCGGGCGGAGCTGTTGCGCCGCGGCTGTAGCGTGGAACAGGTCACAGACTTTTTCCTGCTCAGCTACGATGGTAAGGCCAGGGCGGAGCAGCAGGCCAAACATTTATTGGCTACCTATAAGAAGCTGCACGGTTAAGACAGGCGCCGGGTTTATTGATGACCACCGGTACAGAGAGAAGAAAAAATGGATACTAGTTTTTTAGATCAAGCGATTGTTTTTGCGGTACAGGCACATGCGGGCACGCCCAGACGGGGCAAAGATTTTCCCTATATCGTGCATCCCCTGGAAGCCATGGCTATCACGGCGACCATGACCGGTGATCAGGAACTGCTGGCGGCAGCGGTGCTCCACGATGTGGTGGAGGATACGGATTATACCGTGGAAGATTTGGAAAAAAAGTTTGGGCCGCGGGTAGCGGCGCTGGTGGCAGGCGAGAGTGATTCCCTGTACGAGAACCAGAGCGAAGCTGCTTCCTGGCATATACGTAAACAGGAAGCCATCGACCGCATCAAGGCGCAAAGCCGGGAGGCCAAGATGGTGGCCCTGGGTGACAAGCTTTCCAATATGCGGGCCATCTACCGGGATTACCACGAGCTGGGCGACAAGTTGTGGCAGCGGTTCCATGTGACGGACGTAGCCGAACATGCCTGGCATTACCGGGGTCTGGCCGCTTCTTTGGCGCCACTGGCGGACACGGATGCGTATAAGGAATTCGTGGACCTGATGGAGAAAGTCTTTGGCCCTGATGCGGGCAAACGCTGATTTCAAGTTTGCCTGCCGGCGCTGATTTTTTACCTGTTTTATAATAAGGTTAGATAAAATATAACCAAGAGATATACATAAATTTGCTATTTTGCAGTATAATAAAAGGAGAAGAGAGGAAGAACAACAGGACAAGGATAGCAGGGATGGGGGCCTTACTATGCGAAGCTGGCAGGGGTATAGTAAAAATCAAGAGGTGGACCAGGCGGTGGCGGAAGCGTGCGCGCATTTTCCGGAGCAACCATCGCTGGTCCTCTTTTTTTCTGAGAGCGGGCGGTTTCCGGCTTTCACCAAAGCCTTACGGCAAAGATTTGCCGCTGCCCAGGTTATCGGCGCTTCTTCGTATGTTTCTTTTTCGCCGGCCGGCGCCAGCGAGTATGGTCTGCAGGTGGCGGCCCTGAGCGGCCTGGAGCTGGCTACGGGAGTTTTACAGGACATCAGCACCTATCCTTTAAAATATAAAGGTGCGGTGACGGCGGCGCTGGAAAAACTGGCGCCCTTCCGGCTGACGGCTGCCAATACGTGCTGCTTTATTTTGAATGCCGCCGGATCTAACGGTGAAGAATTAGTGCTGGATACGCTGGCCGAAGCCCTGGCTGGCACGGATATTCTTGTGTGCGGCGGCAGCGCCAGCTCCCCGGAACTTTTGCAGGGCCAGGTTTCTTTGAACGGCCGGGTGCTGGAGAATAGCACGATTTTTACCTTCCTGCATGTGCCGGAGGGAAAAATCCATATTCAGCAGGAAAATATTTTTGAGCCCCTGGGGAAAGAGTTTACGGTGACCCGGGCGGATGTGGTGAACGGAATTATTTATGAGCTGGATGGGCACAAGGCTGCCGAAGTTTTAAGCCGGGCGTTGAAGCTGCCCTCCTCAGAACTGCCGGCCGCAGCAGCCATGCATCCGGTAGGGCGGGTGGATGGAGACAGGTTGTTTGTGTCCGAGATTAAAAGCGTGAACCCGGATGGCAGCATTACGACCTATTGCCGGATTTTTAACCAGACCAGCCTGGCAGTGCTAAAGTTGTCGGATATTGCCAAGGTGCAGGCTGAGACTTTAGCGGCCGTGCACCGGGAACTGAACCGTGTTGATTTTAGCCTGGTGGTTAATTGTTACAGCCGCACCTGTATGTATAAGCAGATGGGTCTCCTGCCGGGTTTTGCCAGGGGGCTGCATGCTTCCCTGGGGAATTATCTGGGTTTAACCAGCTATGGGGAACAGTTCCATACGTTTCAGTGCAGCCTGACAATGCTGATTGTTTCTTTGGGGGCTTAGACAGCCAAATTTGTGTGGTGGGGATGAAGGCATGAAAATTAACCCGCGTTTTATTAAGACGAATGAGAATTGTAATGGTTGTAATAAATGCCTGACGGTGTGTCCGATTCCCGGGGCCAATATTTCCCTGGGCAGGGGGGAAGAGCACCGGGTTGAGGTTAACAGTGAGCGGTGTGTGACCTGCGGCTTGTGTATTCCCGGTTGCCAAAACCAGGCCCGGGAAGTAGTGGATGCCAGCGCCAGCTTTTTGGACGCGCTGGCTGCCGGAAAGAAATTTTCCCTGGTCCTGGATCCGTCCCTGAAGCTTTTGTATGCGGAAGAACTGCCTCCGGTACTGGGGTACTTGCGCGCCCTGGGCGTCGAGAAGATTTATGATATTTCTTTTGGCGGCGATCTTTGCACCTGGGCTACCCTGGCTTATTACCAACAGCATCCGAAAGTCAGCAAGATTGCTTCTTTCTGCCCGGTTATCGTCAACCTGATAGAAAAATATTATCCGGATCTGTTGCCGTATTTATTGCCGGTACAATCGCCTTTCCTGTGCCTGATGACGTATCTAAAAAAGTATCTGCAGGCAGATACGCCCCTGGTTTATATCGGTCCCTGCCTGTCTAAGGGAGAGGAACTGGAGCAGGGCGTCTTTGACCTGGCGTATACGCTGACCATGGACAAACTTTTACAGCGGCTGGCCAAGGTGGACTTGCAGGCTTATAGGTCGGAGGTTGATCTGAGCAGCCCGGATTTAGGTTCTCTGTACGGGATCAGGAACGGGCTGAATGAAAATTTGGCGTATTTCATGCCGCCGCATTTTAGTGTGCTTTTAGCCAGCGGTTTGGAAAGCCACCGTGTTTCTGATCCGGGCTTTTATAAGGATGCGTTGACCCGGGAGAAGGTGGCGCCTCTGCTGCTGCATATCCGCAGCGGTCATTCAGGTTGTGTCGATGCTCCCAGCATCCCGGATAAGGAAAAGAGATGGACTTCGGTTTTTGCCGCGGTCAAAGAGATTCACAGCCATATCCTGGCGCGTCCTGATTACGGTAAAAGCCAGCAGGAAAGGGCGGCGCTGCTGGCAGCCAGGTTTGCGGCGCTGGATCCCCTGGATTTCAGGCGCACTTTTACAAATCGTTATCACCAGGAACCACGCCTGCCGGAGGATGTCCTGGAAAAAATCTTTGTGGCCATGGGCAAGACGACCAAGGCTGCCAGGGAAATTAACTGTGGCAGCTGCGGATATGCTACCTGCAGAGAAATGGCCTGGGCCATAGCGTATGGCTATAATCAGATTGAGAACTGCATTCATTATGCCACGGACAGGACCAGGCAGATTACTTTTACAGATATGCTGACCGGTATTCCCAACCTGTATGCTTTTAAGCAGCAGACGCAGGAATTATTTTGGAAGCATCCGGAGCAAAAGTATGTGCTGGTTTATTTAGACATTAAAAATTTCAGGATGGTCAATGACCTGTACGGTTTTAGCGCCGGGGACCAGATTTTAAAAGCAGTGGCGGAACATGTTGATGTCATGACGCGGGAGAAAGGAACCTGTGCCCGGATCATGAGCGATCATTTTGTGCTGTGCCTGCCGGATAGTCAGGAAAATTTGCCGGTGCTCCTGAAATATATCCGGGAAAATACGAAGAAGTTTCTCCTGGATTTTCCTATTTCTTTTGACCTGGGACTCTACAGGATTAAGGATACGGAAGAACCCATTGAGAACATGATTGATAGGGCCAGGCTGGCGCAGCTGACCATTAAGGGCAGTTATGATGTACGCTGGGCGTATTACGATGAAGCTATGAGCGAGCAGATGCGCCATGAAGCCTGGGTGACGAAGGAGATGCGCCGGGCCCTGGCACAGGAACAGTTCCAGGTCTATCTGCAGCCCCAGTATGACCACCGCACCCGTAAACTGGTAGGAGCCGAAGCCCTGGTACGCTGGTACCACCCCGAGAAGGGTCTGATCAGCCCGGGTGAGTTTATCCCGACCTTTGAAAAAAACAATTTTATCCTGGAGATGGATGCGTATGTCAGAAATAAGGTCTGCAGCCTACTGGCAGAGTGGCAGGCGCAGGGATTGCCGCTGGTACCGGTGTCCGTGAACTTATCCCGGCTGGAATTGTTCGAAGAATCCCTGCCGGAACGTTTAAGTATCCTGGCGGCTAAACTGCCGCCGCAGACTTTGCGGCTGGAGATTACCGAATCCGCCTATACCAAGGACCCGGAACAATTGGTGACCATGATTAAAAAGCTGCAGGACAAAGGTTTTGTGGTAGAGATGGACGATTTTGGCAGCGGGTATTCGTCTCTGAATACCTTGCACGAGATGCCGGTAGATGTGGTGAAACTGGATTTACGTTTTCTGACAGGCACCCATGTCCAAAAAAGCCGGCTGATCCTGCAGGCGATTGCCGGGATGCTGCAGCAGCTGCAGCTGCCTGTAATCGCTGAAGGCGTGGAGACCGTAGAACAGGCCGATTTTTTGGAGGCTATTGGCTGCCATATCATTCAGGGTTATTACTATGCCAAGCCTATGCCGGCGGCACAGTTTGCCGGCCTGCTGGCCAGACAGGAACAATAAGCGGCCGGTAAAACAAAAATAAACAAAATAAAGACCCCCGGACACGCAGTAAAAGCTGTGTGACCGGGGGTTTAGTCTTGTCAGGAGTACGGGGAGCTTATTGCAGTTTCTTCTTCAGATCCAGGGCTGCCTGGGCTGCCGCCAGTTTGGCGATAGGCACCCTGAAGGGGGAGCAGGATACGTAATCCAGGCCCAGCCTCTGGCAGAACTCTACGGAACTGGGATCGCCGCCGTGCTCGCCGCAGATGCCGCATTTTAACTGCGGGTTGATGCTGCGGCCGCGTGTTACGGCCATCTCCATCAGCTGGCCGACGCCGGCCTGGTCCAGTTTGGCAAAAGGATCGGATTCAAAAATCTTGGTGTCGTAATAGCTTTGCAGGAACTGGCCCGCATCGTCCCGGCTGAAGCCGAAAGTCATCTGGGTCAGGTCGTTGGTGCCGAAGGAGAAGAAATCCGCTTCCTTGGCAATATCATCGGCCATGAGGGCCGCACGGGGAATCTCAATCATGGTGCCGACCTTGTAGTTCATGTAGAACTTCTTTTCCTTCATGACCTGCTCGGCGGTGGTAACCACGATGTTCTTGACGAACAGCAGCTCTTTGCGCTCGCAGATTAAAGGAATCATGATTTCCGGCACGATATCGTAGTCATATTCCTGGCGTACTTCAATGGCAGCTTCGATGACGGCGCGGGTCTGCATCTTGACAATTTCCGGATAAACCACGCCCAGACGGCAGCCGCGCAGGCCCATCATGGGGTTGAATTCCCGGAGCTGCAGGCAGCGGGCCTTGATCTCTTCCACGCTCTTGCCCATATCCTTGGCCAGGGCGACCATGTCGTCCACGTCCTTGGGCAGGAACTCATGCAGAGGCGGATCCAGGTAACGGATAGTCATCGGACGGCCTTTTAAAACCTTGTACATTTCCTTAAAGTCGTTCTTCTGGTAGGGAATCAGCTCGTTCAGGCTGGTTTCACGCTGTTCCAGGGAATCGGACAGGATCATGCGGCGGAACTTGGGAATACGCTCCGCATCAAAGAACATATGCTCGGTACGGCAGAGGCCGATGCCTTCGGCGCCCAGGCGGACAGCGTTAGCCGTGTCAGCAGGGGTGTCGGCGTTGGTGCGTACCTGCATCTTGCGGTACTGGTCGGCCCAGCGCATGATACGGCCGAAGTTGCCGCTGATATCGGCATCCTTGGTGGCGATATCGCCGGCGTAAATGGTGCCGGTGGTGCCGTCCAGGGAGATGTAATCTTTCTCCTTAAACTTTTTGCCGCCCAGGGTCATGGTCTTCTTTACTTCATCAATCTGCAGCTCGCCGCAGCCGGAAACACAGCAGGTGCCCATACCGCGGGCTACCACGGCGGCGTGGCTGGTCATGCCGCCCCGCTGGGTTAAGATACCCTGGCTGGCATGCATGCCTTCAATATCTTCCGGGCTGGTCTCCCGGCGCACCAGGATGACGCGCTCGCCTCTGTTGGCGGCGTTCTTGGCCGACTCGGCGGTAAAGTAAATCCGGCCGGCGCCGCTACCGGGAGAAGCCGGCAGGGCATGGCCCAGTACTTTGCCTTTCTTTAAAGCTTCCGGGTCAAAAGTGGGATGCAGCAGCTGGTCCATTGACTTAGCTTCGATACGCATCACGGCTTCTTCCGGGGTAATCTTGCCCGCGTCTACCAGGTCGCAGGCGATATTGATGGCGGCCTGAGCCGTACGTTTGCCGTTACGGGTCTGCAGGAAATACAGCTTGCCTTCCTGAATGGTGAACTCCATATCCTGCATGTCCTTGTAGTGGTCTTCCAGTCTATGGGCAAAGTTAATGAATTCTTCGTAGCATTTGGGTAAATCTTCTTCCAGCTTCTTGATGGGCTGGGGCGTACGTACGCCGGCAACCACGTCTTCGCCCTGGGCGTTGATCAGGTACTCGCCGTAAATATCGGCTTTGCCGGTGCTGGGACTGCGGGTAAAGGCTACGCCGGTGCCGCTGGTCTTACCCATGTTGCCAAAGACCATGGTCTGCACGTTGACGGCAGTACCCCAGTCGCCGGGGATGTCGTTCATCCGGCGGTAGACGATGGCGCGGGGATTGTTCCAGCTGCGGAACACGGCTTTCACGGACTCCATTAGCTGGATGCCGGGTTCCTGGGGGAAGTCTTCCTTTAAAGTAGTCTTGTATAATTTTTTGAAGCGTTTGATCAGTTCCTGCATATCGGCGGCGGTCAGCTCAATATCAAAGCGAACTTTCCGGGCAGCCTTGACCTCGTCGATGATTTTTTCAAACTTGGCCTTGGGAACTTCCTTGACCACGTCGGAGAACATCTGGATAAAACGGCGGTAAGAATCGTAGGCAAAACGGGGATTCTTGGTTTTCTGGGCCAGGGCTTCCACGGTCTTGTCGTTCAGGCCCAGGTTCAGGATGGTGTCCATCATGCCGGGCATGGAAACCCGGGCGCCGCTGCGGACGGAAACCAGGAGCGGGTCGGTGGTGGAACCGAAGGTACGGCCGTTGATCTGTTCCATCCAGCGCAGGGATTCAAAAATCTGGAACTGGATGTCGTTGCCGATCTTATTGCCGTTCCGGTAGTAATCCACGCAGGCTTCGGTGGTGATGGTGAAACCCTGGGGAATAGGCAGGCCCAGGTTGGTCATCTCGGCCAGGTTGGCGCCTTTGCCGCCCAGCAGGTTCTTCATGCCGGCGTTACCTTCGTCAAAGTGATAAACCCATTTTTTTACATTTTCTGATGCCATAATAGTTCGCCTCTCTTATCACTGGCAAATAGGTTTTGCCAATTAACTTATGCATCGCTTAAACTGCCTTTATTATACCTTTTTTTTAGCAGAAAAAATAGCTTTTTTCGCTAAAAACCGCAAAGTTACGCGGTTTAATAAATAGTACACGCTATTTAAGCCGCACTAAATCATTTAGCGTAATCAGGAGAAGGAATTACAGTGCAAAAAATCCTGCCGCGGCAAAGGCACGGGCAGGATTTTAAAAGTGCAATTTCAGGTTGTCAGGCTGCCGCCACATTAGCGGCAAAAGGGAATAAAGCCGCCTAAGAAGGCGAAAACGACCACTACCAGCACGGACAGCGCGGATAAGCAGAACTGCCGCAAGAACATGGCATGCTGGGCGGGGGCAGGGGGATGGGTGCACAGCAGGTAGGCGGCCATTAAAAGGCTGCCGCCGGTAGTCATGGGTCCCAGGCCGCCGATGTTGGCTGCGGCCACGATGGCGGCGATGAGTTCCACCGGATTAGTACCGGGGCCGACCTGGGCGGCGATGACGTTTACGGTGGGAATAAGGGCAGGCAGTACCACGCCGTGGGCAGAACTGAACCAGGACATGCAGCCCGCTGTAGCCGCCATCAGGGCGGAAGCTGTCCCCGGCGTCATCAGTTGGGCCAGGGCGGCGGCAAAAAGTTTGATGCCGCCGGTGGCGCTGATCACATTCATGAGCACGTTGACGCCGCAGATTAAGAGTAAGACGTTCCAGGGCAGCAGCGTAAAAGCTTTTTGGGCGTTGGCGGCGCCGGCCAGGGCTAAACCCAGCGCCAGTACAAAGCAGGTGAGGCCGATATCCAGGCGCAGGCCGATGACCAGGATAAATAAAAGGCTGCCGGCCACCAGGCTCAGGCGCTGGTCCCGGTTAAAAGTTGGCAGCTGGCCCAGGTCCAGGGAACGGTCCAGCTTGATCTTGTAACCGCCCAGACCCAGATAAAATAAAATGCCCGCCACCACATGCACGGCGCTGACGGCATAAAATACTTTCAGAGGCGCGCCGGGCAGGTTCATGTTCGCCGTCAGGTCGGTGACGATGATGCCGGCCAGGGCAATAGGGGAGGCGGTGCCGCCGGCGCTGCCAAAGACGGCCATAGCCGCCAGCAGGACCGCCGGGATATGGACCTGGGTGGCCAGGGACATGGCAAACAGCACCATCACGGCCTGGACGGAAATGGCGCCGGGTCCGGCGGCGCTTAAAATGTAGCTGACCAGGAAGATGACGATGGGAATCCAGAAGGGATGGTTCCGTAAAGGGCTGACGATTTTCTGGGACAAAAGTTCCAGGGTTTTATTTTCCTGGAGCAGGCAGAAAAAATACATGGTGCCCAGGATGGTTAAAAACAGTTTGGTGGGAAAACCGGCAAACACCGTAGCCGTGGGTATACCGCCTAAGAGCGCCAGGATAAAGGCGCAGGCGATGGCTATCAGGCCTACGTTAATTTTTTTGATGAAACCCAGGGCGATGGCGAAAACTAACAAGGCCAGCCCGGTCAGAGGCAGGAACATGATGCGTCTCCTTGTGCGTAACTGTGGCCGGTACGCCGCGAACCTGTCTGGCTGCCGTGCCGTTGGGTGATGGTCCGGCCGTGGTGGGTACCGTTACGCTAAGTATACTCTAATTTATCCGGAACGACAATGCGGCGTTGTATGTCTTTTTAGCATCCTCAGGATGTAAAATTAGCGCTTTGCGGCGCCGGCAAAGTGTGGTAAGCTTAGACATATATCGTAAACGGAGGTGGAGAGGATGCAGGGCACACGCCAGGATTATCTAAAATTTATCGCGTCGTTACTGATCTTTGGCACCAACGGCCTTTTGGTTACCCACATCCATCTGGCCAGCACGCAGATCGTGTTCACCCGCACCCTGCTGGGCAGCGCTTTCCTGCTGCTGGTGGCCCTGCTGGGACGGCAGCTGGAGGTGCGCAACTGCCGGGGACAGCTGCGGCCTTTGCTGTTAGCCGGGTTCTGCCTGGGGGCGAACTGGGTCTTTTTGTTCGAGGCGTACCGGTATGCTTCCGTGAGCCTGGGCACCTTGATCTATTACAGCGGCCCCATCCTGGTCATGGTCCTGTCGCCCTTTTTGTTTCAGGAGCGGCTGACCTGGAACAAACTGGCGGCGATAGGCGCCGTCATCCTGGGCATGCTCTGCCTCATCGGCATCTCGGGCGGTATCTCGCTGCGGGGACTAGTGAACGGCGCTCTGGCGGCCCTGCTCTACGCCCTGCTCATCATCGCCAATAAAAATATCCGGCAGGTGTCCGGACTTAATTCCACGCTGATCCAGTTGGTGGTGGCCCTGGTGGTCATCAGCCTGTATCTGCTGGTACGGGGCCAGCTGCCTTTTGCCCTGCCCCAGGGACGGGAGCTGCTCTATGTGCTGATCTTAGGCCTGGTCAACACGGGCCTGGCCTGCTATCTGTATTTTGCCTCCATGCAGCGGCTGCCGGGTCAGACCGTGGCTTTGCTCTGCTATGTGGACCCGCTGTCCGCGGTAGTTTTTGCCGCCCTGTTTTTAGGGGAGCAGCTGACGGGGATACAGATACTGGGCGCTGTCTTAATCCTGGGCGGCGCCCTTCTGGGCGAACTTCCCCCGCCGCAGCTGCGGCATAAAAACAGACCGTCCTCCCGTTAAGGGGGACGGTCTTTGTTTATACTTTTCCGGGCTGTGGCCTGCGACGGTAACCGGGCAGGGTCGGAATTAGCAGTGCTAAAAATTAACCGGGCAGGTTAGAAGTTAGCAGGGCTAAAAAGTAATCAGGTAGAAATCGAACTGAACCTTATTATTGCTGTCGCTCTTCTGGTTATAGTTCCAGGCCATGATGCTGTTACCATCCCAGTTTACGATTTCGTTGTTCGTATGGCCTTTGCCAAAAAGAGCCTCTTCCTTGGCCTGGCCCATAAATTTGCCGTCCTTGCCCCACAGATACAGGGAACCCAGGCTGTCGATGATGGCTACATACTTGTCGGTGACGGCGATGCTGTTGAAGATACCTTTCAGATAGTCGGGAGCTTTTTTATCTTCGCTGCCATACAGGCCTAACTGCTGGCCGTCGGCGCTCATAACCATCCATTTATTCTTCATATCGTTGGCGGTATTGGTATTGCCCACCACGTACAGTTTGCCGTCCGGAGCGATGGTCATCCCGGTAATGCCGAAATTAAAGGGATGAGTGAGCTTGCTGTTGGTAACTACTTCGTTCCCCTTCAGCTTGTACATATCCAGGTTCTTAAGCCCAAACTCGTAGCCGGTCTTGCCATCCGGGGCGACGATGAAATTGCCGTTAGCTTTGGTAAAAATCTTGGTGGAAGCAAACTTGCCGTTCTCAAAGGGATAGGTAAAGGCAGAGGCGGTGCGATACAGTTTGCCGCTGCTGTCGGCGGTAAGCCAGCCCCGGTGGAAATCTTCGTCCCCTTTGAGCACGCCGTCCGTGAAGAGACTCTTATCTACCGCTGCCTTGGGACTATCCACCTTTAAGGCGGTCCAGGTCTTGGTCTCGGCGTTGCCGTACACCAGGTCGCCTTTATAGCGCAGCATGTAACCACGCTGGGTGGACTTGGCCGTAAAGCTGGCGCCGGCCAGTTTTTGGCTGCTAAAGTTGACGCTGCCAATCTTGCCGGTCAGGGCCGGTTCTACCTTGACTCGGGGAGCTGCAGCTGCGGTCGCGGCAGGTTGAGCGCCACCGGCAGGGGGAGCCGGTTTTTTGTCGCCGCCGCAGCCTGTGAGCAGGGATGCCGTTAACAGGGAAGCCATCAGCACGCCAATCCATTTTTTAGAATGAGACTTGTTTACGAGGGTCATTTTCATAATCAAAGACCTCCTTTACAATAAATGAAGCATCTTGTCGTGAGTCAGAACAGTTCTGCGGTTCAGAATCTTTGGACCTCGAACTATCTTTACTTTGATTATACAGAGCTTAGGCGAAAAACGTACTGAGGCGGCGCTCAGTTCTTATGGTGTTGTGAAAGTCAGGAGGATAACAGCAGCTTCTACAAACTTTTTTTACATTTGTATGATATACTAAAAATAATATGGGAGGAAGAAAGATGACGCACACGATCCTGGTGGTAGACGACGAAATTAAGATTCGCAACCTGCTTACCATGTTCCTGAAAAAGGAAAACTTTCAGGTGGCGGAAGCAGCCAATGGACTGGAAGCAATTCGCAAGGTGGAACAAGTACAGCCGTCCCTGGTGATCCTGGATCTGATGATGCCGGTGGTAGATGGTATAGAAACCTGCCGGGAGATCCGGAAGTTTTCAGATGTGCCTGTGATTATGCTCACAGCCAAAACAGAGGAAGAAGACCGGATTCAGGGGCTGGAAATCGGCGCGGATGACTATGTGACCAAACCTTTCAGCCCGCTGGAAGTGGTGGCCAGAGTTAAAGCGGTGCTGCGCCGCAGACCTGAAGCTGGCTTTGTCCAGGCGGAGCGGTTGCATTTTCAGGATTTGGACATTGATGTGACAGGACACCGTGTCACGGTTAAGGGACAGACAGAAAAACTTACGGCCCGGGAAACAGAATTGCTCTGGTGCCTGGCTACACATCCCGGATTTACTTTTTCCCGTGATAGTCTTTTGGATAAGATTTGGGGCTATCAGTATTGTGGCGAGACCCGTACTGTGGATAATCATATCAAGAGTCTGCGGCATAAACTGGGGTGTAACGAGCAGACACCCTGGGATATTGTTACCGTTTGGGGTGTGGGTTATCGTTTTGAGGTAAGAACATGAAACATTCTTTGCGTTTAAAATTATTCGCCAGTTTTATGCTGGTCATAGTGGTCGTCGTGGGGGGAGTGCTGGCAGGTACCTGGTTTTTGCTGCGCGAACATACGCTGGCCGCCAGGCAGCAGGACTTACAGGTTAAAGGTACAGAACTGGCAGGAACGCTGGGTCTGCTCTACCAGAAACAAGGTAATTTTAAGGACCTGGATGCCATCCTGGCCGATGCAGATAGTTATCTGGATGCCAGGGTGTGGGTAGTGAATCAGGACCGGCAGATAGTAAATATTTCTGGTACCGGGCTGGCAGGTTTTGGCAGGGGATGGATGCAGGGGTTACAGCACGGTATGATGCATGGCTCTATGCACGGTATGATGGGCGCGAGACAGGGTAATCAGTACCCCATCGTTCAGCCCTCTGATCCAGCGGCCTCATTCGGTATGGGGTGTGTGGCTGATCCCGCCTTACTCCAAAATAGTATCAGTGATATGTCTGATGTGGTAGAGCAGGCATTAGTGCAGGGAAAAAACGGCAGTAAAGTTTTACGTAATCGTTACTATGGGGAAAAGATGCTTGTAGTAGCGATCCCGGTTACCCTGGCGGGTGGCAGTACTGTAGGGGCTGTCTTGCTGCAGGAACCTTTGAGTACCATTGATAGTTCTCTGAGGCAGGTGCAGATTTATGTGGGTGCCGCGGGTCTGGCGGCAGTATTGGTAGCTTTATTACTTGTTTACTGGCTGACACGCCGTATCGTGCGGCCGCTGACGGAGATGCAGCAGGTTGCCAGTGCGATGGCCCAGGGTGATTATAGCCGGAGGGTTGTGGTAACCGGTTCTGATGAAGTAGGGCGTCTAAGCCTGGCATTGAACTCGCTGGCCGGTGACCTGGATACTTATATGCAGCGGGTCAACCAGCTGGAAAAACTGCGGCGTGATTTTGCAGCCAATGTTTCGCACGAGTTGCGGACGCCCCTGACGATTATTCGTGGTTACGTGGAAGCACTGTTGACGGGAGCAGATACTACCCAGGCAGAACAACGGGAATATTGCCTGCTCATACAGGAAGAAACACAGCGTCTGGAACATTTGGTAGGCGACCTTTTGGATTTGAGCAGGTTACAGGGAACCAAACCGGCAAATTTTGAACTGGAACGACTGCCCTTAAATGAAATTGCTGCCAGTCTGGTGCATAAATTACAGCAGCAGGCGCAGCTGCGCAAGGTGAATTTACACTTGCAGGCTGGCGTACCTGCTCCGTACGTCAAGGGTAACGGTAACCGGTTGTTGCAGCTGCTGCTCATCTTTTTAGATAATGCGCTCAAATATACACCTGCCGGCGGCAGCGTTGTTTTGACCACGGCAGTACAGGAGGGAGTGGCACGGATACAGATAGCTGATACCGGCAGAGGTATTCCTGCTGCAGACCTGCCTTATGTCTGGGAGCGTTTTTATAAGGTAGATAAAGCACATTCGCGCAACGACAGTGGCACAGGCCTGGGTCTGGCCATCGCCAGGGAAATCATCATTTTGCACAAGGCCCGTGTGGAGCTGGCCAGTGCAGAAGGTAAAGGTACAACTGTTACCCTGACGTTTCCTGAGACAACCTTGTAAACTGCCGGCCATAGATATTAAAGCTGGCAGCGTGTAAAAAATCCCCTTGAACCGGGATACTGAAGCTGAGAATTGACAATTTTACAAATTAATTACATTTAAGCTAAACTTTCCTTGCAGTTTCCGGGTATAGTTTAGATAAGCGGTAAGCATACCGAAAATTAATAGGTTAAACTGGAGGAAGCAATCATGAAAAAAATGTTAAGCGTGGTCCTGGGAGCTTTAATAGTTTTAGCACTGTCCACTTCTTTGGTGGCAGCGTCAGAAAGTACCAGTGATAAACAAAGTTATGGTCCTTGCTGGCGGCAAAGTGCTGACGGCGGCAACGGCAATTATTGCGGCCATGGCCGTGGTCATGGTAATGGGCAAGGACGCGGTCAAGGTTGCCCTTATTATCAGGGCGGTACCACTAAGACTAATTAAGTCAAAACAATACCTGAGTGTAAGTAAAATACTCTCTCCCGCAGATTGTGGGGGAGAGTATTTTTTTTATAAATACCGTGGGATGTGGTTACAGGCATCTACCGGTTGGTGTGCGGAAATAATGTTGAAGGCCCCCGGATTTTGAAGAAATAAATACAGACTTTTTCTTCTTCTTGTGGTAAAATTAATAAGAATAATAATTAAAAAGTTGACGGGCTTTTTACTGTAGCGATATGAGGATGTTCATCAACGGGGGAGGAGTACGGCAATGACCGTTAGTAAACAATCCATGACCAAAATGAATACTGAAGCTATACATAAAAGTGTGAGCAGTTTTGTGTGCCGGGGCGTTTTTAAAGATAATGATTTGTTCCTGCGGGAACCGGCGCACAGGATGTTTGCATTTTTTGGTACGCGGGAGGAGATGTACCGGCAGGGTATCATTGCCAGGATCAGGCAGGATATCAGCGAGGCCGCCGCGGATAAATTATTAGCGCTTTTTCAGGAAAAGAGTGCGGTCGGAGCTGATTTCAGGGTGGTTTATCCCTCAAAAAGGGCGGACGGCAGCGCCTGCATGATGCAGGTGGATGGTTATGCCGGCGAAGCCGTTGACGGCGGCCGCAACTATGACCTTTTGGGTGTGGATATCAGCGATCTTATTGAGGCTCAGCAGGAAGCGGAGCTCTTGAACAGGGAAAACCGTGCCCTGACGGAAGACAGTCCGGTAGGGCTGGGCGTCTATCATATCCGGGGCAACCATTTCGACCTGGTTTACACCAACGCCGAGTACTACAGGGTGCATCACGGCAGCAAAGCCTTCTGGGATAAGTTTAAGGGCCAGGATGCCATGAACCGGATTGTCCCCGAGGACCGGGAATTAATTTATAAGGAGTGGCGCCGTATCTCTGACGGGGCTGCCGATAGAGTTTTTGACGCCAAGTACCGTGTGCTGGGCGAGGATGAACAACTGCACTGGGTGGAGCTGAAAGCCCGTTTGACGGATGCCGTGGACGGGGAACGTGTCTGCTATGCCTGCTATCTGAATATTGATGCGGAAAAGGCGGCGGAAGCAGAAGCGGCTGCGGCCAGCAAAAATCTGCTGAATACTTTGGCCAACCTGCCTACGGCGGCGTCCTTGTACGATATGGATGCGGAGACAGGCGCCATTAAGGCCCGGTCTTTTACGGACGGTTTCTGCCAGATGCGGCAGGCTACGCAAGAACAGGCTTGGGAACTTTATGGCGAGGATGCTTTTGGCGGGGTGCATCCGGATGATATCAAGCGGCTGCAGGATTTTTATCAGCAGCACTTTAAGGATCATGTGGGCGGGCATATTAATTACCGGGTCCTTTTGCCGGATGGTACGTCTAAATGGATTAGCGCTAATTTTAAGATGATGAACGTGGGCCAGAAGGCTTATTTGTACGTGGACGACACGGACATTGATGAGATGATGCGCCACGAAGAGCACCTGGAACAGCAGTACGCTGACGCTCAGCACAGTCTGGAATCTATGGCAGATACTTATGTGGTGTCCATGATTGCCAACCTGACAGATAATAAGATGGAACTGGTGCGTAACACCAAGGATGTGATCCCCAGGGACCACAGGGATAAGTATGATGACCTGTACGAGGAGCTGCTGACCCATATGCCGCGGGCGCTGGACCGGCAGCATTTTCGGGAAATCTTTAACCGTGAGGCTCTGCTCAAGGCTTTTGCCGCAGGCGAGACTTCGGTCCAGACAGATTTTTATTATATCAACCAGCAACAGGTTAATTACTGGGGCCGCTGCTCCGGCAGGATGTTGCGCCGTCCCGGCAGCGGGGATGTGATTCTCTTTGTGCTGGTGAGCGATGTGACCGGCGGCAGGATCCTGGAGACCCTGATGAGCGAGGTCCTGGTGCGGGAGTACGATTTTATCGGCTGCATTGATTTAAAGACGAACGGCCTGCAGATCTTGAGTACGAATGCTCAGAGCGCCCGGATTGAGGAACTGCATGGCGGCAACAACTATAACCAGCTGCTGGAGGCATATATCCAGGCGCATATGTTTGGGGAAGATGCCCGGCGCTGCAGCGAGTTTATGAATCTGAATAACGTGGTAGAGGCCCTGGAGTTTAAGGAGAGTTGTTTTGGCACCTTCCAGGTGCAGGAAGGCGGGGAGACCCGCAATAAACGGGTAGATTTCCATTATCTGGACCGGGAGGCCGGCCTTTTGGCCGTTATCCGCACCGACTACACGGAAGTGCAGCAGCAGCAGCTGGTACAGGAAGAAAAGCTGCGCACGGCCCTGTCCATGGCGGAGCAGGCCAGCGTGGCCAAGACGCAGTTCTTAAGCCGTATGAGCCACGAGATCCGTACGCCGATGAACGCTATCATCGGCCTGGATACCATTGCCCTGCAGGAGCCGGGTTTGTCCAAGACCATGGAAGACCATCTGGCGAAGATCGGTATCAGCGCCAGGTTCCTGCTGTCCCTGATTAACGATATCCTGGACATGAGCCGGATTGAAAGCGGCCGGATGCTTTTGAAAAATGAAGAGTTTGATTTCCATCGTTTCCTGGACAGCATCAATACTATTTTGAACGCCCAGTGCCAGGACAAGGGTCTGACTTACGAATGCGTGTTGAAAGGCTATATTGATGAACGGTATGTGGGCGACGACCTGAAACTGCAGCAGGTGCTGATTAATATTTTAGGCAACGCCGTCAAGTTTACGCCTAAGGGCGGTAAGGTGCAGCTGCTGATTGAGCAGGTAGGACGCAACGGGGACAATGCGAAACTGTGTTTTGCTATACGCGATACCGGCGAGGGCATTGAAGAAAACTTTTTACCCCATATTTTTGAAGCCTTTACCCAGGAGAACAACGGCATGACCAGCGTGTACGGCGGCAGCGGTCTGGGACTGGCCATCAGTAAGAACCTGGTACGTCTGATGGACGGAAATATTGATGTCCATTCGGTGAAGGGCATGGGCAGTACCTTTATGGTGACGGTGAAGCTGGGGCTGCCGGCGCAAAGCTTGCAGCGTTTGCAATCCGAGACTATCGCGCTCAGCGCCCTGAAGACTTTGATCGTGGACGACGATGTCATTGACTGCCAGCATGCGGAGATTGTCCTGAAGCAGGCCGGTATTGCCGCCGAATGGATTGACAGCGGCGCCGGCGCCGTAAAACTGGTAATCGAGCGCCATGCCCTGCACGATGATTTCCGCCTGATCCTGGTGGACTGGAAGATGCCGGATATGGACGGCCTGGAAACAGTACGGCTGATCCGGAAGATCGTCGGCCCCGAGGTGACCATCCTGATCCTGACCGCGTATGACTGGAGCGAGATTGAACAGCAGGCGCGCACTGCCGGCGTGGATAACTTTATGCGCAAACCGGTCTTTGTGAGCAGCGTCATTCAGGCTTATGATGATGCGCGTTTACAGCGCCACCATGTGACCAAGCACCAGGATTATGATTTTAGGGGCAAAAAGGCCCTGCTGGTGGAAGATAATAAGATTAACAGTGAGATTGCCAAAAGATTGCTGGAATTAAAAGGCTTTGAGGTTGCCCTGGCCGGCAACGGCGTGGATGCCATCGAAAAGTTTACCAAGTCCAAGGTGGGCGAGTTTGCGGTTATCCTTATGGATATCCGGATGCCGTTCATGGACGGCCTGGAAGCCGCCCGGACCATCCGTACGATCAGGAAGGCGGATGCGACCAGGATCCCCATCGTGGCCATGAGCGCCAATGCCTTTGAGGAAGATGTCCAGAAATCTCTGGCAAGCGGGATGAACGCCCATCTTTCTAAACCGCTGGACGCGGAGCTGATGTTTTCGACCCTGGAGAAACTGATCTTTAACCGGAAAGAATAGGCCAAGAATTGGCAAAGAACAAGTAAACAATAAATAAAAAACGAGTAACAAGAAGCAAAGAACAAAGTGAACAAGAAGCAAACCCGGAAGTAACGGGGCAAGCCAAGGAAAACGGAAGGGCGGTGCATGTATGGAGGCCAAGGTACAACAATTCGTAGAGATGGTGCAAGCCAGCGACAATATTGTCTTTTTTGGCGGCGCCGGTGTATCCACGGAAAGCGGCATCCCGGATTTCCGCAGCGTGGATGGTCTGTATAACCAGCACTATCAGTATCCCCCGGAAGTTATTTTAAGCCACACTTTTTATGAGGAAAACACGGAAGAGTTCTATCGCTTTTACCGGGAAAAGATGCTGGTGCTGACGGCCAAACCCAACATGGCCCACCTTAAACTGGCGGAACTGGAACGGGCGGGGAAACTGAAAGCCGTCATCACGCAAAATATCGACGGCCTGCATCAGGCGGCCGGCAGCAAGAACGTGCTGGAACTGCACGGCAGCATCCATCGCAATTACTGTACCCGCTGCCATAAATTCTTTGACGCGGAGTATCTGCTGCACACCACCGGCGTGCCCAAGTGCGATGCCTGCGGCGCCGAAATTAAACCGGACGTGGTCTTGTACGAAGAAGGTCTGGACATGGATACGCTGGAAGCGGCTGTCAATTATATCCGTGCTGCGGATATGCTGATTATCGGCGGTACCTCCCTGGTGGTTTATCCGGCTGCGGGGCTGGTAAATTATTACCAGGGCCACAAGCTGGTGCTGGTGAATAAATCGGCCACCGGCATGGATGCCCGGGCGGATCTGGTTATCGCGGACGCCATCGGCAAGGTCTTTGGGGAAATTACCTTATAAACACTTACAAACGCATACAAAAAACCGGCTGCAGTACTGCAACCGGTTTTTTTACACCTGTTTGGTGAAGGACGCGTGGTGAACTTTAAATTTTTACCGGAACCGGAGCCTCTTTTTCCGTGGCGTTGACAGCTACGGCTACGGCGGCATCGCCGGTAATATTCAGGCAGGGACGGAACATATCCAGGATCCGGTCAATACCGGCTACCAGGGCCAGGCCTTCCAGCGGCAGCTGTACGGACTGCAGCACCATGGCCAGCATGATCAGGCCGGCGCCGGGCACACCGGCGGTACCGATGGAAGCCAGGGTGCCGGTGAAGACGATCATCACCATCTGGCCCATGGTCAGGTCGATACCGAAAACATTGGCGATAAAGAGGGAACAGATACCCATGTACAGTGCGGTGCCATCCATATTAATAGTAGCACCTAAAGGCAGGACGAAACTGGTGATTTCCTTGGAGACACCTAATTTTTCCTGGGTGTTCTTCATGTTTACGGGCAGGGTAGCGGCGCTGCTGCAGGTAGTGAAGGCAATCAACATGGCTTCGCTCATGCCCTTAAAAAATTTTATGGGGTTCATGTTTTTGGCCACGGAAGCCAGGGCGGAGTAGACACATACCGCATGGATAAAAGAGCCTACGATCATGGTCACGATAACGGACAGCAGGGGCAGCAGCACCTTGGGGCCGTTCTGTACCACTACGGGGAGCATCAGGCAGAACACGCCGATGGGGGCCAGTTCCATGATCATAGCAATAACCTTGTAACAGGTTTCGGCGGCAGCATCAAAAAAACTGATCAGCTGGGAGCCTTTTTGAGGTTCAATCTTGACGATGCCCACGCCGATGAAGAGCGCGAAGACGATAACCGGCAGGATATCGCTTTTAGCCATGGACTGTACCGGGCTGGAGGGAATCATGTCCAGGATAACCTGCATGATAGAAGGAGCCGCCTTGGCGGCCTGCACGGTACCGTTCGTAATGTGCATACCTACACCGGGATGAGACACACCGGCCACGGCAAAGCCGATAATGATGGCGATAGCGGTGGTCAGCAGATACAGGACCAGGGTCTTGAGGCCGATACGGCCTAATTTTTTCGTGTCGCCCAGGCTGGTGACGCCTACGATCAGCGACGTGAAAACTACGGGGACGATCATCATCTTGATGAGATTGATGAACATGGTGCCAATGGGTGCGATCCACCACTTGATAAAGGGCAGGGCGCCGGGGCCGGCAATCACGCCGGTGATAACGGCGATGATGAGAGAGATTAGGATTTTAATCGATAAGTTCATGGGAACACCTCCTCGCTTATTTGCCATGATAATAGCATAAAAGAAAGTGGCTGCAAAGAGGTTAGCTGCGTGTATTCATGTATACATGCAAAGTTTTGCCCCGGTAAAAAAAGTTATTATTAATTACCGGTTGTCCCGGTCCGGGTACAGGGTAAATAAAAAAACCGCTGATCAGCATGGTGACTGGTTAGCGGTTAATTTTTACTTGGTCGGGGCGGCGAGATTCGAACTCACGGCCTCTTGTACCCGAAACAAGCGCGCTACCAAACTGCGCTACGCCCCGACGTGATTGCCCTTTAGTGGCAACGTGGTAATTATATAAAATTTGTGGCGTTTTGTCAATGCAAAACTTTTACTTTCAGCCGATACTGGTGACGCGGATGTTGCTGACGTGAAAAGCTTTGGCGATAGCGGGGATAGCTTCCCGTTCAATATTGGTACGGTGCAGCTCGCTTTCCGCCACGATCAGGCAGCGTTCCCCGGACACATTGATGTTGTGGATGCGGCTGATAAGACGCTTAAAATTATCTTCGCCCAGTTCCGTATGTAACTGACGCAAGCCTTCCATCAGGTAGGGTTTCTCCTTGGCCATGCGCTGTTCCAGCGGACTAAAGGGAACCTCCACCACGGTGGGGTCTTTTTCTACTTCAAAACTGGTCTCTTCCGGGCCCGGTACGATTAAATCTGGTCTCATATTTTTTAACTCCTGTCTTTTTACTTGATACTTTTCCCTATCTATTATAAAATATAGCAATAATCTCGTCAAGGTTGCAGGCTTTTCAGCAAGGCGGGAATGTGTTACAATTATAAATTATATACATTAAATTAATAAGGGAGGATTTATTATGTTTGAAGAATTTAAAAAATTTGCCCTGCGTGGTAATGTGCTGGACATGGCTATCGGCGTTGTTATTGGCGCTGCTTTTGGCAAGATTATTACCGCTCTCGTAAGCAATATTATCATGCCGCCCCTGGGTATCCTTTTTGGCAAGATTGATTTTACCAACCTGTTCATCAACCTGGGAGACAAACCGGTGGCAACGCTGAAGGCGGCTCAGGAAGCCAACGTGCCCGTCATCGCCTACGGCCTGTTTTTGAACGCGGTCATTGATTTTCTGATCGTGGCTTTCGTGCTTTTCCTTATCATCAACCGGGTGAACAAGCTGTTCCCGGCGCCTGCGGCCCCGGTAAAACGCCTGTGCCCTTACTGCCAGACGGAGATTCCCGATACCGCTACCCGCTGCCCGCATTGCACCAGTCAGTTAGAACCGGAACATCAAGACGCTAAGGCGTAAATAAAATAAACAAGAAATTTTAGGAGGTTGTGAGTCTGATGTCAGTTTTCGACGTATTAAAAGAGAGAGGTTTTTTAGCGCAGCTTTCCCACGAGGACGAAATCAGGGAACTGCTGGAAAAAGAGAAGGTTACTTTTTACATCGGCTTTGATCCCACTGCGGATAGTCTGCACGTAGGACATTTCATCGCCCTGATGGCGATGGCACATATGCAGCGCGCCGGCCACCGTCCCATCTGCCTTTTAGGCGGCGGCACCGGCATGGTAGGCGATCCCAGCGGCAAGGACGATATGCGTAAGATGCTGACGCCGGAATTTATCAACCATAATATTGCCTGCTTTAAAAAGCAGATGAGCCGCTTTATTGATTTTTCCGAAGGCAAGGCCGTGATGGCGAACAATGCCGACTGGCTGCTCAGCATGAACTATGTGGACATGCTCCGTACCGTAGGCGTGCATTTTTCCGTGAACCGGATGCTGACCGCCGAGTGCTACAAGAAGCGTCTGGAAAAAGACGGCGGCCTGACTTTCTTTGAGTTCAACTATATGATCATGCAGGCTTACGATTTCTGGAAGCTGCATCAGGATTACGGCTGCATCATGGAGCTGGGCGGCGATGACCAGTGGTCCAACATGATCGCCGGCGTGGAGCTGATCCGCCGCAAGGAACGGAAACCGGCTTACTGCATGACCTGCAAGCTTTTAACCACCAGTGACGGCCGCAAGATGGGCAAGACGGAAAAAGGCGCCCTGTGGCTGGACCCGGACAAGACCAGTCCCTACGATTTTTATCAATACTGGCGCAACGTGGCCGACAGCGACGTGGAAAAATGCCTGTCCCTGCTGACCTTCCTGCCCATGGACGAGGTAAGGCGTTTAGGCGCTTTGCGGGATGCGGAGATCAATGAGGCCAAGAAAGTGCTGGCCTACGAGGTAACCAAGCTGGTACACGGCGAGGAAGCCGCTCAGAAAGCCCAGCAGGCTACGGCAGCTCTCTTTGGGGGCCAGGGCCATCTGGACAACGTGCCCACCCTGGAAATTACCGCCGCCGATGCCGAAGCCAAGATGATCGACGTGCTTACGGCCCAGAAAGTCTTTACCAGCAAGCGGGAAGCCCGCCAGCTGATTGGCCAGGGAGGCCTGACCGTAGCGGATAAACCTTTTACCGATCCGGAAGGCAAGTTAAGTCCGGCGCTGTTTGACCAGGATAAGAGCCTGCTGATCAGGAAAGGCAAGAAGAAATATTACCGTCTGGTGATTAAGTAAAATTTCCGGACCGGTCCCACCGGAAGGTGTGCGAGCAGTTAGTTTCAAGTTATTATATTAGGTATAAAGATATATAGAGATATGTAAAGAAAGATACAAAGGTATATTAGTCATAAAGGGATAAAGAAAGAAGGCATTAAGATGCTGTATATGGTTGTCATGGCTGTAGTTGCTATCCTGGTGGCTGTTTTTGCCCTGCAAAATACGATGGTGGTGGAGCTGTCCTTTTTAACCTGGACCTTCACGACCAACCTGGTAGTGGTAATCTTAGGCAGCGCTGTAGCCGGCATGGTGATTGCATCTTTGTGGGGATTGAAGCTGAAAGCCCAGCATATGTGGCGCAACATGAAGAAAAATAACGAGATCAGCGGCTTGGAAGATGACCGCGCCCTGCTGCGCAAGAAGGTGCAGGAACTGACCGACGCCAATGCCAAGCTTTTGCAGGCCCAGTCAGCAGTTAATGCTGCCCAGGCTCAGGCTAAGGATGCCGCCGGTGCGGCTGTGGCTGCGGCCAAGGATGCGGCCGTGAAAACGGCGCCCAAAGCTTAGAGCGAAGGAGCTTTCATGCGGATCATTACCGGCAAGGCCAGGGGCTTAAGGCTGCTGGAACCGAAAAATTATGACGTGCGTCCTACGGCGGACAGGGTGAAGGAATCCCTGTTCAACATTTTAGGTACGGGCCTCAGGGAGGCCAGGGTGCTGGATTTGTTTGCAGGCACCGGCAACCTGGGCTTGGAATCCTGGAGCCGCGGGGCGGCGGCCATCACGTTTGTGGACCAGAGCCTGAGTTCTTTAAAGCTGGTGCGGGGGAATATTGCCAAGTGCAAGGCGGAAGCGGACTGCACCGTCGTGAAAGGCGAAGCCCTGCAGGTCCTGGGCCGGTTGGCCCGGGGCGGCGCCCAGTTTGAATATTTCTTTTGCGATCCCCCTTATAATAAAGGCTGGGTCCAGAAAGTTTTAAGCAGTCCTGCTACTTTGCAGGTCCTTAGCCCCAAGGGACTTTTGATTGCCGAACATAGCGCGCATGACGATATCGACACCGGTCTGCCCGCTACGCTGAAAGTAGTGCGCCGGGAACGTTACGGCGAGACCATGCTAAGTCTAATTATGAAAACTTTGTGAAGAAATAGAGGAAAATTTGCAAATCTGTCGAATTTATCGTAAAATAGAGTATGGTAAGTAGGCAGATATTTGCACTTTGGGAGGTTTATAATGCGCAGAGCCGTTTGCTCCGGCAGCTTTGATCCTGTAACCAAAGGCCATATAGATATCTTCGAGCGGTCCAGCCGGATGTTCGATGAAGTTATCGTCAGCGTCTTTTATAACCCGGGCAAGGAAAAATCCATGTTTTCCATGAAGCAGCGGGTGGAAATGCTGAAATTGGCTACCAAGCATATCCCTAATGTGAGGGTGACTTGCTTTAGTGGTCTGCTCAATGAGTTTTGTATCAAGGAAAAAGCTCCTTTTATCGTGAGAGGTTTAAGGGCTTTCTCCGATTTTGAATATGAGTTCCAGCGGGCACTGTTAATCAAGAAGATTGACCCGGATCTGGAAACGGTGTTCATCATGACGAATGCCCAGTATTCTTATATCAGTTCTTCCGGCGTCCGGGAGCTCTTGGCTTTTGGCGGCGAGATTGACGAACTGGTACCTCCCGGAGTGACCGGCAAGATCCGGGAATACTTGAAATTAAAGCAGAAAAAGACTAACGGAAAGAGGTAGAAGCGCATGCTCGATAGAATTGGCAATAATATCACGCTGGATAGTATTTTTGATGAGATGTATGACTTGATCAGCGAGGCTAACCGTATTCCCCTGACGGATAAGATTATCGTGGAGGAAAGTGATTTAGCCGGGATCCTGGACGACCTGAAGGAAGCTATTCCCAAGGAAGTTAAGAGTGCCAGCCAGGTGCTGGATGATCAGCAAAATATCGTCAACAAGGCCCGTGAGGAAGCTGATGCCATCGTGGAGCAGGCCAAGGCCGAGGCGGAACGCATCGTGACCATGGCCAAGGGTGAAGCCGAACGTGCTATGCGCCAGGAAACTATCGTGGAACAGGCTCAGGCTTTTGCTGAAGATGTGAAGGCCAACGCTCTCCGCTACCAGGAAAGCGTCAAGGGCGAAGCGGATACTTATTCTGACAGGGTCAAGACAGATACCCTGCAGTATGCGGATGATATGCTGGGTTATTTAGGTACCAGCCTGCAGTCTGCTTTGCAAGCCATCAATGACAACCGTTCCAATATTAATGAAGAACGTAAGAGCCTGCCGGTCAAGGCTGCTGCCGAGGAGGCGCTGCCGCCTGCACCGGAAGCTGAAGCTGCCGCTCCGCAGGTTACTGATGAAGCCGAGGATACGGAAGAATAATTTTACTGCTACGTTAGCCATAAAAAATAAGACTGGAGCCTTCCGGTTCCAGTCTTTTCTGTTGCTGTGGGAGCGCGCATCGCGCATACTCTTGTTTCGGGTACAAGAGGCCGGAGCTATGTCTGCCTCAGGAGAGCGGATGTTTTTCCAGGCGGGCAGGCGAGGTGGCAAAATCGCTGCCGTACTGGCCAAAATGATAATGCAGCAGCTGATACAGGTCGCCGGCCCGGGCATCTAAAGCCAGCTGCCGGTTAAAGGAGGCAGCGTGGTCCTTGCGGCGCAAACCGCCGGCCTTGGTCAGGATGGGGAGGGTGGCTTTGTTCTTCATGCTGCGGAGCAGATAGCGGCCCCGGTCGTTAAAAGCCAGTACCCGCAGATATTCCGGGTCCAGGGTGTGCTGCCAGAAATCCCGGTCCTCGTGCAGGAGCAGCTGCAGGAAAATCCTTTTAAGCGAGGGCTTGGGATAACGCTTGTTGGTAACGGCGGCCAGGTAATTTTCCCAGCCTTCCCGTAAAGCTTCCCGCTGCTTGAGCATCCGGAAACAGAGACCGTAGTCGCTGATGGTACGTTCGTACAGCTGGTCCACCTTGCAGTTAAGCAGCTCGTACGCCAGCAGCATCTTTAAAGGCTGGACGGGCTCATTAAACAGCTCGTGTGCTTGTAAAGCTTGCAGGGTCTGGGGGGGAACACAGTTCATGATTTCCGTCCAGGGGAGCCGCTGATAGAGGGCGTCCCGCAGGGCCGTGGCCGAAGCAAAGGGCGCGTGGAGCCTGGTATCGTTGTAGTCGTTGCCCTGGCGCAGGATGGGCAATGGTTCCAGGTCAGCCTTGCTGAGCTGGATGGCCCGCCGGTAACTCATGGCCAGGATATTGTTAGGCCCCTGCAGGCAGGAACCGGCCTGGGGATGCCATTCCGTGGCGGTTTTTTCCCAGGCGGTGCCGTAGTTGTGGTTCTGGCGCATAAAAAATTTAAAACGTTCCGTGGCCTGGGGCGAGTTCAGGTAAGCTGCTAATAAATCCGCGTTCAAGGTGGGCAGGGATTCGACCCCGAAAACCAATTTATCCACCACGCCGGTGGCAGCCAGGACCTTGACGCCGCCCAGGGCAAAATATTCCGCACTGCGGACACAGAAGGAAACGGGCAGTTCCAGGACCAGGTCCACGCCGCAGCTTACGGCGATCCGGGCCCGGGTCCATTTATCCAGCAGGCCCGCTTCCCCCCTCTGGACAAAATTACCGCTCATGACGGCAATCACAGGCCTGTCACCAGCTTCGGCACGCGCCTGCTGTAATAAATAGGCATGGCCGTTGTGAAAAGGATTAAACTCTGCGATGACGCCCAGGGCTTTTGCATTCACCATGACTGCCTCCTTCTTTCTCTCTGCATCTATTATAAGGAATATTTTTGGTTGTGTAAACTTTTTTCTCATAGTTAATAACCCTTGACAAAGCCGGGACCCCTGTATATAATTGTAACGTTGGTGAAACATGATTAAGGTTAATGTCGCAGAAATTAAAAAAAGCCTGGTAGGCAGTAAAAAGCTTGTTTACGAGGTTACCCCGGAGGAGCTGGAACTCAGCCCCAAGGATCTGGAGGTAGTAGGCTCGGTACGATTTACCGGTACCATCACGAACGCCGGCGATGTGTTGCTCTTGCAAGGTAAGGTTACGGCCACGGTAAAACGTGTGTGCGGACGGTGCCTGGAAGAGTTTACAGCATTGTCTTCGGCAGACGTCCTGGAAAAGTATTATCCGGCCGGGACAGTGGCAACAGAAGCGGATGCGCTGGTGTATGACGGCGACCTGGTGGATGTGGCGGCTGCGCTGCGTGAAAGCCTGGTTTTGGCAGAACCTTTAAAGGTTCTCTGCAAAGAGGACTGCAAGGGTCTGTGCCCGGTGTGCGGCGCTAACCGAAACCTGCATCCCTGTACCTGTGATACCACGCGTCTTGATCCACGGTTTTCGGCATTAAAAGAACTTTTAAAGAAGTGAAATCACAAGTCACCGTAATAGCTTGAGGAGGTGTAACAAATGGCAGTACCAAAGAGAAAAATGACCAAGGCTCGTCGCGATTCCCGTCGTGCCAACTGGAAGCTGGAAGTTCCCGGTATGGTCGAATGCCCGCAATGTCATGAGCTGAAAATGCCCCATCGCGTATGCCCGGAATGCGGCTATTATGATGGTAAAGAAGTCGTTAAGAACGACGCTGAGTAATGTTTCCAAAAAAATCCCGAAGTGTACAGCTTCGGGATTTTTTTTGTGGTCTTGCCGGTGCCGGTACCTGCCGGAAAGCGGCCGGGGCTAAAAGCGCGCTGCCTTGTCGGGCAGCAGGTTAATCCCAGTTCGTAAAATAATTGTGAAGTAGCGGGCGTCCTCTTGACTATTTCTAGAAATGCGCTTATAATTACCGTAGGTGTTATGAGCAGGTACTAAAGTAGGGTGATAGAAATGGACGCTTCGAAAAGAATAATCAGGCAGACCAGGTTGCCGAAGCTCTTGGCGCGGGATCCTTTCCTAACCGACGAGCAGCTGGCACAGAAACTGAAAGTCAGCGTACCCACTATCCGGTTGGACCGGACTTGTCTGGGTATACCTGAGCTCAGGGAACGTACCCGGTTGATGGCGGAAACAGCCCAGAATAAATTGAAGGCTATTTCCAAGAAAGATATCGTGGGCGATCTGATCGCCCTGGAGTTAAATAAGAAAGCTATTTCCACCCTGACCATCACCCCGGACATGGTGCTGGAAAAGACGGGGGTCATGCGGGGACATTTTATGTTCGCCATGGCGGATACCCTGGCGTTAGCTTTAGTAGATGCCGAAGTAGCTTTAACAGGTGTGGGTAATGTGAAGTACCGGGTGCCGGTGTATGCCGGGACGACGCTGGTAGCCAAGGCTGAAGTGGTGAACAGGCGCAAGGACCGATTTTTTATCCATGTCTATATTTTTATGCGTGATAAACAGATTGAAGTTTTTAGAGCGAAATTTATTGTAGTGGCCTTATCCGGTGAAAGGAAGCGGGAAGCATGAAGATTGCTCTCGATGTGATGGGAACAGATTTCGGCCCCAAGGAGTTGGTACTGGGTGCCGTTCAGGCAGTGCAGGAATTTGGCTGCGATATAGTTTTGGTAGGCGATGAAGCTACCATTAAAGATTTGTTGCAAAAATATGGTGCGGCAGGCAATCCGCATTTTACCATTAAACATGCCTCCGAGGTTATCGATATGCACGAGCACCCCGGTATTGCGGTGAAGACGAAGAAAGATGCCAGCATCGTGGTGGCCACGGATTTGCTCCGGACGCACAGATGCGATGCCCTGGTCAGCAGCGGCAGTACCGGCGCTGCGGTGGCGGCGGCCCTGTTCCATCTGGGCAGGATTCGCGGCATCGAGCGTCCCAGTATCGCCACCCCGATTCCCAGTCTGACCGGTACCACGGTGGTACTGGACAGCGGCGCCAAGGTGGACGCCAAGCCGGAACATATGGTGCAGAGCGCCGTTATGGGCAGCGTGTATGCGGAACTGATGCTGGGCATCAAGAACCCCCGGGTGGGGCTGCTGAATATCGGCGAGGAAGAGACCAAGGGCAACGAACAGGCTCTGGCTACGTACCCGCTGCTCAAGCAGGAAAAGAATATCAACTTTATTGGTAACGTGGAAGGCCGCGATATCAATAAAGGTACGGTGGACGTGGTAGTCTGCGATGGTTTTGTGGGCAACGTGGTCCTGAAGTTTGCGGAAGGTCTGGCACGAGCCATCATGATCATGGTGAAGGATGCGATCATGAACGGCGGCGTTGCTGCTAAGCTGGGCGGCTTGTTGATTAAGCCGGCCCTGAAGAAACTCGGCAAACGGCTGGACCCGGCTGAATACGGCGGCGCCCTCCTGTTAGGTGTCAAAGCGCCGTTCTTTATCTGCCATGGCAGCAGCAAGGCCAAGGATATTAAGAGCGCTATCGGCGTAGCGGTAAAATGTGTCAAGTCCGACGTGGTGACCCGCATCAGCGAGCTGGTCATCCGGGAAGAATAACTAAGCGGAGTACGGCAGCCTGGCAAGAGGGAAGCTTACCGGCCACCGCAAGGATTGCTTTTGTAAAACAGAAAGTTAGTTAAGTAGTAACTGGGGAGAGAACATGAATATTTCTGTAGGAATCCTGGGCATTGGTTCATATTTACCGGAAAAGGTTTTGACCAATGCCGATCTGGAAAAAATGGTAAACACCACGGATGAGTGGATTATTGAACGTACGGGTATTAAAGCCAGACATATTGCGGCGCCGGAACAGGCTACCAGCGATATGAGCATCATCGCGGCCCAAAAGGCTCTGGCGGATGCCAAGACCAATCCGGAAGAGATTGACCTGGTGATCGTGGCTACGGCCTCGCCGGACCATGAGTTTCCCAGCACGGCCTGTCAGGTACAGGATGCCCTGGGCTGCAAGAACGCGGCTGCTTTTGATTTGGCCGCCGGCTGCAGTGGTTTTGTGTACAGCTTGATCGTGGCCAGCCAGATGTTACAGGCTGGTATCTATAAGAAAATCCTGATTATCGGCGCCGAAACTTTGAGCCGCATCATGGATTTTAGCGACCGTAACACTTGCGTGCTGTTTGGCGACGGCGCCGGCGCTGCGGTGGTAGGCCGTGTGGATGAAGGCTACGGCGTCCTGGGTTTGGATATGGGCGCTGACGGCAGCGGCGGTAAATTCCTGATTCAGCCGGCAGGCGGCAGCCGTCGTCCGGCCAGTCACGAGACTATTGATGAACACGGTCATTACATCCATATGGATGGCAAGGAAGTTTATAAGTTTGCCACCCGCATCATGGCGAAAACAGCTCTGAAGAGCCTGGAAAAGGCGGGGCTGACCCTGGAGCAGTTAGACCTGCTGGTACCGCATCAGGCTAACATCCGCATCATCAAGAGCGCGGCTAAACATTTAAAGATGCCCATGGAAAAAGTTTGGGTGAATATTGATAAGTATGCGAATACTTCCGCGGCCTGTATCCCTATCTGTCTGGACGAAGCCCAGGCAGCAGGCAGGCTGCACAAGGGTGATAATATCCTGCTGGTAGGTTTTGGCGCCGGCCTGACCTGGGCCAGCGTGGTACTGAAGTGGGCTAAATAAGGAAAGCGAGGTAGTTATAGTATGGCAAAAGTTGCATTTGTATTCCCGGGCCAGGGTTCTCAGGCTGTAGGTATGTGCAAGGATCTGTATGAAGCTTACCCGGTGGCGCACCGGATTTTTGAGGAAGCTGACGAAGCACTGGGATTTTCTATGACCAACCTGATCATGCAGGGGCCGGAAGAAGCCCTGCGTCTGACGGAAAATACCCAGCCGGCGATTTTAACCGCCAGCGTGGCTTGTTTTGAAGTTTTAAAAGAAAAAGGCCTGACCTGCGATCTGGCAGGCGGTCACAGTCTGGGCGAGTATAGCGCCCTGGTTGCTGCCGGCGCCATCAGTTTTGCGGATGCGGTCCGCACGGTAAAGAGCCGCGGCAAGTTTATGCAAGAAGCAGTTCCTGTAGGCGAGGGCGCCATGGCTGCCATTATCGGCCTGGACCCTGATAAGATTGACGGTATCTGCCAGGAAACCGAAAAGGCGTGCGGCGAAGCTGTGCAGGCAGTTAACTTTAACTGCCCCGGCCAGGTAGTTATCGCCGGTGCCACCGCTGCCGTGAACAAGGCGGTAGAAGCTTTGAAGGCCGCCGGTGCTAAACGCGCCATCCTCTTAAATGTCAGCGCTCCTTTCCATAGCACTCTGATGAGCCCGGCCGCAAAACGTCTGGCAGAAGTGCTGGAGAAGGTAAAGTTCAGCGATGCGGCTTTCCCGGTAGTGGCCAATGTAGATGCCCAGCCGGAAACCAAGGCGGAGGTAATTAAGGCTAACCTGGTTAAACAGGCTGATCATCCGGTACGCTGGGAAAAGAGCGTACATACCATGCTCGATGCCGGTATTGATATTTTTGTAGAAGTTGGCCCCGGCAGGGTTCTCTCCGGTTTTACCAAGAAGATTGACCGCAGCAAGACGGCCTTAAACGTAGAAAACATCGAGAGTCTGGAAAAAACTCTTGCTTATTTCAAGGAGGTTCGTTAAAATGCAGTTAGAAGGTAAAGTAGCGTTAGTAACCGGTGGTTCCCGCGGTATCGGCCGTGCCATCGCCCTGCTGTTAGCCAAAAGAGGCGCCGATGTAGCCATTAATTTTGCCGGCAACGAAGCGGCAGCACAGGCTACGGTAGACGAGATCAAAGCATTGGGCCGCAAGGCTATCATGATTAAAGCTGATGTGGCTGTTAATGCGGCCTGCGTTGCCATGGTAGACCAGGTGGTGCAGGAATTCGGCAAGATCGATATTCTGGTCAACAATGCCGGTATCACCCGGGATGGTCTTCTGATGCGCATGAAGGAAGAGGATTGGGACGCAGTGCTCAATACCAACCTGAAGAGTGTGTACAACTGCTCCAAGGCAGCTATCAAATATATGATGAAAGCTCGGGCCGGCCGTATCGTCAGCATCAGTTCCGTGGTAGGCCTGATGGGCAATGCGGGCCAGGCTAATTACGCAGCCGCCAAGGCCGGAATCATCGGCTTCACCATGGCGCTGGCCAAAGAGGTGGCCAGCCGCGGCATCACGGTAAACTCCGTGGCTCCCGGGTTTGTGAACACGGACATGACCAAGGTTTTACCGGAAAAGGTCGTGGAAAATCTTAAAGCAGCTATCCCCCTCGCCAAGCTTGGCGAACCTGAGGATATTGCGAAAGCGGTAGCATTCCTAGTATCGGATGATGCCGCCTATATAACCGGCCAGACTTTACATGTGGACGGCGGTATGGTAATGTAGTAGAGGAAAGAAATTTACCCTGGAAGGAGGTGAATCGTAATGAGCACTTTCGAAAAAGTAAGAGATATTACTGTTGAACAGTTGAGCGTTGATGCAGATGAAGTGAAGATGGAATCTGCCTTTATCGATGACCTGGGCGCTGATTCCCTGGACATTGTTGAGCTGATCATGGCTTTCGAAGAGGAGTTTGGTGTTGAAATTCCCGATGAGAAGGCTGAAAAGATCCGCACTGTAGCCGACGCAGTTAAAATGTTGGATGAAGAAAAAGCAAAATAAATTTTGGCAGCCGGGGAGGCCGCTCTGGCTTCCCCGCTTAGCTGCATATTCCTGAAATGGGGGATATTTGTTGAAATTTCCAGTGCTTAGAATAGGAAAACTAACGCCACAGATCCCAATTATCCAGGGAGGCATGGCGATTAGATTATCAACGGCACGTCTGGCAGCCGCGGTTGCCAATGAAGGTGGCATTGGGCTTATAGCCGCTTCCGGTATGGAAGAATGGGAACTGAGGAGCGAGATCAGACTCGCCCGTAAGCTGACCGGCGGCAAGGGCATCATCGGCATTAACTGCATGGTGGCAGCCCGGGCTTTTAAACACCTTATTACTACCGCCGCACAAGAGAAAATAGACTTAATCGTGGCCGGCGCCGGTTTTTCAAGAGATATCTTTGCCGTAGGCAGGGAATATGGTGTGGAAGTAGTACCCATCGTTTCTTCCGTGAAACTGGCTAAGATCTCCGAAAAACTGGGGGCCTCCGCCATCGTCGTGGAAGGAACCGAAGCCGGGGGACACCTGGGGACGCAGCAGTCCATCAAGGATCTGATCCCGGAGATTGTGGCAGCCGTGCATATTCCTGTGATTGCAGCAGGTGGCGCGGTATGCGGTGCAGACGTAGCGGAACTGTTAAAGCTGGGCGCCAGCGGCGTGCAGATGGGCAGCCGTTTTGCCGCCAGCGAAGAATCTAACGGAGCACCGTCGCTGAAAGAATTTTATTTGAAAATGACCAAGGAAGACGTGGTTCAGATAGACAGCCCTGTAGGTTACAAGGGCAGGGCTATCCTCAATCCTTTTGCCAAGTTGTCGCTGGAAGGTAAAGCACCTAAGCCGGTGACCTGTGATGCCTGCTTAAAACATTGTAAGCAGAACTTCTGCATCATCAGGGCGTTGACACGTGCACAACAGGGTGATGTGGATACAGGTCTGGTCTTCACTGGTGCGAATATGTGGAAGATAAAAGAGATTCTGCCGGTCAAGGAAATATTCCGTAGGATCAAAGAAGAAGTTGCAGCCGTAGCAGACTAAGAAAATTATGAGGTGATAATTTTGAAAAGAAGAGTCGTAGTAACAGGTTTAGGCGCTGTAACTCCTATCGGTAATGATGTGGAGACATTCTGGAATAATCTGATAGCCGGCAAGTCCGGTATCGGACATATTACCCAGTTTGATACCAGCGAATCTAAGGTCACCATTGCTGGTGAAGTTAAGGATTTTGACTATACCCAGTATATTGACAAAAAAGAAGGCCGGCGTATGGACCGGGTGGATCAGTTTGCCGTAACCGTGGCTAAACAAGCCGTGGCTGATGCCAAACTGGATTTAAAAACCATTGAGCCTACCCGTTGCGGTGTATGTGTAGGTACCGGTATCGGTGGTATCCATACTTTCCTGGAGCAGTCCCATATTTATTTTGATAAGGGACCCAGCCGGATCAGCCCGTTCTTTATCCCCATGGATATTCCTAACATGCCTGCAGGCCAGATTGCCATCGCTTTAGGTTTTAAAGGCCCCAACACGGCGGTGGTTACCGCTTGTGCCACGGGTACCAACTGCATTGGCGACGCGCTGCGTACTATCCAGTACGGTGATGCGGACGTGATGATTGCCGGCGGCACGGAAGCCGCTATTTCTCCTATCGCTATTGCCGGTTTTGCCAACATGAAGGCGCTGAGCACCAATAATGACCAGCCGGAAAAAGCCAGCTGCCCCTTTGACAAGAAGCGTGACGGCTTTGTCATGGGCGAAGGCGCCGGCGTGCTGCTGCTGGAAGAGTTAGAGCATGCCAAGAAGCGCGGTGCGCACATTTATGCGGAGCTGGTAGGCTACGGCCTGAACTGCGACGCTTATCATGTGACCGCTCCCGATCCCAGCGGCGATATGACGGTGGCTTGTATCCTGGATGCGATTAAGGATGCAGGCATGGTTCCGGAGGATATTAACTATATCAATGCGCACGGTACTTCTACCCACCGCAATGATTTAAACGAGAGCCTGGCTTTGAAGAGGATTTACGGCGAGAAGGCTAAGAATGTGCCGATGAGTTCCATCAAGTCCATGACCGGCCATCTGCTGGGTGCTGCCGGCGGCGTGGAAGCTGTGGCTACCGTGTTGACCATCGTAAACGGGATTATGCCGCCTACGATTAACTATCAAGATGTGGATGCGGAAGAAGGCATGGACCTGGATTATGTTCCTAACACGGCCCGCAAGGCCGAGGTAAAGGTGGCCATGTCCAATAACTTTGGCTTTGGCGGCCATAATGCCAGCATCATCTTTAAGAAATACGCGGAATAAGCCGGGAGGCTTGCTGATGTCAGAGCATAATGCTGATAGGTTCCTGGAAGAAACCAGGTTTATAACCTTAAGTGCGAAACGCCGGGACCAGTTGGAACAGTTCTGTCAGCGTCTGGGTATCCATATGGATCATCTGGAGCTGTTGGACCGGGGGTTGACGCACACATCTTTTGCCCACGAGACTCCCAAGGTTCCCCACAATTCTCATAACGAACGCCTGGAGTTTTTGGGCGATTCGGTCCTGAGCCTGGTGGTTAGCACGTATTTGTTTGAAAAATACCGTAAATTTGACGAGGGACGCATGACCAAGCTGCGGGCGCAGCTGGTCTGCGAGTCTTCCTTGTATAAATGCGCGGTGGAACTTGGCTTTGGCGAGGTCTTGAACCTGGGCCACGGCGAAGAATGTACGGGGGGACGGGAACGTCCTTCCATCCTGGCCGATGCCTTTGAGGCAGTGCTGGGAGCTTATTACCTGGATCAGGGGTTTGAAGCCGCCCAGTCCTATCTGCTCCGTTTCATGCAGCAGGAAATTGACTCCGTGTGCGAGGGGCAGTTCCTGTGGGGCGACTATAAGAGCCGGTTTCAGGAACTGGTACAGGGTAAGACTGATCTGGCCAACATCCGCTATGAGACAATCGGTTACAAAGGTCCGGAACATGACAGGGTCTTTAAGGCCGGCGTCTTTTTAGATGACCAGCAGCTGGGTACCGGCGAAGGCCGTACCAAAAAAGAAGCGGAACAGCAGGCAGCCAAGGAAGCTATTGAGTTCCTGAAAGCTGCCCCGGCAAATAAATAATGGCGATTTTACCTATTTTTGTGCCCCAGGCGGCCTGTCCCCATCAATGCATCTTCTGTAACCAGAGGACCATCAGCGGGGAGCAGCGTACCGGTCTGGCGGATGTCTTAAGACAGATTCATACCTGGCTGCCTCGTTTGCACCGTTCTGTGGCGAACGAGGCTGCTTTTTACGGTGGCAGTTTTACCGGCCTGCCTTTAGAGCAGCAGGCCCAATATCTGGCGCCGGTGGAAGCATTGCTTAAGACGCAGGTGGTAGGGAAGATCCGTTTATCCACGCGTCCCGATTATATCGATGAGACGCGTCTTTTGTTTTTGCAGCGGCACCGGGTGACCCTGGTGGAACTGGGGGCCCAGTCCCTGGACGACAGAGTGCTGCAGCTGGCTGGCCGGGGCCATACCGCGGCGCAGGTAGCTCAGGCGGTCCGGTTGTTGCGGCAATACCATTTCCAGGTAGGACTGCAGTTTATGGTAGGACTGCCGGGGCAGGACTGGGAGTCACTGCGGGCCACGGCGGCGCAGGCGGTGCGGTTAAAGCCGGATCTGGCCCGTATATATCCGCTGCTGGTAATTAAGGATACGCCCCTGGCTGGAATGTATGCCCGGGGTCAGTATCAGCCTTTAAGTTTGGAGACGGCGGTGGCCCAGGCGGCTTTTTTATACGAGCAGCTGACCCGTGCCGGCATCAAAGTGATCCGGGTGGGCTTGCAGCCGGATGCAGAATTGTGCCAGCCGGGCAACATCCTGGCCGGACCTTTTCATCCCAGTATGGGAGAACTGGTACAGAGCTATCTAAGGCAGCAGCAGGTGGCGGCTCTTTTGCGCCGGCAAAAATATGCCCCCGCAGACCAGGTGCTCCTCCGTTTTCCCAAACGGCTGGAGTCCCAGATGCGGGGACAGCATAATCACAATGTAGAGTTGTGGCGGGAGTTGGTAGCGCCCGCAACCTTACTCCTGGAACATTTTTAATCCCAGGTCATGCTTTCGCCGGGTTTTACGATACAAATCTGGCTGCTGGTATGTGCTTCCACATCCTTTTTAAAAGCTTCCGGGTCCTGGGCAATCACGGGCCAGGTGTTATAGTGGATGGGGATGATTACCTTGGCGCCCAGCATGCCGGCCGCTAAAGCCGCATCCCTGGGGTCCATGGTGAAGTTGCCGCCGATGGGCAGTAGCGCGTAGTCAAAGGGATCCAGTTTAGGCAGCAGCGCCATATCTCCGAACAGGGACGTGTCGCCGGCAAAGTAGAATTTGGTACCGTAAAAATCGATGATGAAACCGCAGGCATGACCGCCGGCGATACCGCTGCCGTGGAAAGCGGGAGTGACCCGTACTTTGCCGAAGGGGAAAGTGTAGGTGCCGCCGATGTGCATGGCATGAGCCTGGCAATTGTAGCTGCTGGCTTCGTTGGCAATCTCCGCCGTGGTAATGATGAGCGCCCCGGTACGTTTGGCTAACTCGTAGGCACAGCCCAGGTGATCGCCGTGGGCGTGGGTGATGAAGATATAATTAACTTTCAGGTCCTGCAGGCGGACACCTTTGGGGTTGCCGTCCAGGAAGGGATCACAGATCAGAGTTTCTCCGTTCTTGGTAACGGTAAAGCAGGCATGATGGATATACTTGAATTCAGCAGACATGGTCATTCCTCCTTTTAGTATCAGTAATCTTAAGAGTCGGGTTACAGCTAAACTTGCTTGTAACTATTATACCATAACTGTCTTCCTGCAGAAAGTTTTGCATAAATACTCCTGATAGAGTAAAATCAAAGGATAAGGAGTGTACATGATGATAAATTACCGTAAATTATTCGTAGCCCTGCTGGTAGGCGCCAGCGTGGTGACAGCTGCTACACCTGCCCTGGCCCGCAGCGGGACCAGCGTGCTTACGCCGGAGGAGCAGGCTTTTACCCGCAGCCGCCAGAGTGGCGTCAAGTATGTGCCGGCAGAACAGGCAGCGCCGGTCCAGGAAGTAGAGAGCCTGGAAAGCAAAGCTGCCTCTAAGGCTGCTAAGCACCACAAACATAAAAAGAATAAGCAGGAAGCACAGGTGGAACCGGAGTATGGTACGACGACTCCGGTCCAGGAAAACACCAGGAGTGCCCGTTCCCGTAAAAAGTCCGAAGGGCGCGGCAGCGTTCTTTCTCCGGAGGAACAGGAATTTACCAGGGCGCGCCAGGCCGGTTTAACCAAGGCCGTGGAGCAGCCGGAACCAAGACGCCAGACCCCGGCGGTCAGTCAGCCTGCTGCTGCAGCCCAGGATTCCTGGACGAAGATTCCGTCCGGGAAGACCGGGAAAAACCGTGAGCAAACCAGCCAGCCTTCCTGGGAGGAACAAGCGGCCCGGGAGCTGGCGGCAGATAAACGGGCGAAAAAGATTCAGGGACCCAAGGTGGTTCCGGAAACGCCTGCGGGCTATAAACCGCAGTTCCTGCTGCCCGGCAATTATCAGGAAGTAACTATTTTCGGACCGGCTCTGGCTACCGAAGCCCAGGCCGTCGGTTTGTTAAAAATTATTAACCCGCAGCCCAAGCTGACCTGCACCCCGGAAGAAATTGTCCATTATTACTGGCAGGAAGCAGAGCGGGAAGGCATCCGCCCGGATGTAGCCTTTGCCCAGGCCATCCTGGAAAGCGGTTCTTTCCGTTTTGGCGGCGATGTGCTGCCCAGCCAGAATAATTTCTGCGGGCTGGGAACCGTGGGCGGCGGCGTGAAAGGTGCTACCTTTAAGACGCCGGAGCTGGGTGCCCGGGCTCATATCCAGCACCTGCTGGCGTATACGGAAAAGCGGCCCCAGACCAAGATTATCGATCCCCGGTACGAACTGGCCCATAAGGTGCGTCTGCGGGACGGTCTGTGCACTACCTGGTATCAACTGAACGGCAACTGGGCAACCAGTAAATATTATTCGGAAAAAATCCTCACCGTCTGGCAACGGATGCTGGGCTACAAAGATTTAGGCGGCGTACCGGTACAGTCCGATGTCCTGGCCTACGGGAGGCTGGGAAAATAATGCTGAACATTGTTCTTTTCCAACCTGAGATTCCGGCTAACACCGGCAACATTGCGCGCTTGTGTGCCGTCACCGGCTGCCATCTGCATCTGGTGCGTCCCCTGGGTTTTAATACGGACGACAAGACTTTAAAACGCGCCGGTCTGGATTACTGGCATCTGGTGGATATTCATTATTACGACAGCCTGGAAGAAGTGCTGGCTAAATATCAGGACCAGCCGCAGTATTTTTTAACTTCCCACGGTCATAAACGGTACACGGACGTGCATTATACCGTGGACAGCGTACTGGTTTTTGGCCGGGAGACGGCAGGATTGCCTGACTGGGTGCATGAAAAATATGCGGCGCAGTGTCTGCGTATCCCTATGGTGCGGGACGCCCGTTGTTTAAATTTAAGTAATTCCGTGGCCGTGGTAGCCTACGAGGCCCTGCGGCAACAGCCGGACTTTGCCGGTCTCATCGTGGAATAGGCGGCTGTGCCCTGACAAGTGCCTGACGGCAGCTTGCGCAAAAATTCAGGGCCGGCAGCCATGTTTGTGAGGAGGCTCTTATGATCATTACCAAAAAATTTACTTTTGATGCGGCGCATTTTCTGCCCAGCTATAACGGCAAGTGCGAACATCTGCACGGCCATACCTACGCTTTGAACATTAAGGTGGCGGGAACGCCGGATGCGGAAGGTATGGTTATTGATTTTACCCGGGTAAAAAAACTGACCCAGGAACTGGTACTGGCCAGGCTGGACCATGCCCTCTTAAATGATATCCTGCCCAATCCCAGCGCCGAAAATATCTGCCTCTGGGTCTGGCAGCAGCTTTATCAACCCCTGGCAGCCCCCAACCACCGGTTGTATGCCGTGGAAGTTTGGGAAACCGCCACCAGCGGTTGTGAATACCGGGGCGAACTGGAGAAGAGGCAGCCATGTTAATTGTCAAAAAAACATCGCCCCAGGCGGCGAAAAAATTAAAAGATGTCCAGAGTGAACAGGACCGGCGCAATATTCCCCTGAAACATGCCGGTATCAAGAACCTGCGCTGGCCCGTGACCTTAAAGGACAAGGAACGGGGCGAGCAGCATACGGTGGCCCAGGTAAGCATGTCCGTGGATTTACCCCATGATCTGCGGGGTACGCACATGAGCCGTTTCGTGGAAGTGCTGCAGCAGCTGGGCACCTTGTCCCTGGATAGCCTGGAAGGCGTCCTGGACAGTTTAAAGGAACATCTGCAGGCGGAAAAAGCTTTCCTGGAACTGCGTTTTCCCTATTTTATCACCAAGCAGGCGCCGGTAAGCGGGATGCGTTCCCTGATGGACCTGGACTGCGTGTACCAGGCCAGCAAGGGGGACAAGTTTAACTTAAAGGTCAGCGTGCGGGTGCCTATCCAGACCTTGTGCCCCTGTTCCAAGGAGATCAGTGATTTTGGCGCTCACAACCAGCGGGCGTACGCAGAGCTGGAAGTGGTGCTGACGGAATTTGTCTGGCTGGAGGAACTGGCACAGATGGCTGATGCCGGCGCCAGTGCTCCCGTGTACGGGCTGCTGAAACGGCCGGACGAGAAATTTGTGACGGAAACAGCGTACCAGAATCCCCGGTTTGTGGAGGATGCGGTGCGGGAGATTGCCCTGCGCCTGGAACAAGATGCACGGATTGCCTGGTACAAGGTGACGGTGGAAAGCATGGAAAGCATTCACAACCATAGTGCCTTTGCCTGCGTGGAAAAAGGAGGCTGCTAAGATGCTGTACCAGATAGCGGCGGCAGCCTTACAACAGGAACTGGCTGCTTTGGGCATGAACCAGGCTGCGGTACCGATCCTGGCTGCAAAAAGCTGTCTCGTTCCCTATAAGCTGGTGGCTGTACGGACACCGGCGGCTAATATCATTAAACAGGAAATGGTGGCGGCCGGGGGCGATGGCGCTGTCCCGGCCGGTTGTGTCACCTGTGCCGTAGAACGGGTGGATGTGATCCTTCTGGGCACGCGGGCGCATTATAAAATTTTACTGGCCAAGTTAAAACAGATGCCGTATTTTGGCATAGCTAAGCTGGCCGGGGAACTGGAACAGGTACTGGCACCCCGGTCTAAAATTACCAGGCTGGCCGACAGACGGATATTGAACTATGAGCAGGCTGTGATCATGGGTATCATCAACATCACGCCGGATTCTTTTTATGCACCTTCCCGGGCTGATCTGGATGTTGCCCTGACCAGGGCGGAACAGATGCTGGCAGCCGGCGCGGGCATCCTGGATGTGGGGGGAGCTTCCACCCGTCCGGGAACGGAACTGGTGACCGGGGAAGCGGAGCAGCAGCGGGTGGTGCCGGTGCTCCGGGAACTGCGCCAACATTTTCCCGAATGCGTGCTTTCTGTGGATACGTACTGGGCGGCACCGGCGGCGGCAGCCCTGCCCGCCGGTGCGGATATCATCAACGATGTCAGCGCTCTGGCTATGGATAAAGAGATGCTGCCGCTGGTAGTGAAATCTCAGGCGCCCGTCGTCCTCATGCATATGCGGGGGACGCCCAGGGATATGCAGCAGCAGTGTGAGTACCGGAATGTGGTGCAGGAAGTGGCCGCTTCCCTGCAGGCTAAGGTTAAGCTGCTGGAAGAGCAGGGGGTAGGTGCGGACAAGATTATCCTGGATCCGGGCATCGGGTTTGCCAAGACGCCGGACCAGAACCTGGAGCTGCTGCGGAACCTGGAAGCTTTGACGGGTGGTAGCTATCCCGTACTTTTAGGTACCAGCCGCAAGAGCACGATCGGTACGGTTTTAGGCGGACTGCCGCCGGAAGAACGGCTGGAAGGGACTCTGGCCACCACGGCCCGGGGCCTGGAAGCGGGCGTGAACATTTTCCGGGTACATGACGTGCAGGCTAACGTAAGACTGGCCCGGATGTGGGAAGCGATGCACCGGGGCAGGGTACAGCTATGAAGCAGCAGATTTATATCGCCCTGGGCAGTAACCTGGGTGACCGGGCGGGCAACTTGGCGCGGGCCTTGCAGTTGCTGCCGGCCAGGGGTGTGCATATCCGTCAGGTAAGTGATTTTTTAGAAACCAGGGCGTACGGCGTGACGGACCAGCCGGATTTTTTAAACGCGGTGGCCAGGGTGGAAACCGGTCTGGCGCCGGAACAACTTTTACAGGTCCTGCTCCAGGTGGAAAAACTTATGGGGCGGGTACGCAAGCGCCACTGGGGCGAGCGGAACATTGATCTGGACCTGCTTTTGTACGGGGACCTGGTGTATCAGAGTAAGACTTTGACCCTGCCGCATCCGGATATGTTGAACCGGGAGTTTGTGCTGGCGCCGCTGGCGCAAATTGCGCCCAATCTGGTGCATCCGGTGGCAGAAAAGACCATCCGGGAACTGTGGGCAGAATTGGAAAAACGTACCGCGGCTGAGAATCCCGGCCAGAAGTAAAGGCAGCGAACCCTCAACCTACGGTTTTGGAGACCGGCACTCTGCCGGTTGGGCCAGCGTGTTATTTTACACATATAAAAAAGGACGGGCAACCTTGAAGTGCAAAGCACTTACGGTTGTCCGTCCTGCATTTTTAAGAGTAAGCTTAAGATTATTTGTGCTCGTAAACGTCTACACGGCGGTTATCAGCACGGCCCTGGTCCGTAGCGTTGGTGCTGGCGGGTTCGGTCTTGCCCTTGTACATGGTAACCAGCTGGCTGGCAGGTACGCCATTCTTTACGGCATACGCCTTGACATTATCAACACGGCGTTTGCTCAGATCATCGTTATAAGCATCGGTGCCCTTGCCATCGGTATTGCCGACAAGCTTCAGGGTGTGGCCGGTGTCCTTGGCAACCTTGACCATCTGAGTCAGGTTCGGACCCTGGCTGTCCAGAGGTTGATCCTTATCAAAGCCGAAGTGGATGCTGTTCAGGTAGTAATCATTAGCAGCAGCGGGAGCAGCAACTGCCGGAGCAGTGGTTTCCGGAGCAGCCGGCGTAGCAGCCGGAGCAGCTTCGGCAACCTTTTCAGCCTTGTGGCCGCCAAAACGATAGCTTAACATGGTAACGATACCCTTGGCAGTAGCGCTGTGTTCATCGATATTTTCAGTGTTCACATGACGATAGCCTACGGACAGGTCTAAATCCTTGGTGAAGCTATAGCCTAAGCCGGCTTCCCAGAGAGAGGTATGCTTGGTACCAACGGCGCCCTTAGCATAAACGTCCAGGTTCTTGGCGATGGCAGTCTTGGCAACTAAGCCTAATTGAGCTACATTGTTGGTTTTTTCGGTAGAACTAAATAATGGGTTGGCATCAATCTCTGCATGGAGACGGTTATAACCTACATAAGCAGCTACCTTGGGAGCCAGGCTGTACAGCAGGTTGATTTCCTGTTGCTGGCCCGTTAAATCACTGTAGGCATCACTGTTTTCAGATTTAGATTTCAGGCCCCAGTATTGATATTGCAGTCCCAGCTTGTCCGCCAGGCCGTAGGTCAGGCCGCCGGCAAAATTCCAGCTATGGCCAAAGTCAGCATCGTTAGAAATGCTGGCACCGGGATTCCAGGCGCCCAGATCAAGTTGGAACTCACCCTTGTTGAATTCAGTTTGCGGGGTAGCGGTGGCTACAGCGCTGGCAGCTACTAAAGCTACCACTAAAGCGGCTAAAGATTTCTTCATAGAGAACACACTCCTTTTTAATGTATGTACATACGTACAGAAATATTAAATATAATATTTCTGTGCAACTATTATATCATTGTTAAATAATTCTTACAAGTAAAAGGATAGAAAAACAGTATTGATTTCATGCTACATAAAAATTCACCGGGTTGTTGTTACACATTGTTCACAAAGAGGCAAGTAGCGGCAGCAGGCGGTTTTCTGGGCATAGCGCTCTTTTCTTTACAGGAAATTCACAAATGCCCTGTGTTTTCCGGGCCTGCTTCATGTTATAATGAACAAAATAAAACAGGGGGTAACAGAGGATGCGTACAGGTACCTTACTGATAGGAGCCTTGCTCGTGGCCGCAGGCATCTTTAACGGTCAGACGCAGGAAGTGCTGCATAAGGCGATTTTTATCTGCCTGGAGTGTATCGGCCTTGGTTAAACGTAAACTGGTGCAGTTACTGGCCGTCTTTTTAACGAATGGCAACCTGCCGGGATTTTTGCAGGGACGCATCTGGCAGGGAGCCAGTAAAGCGGTGTGCGTGCCCGGTCTTAATTGTTACAGCTGCCCCGGTGCTTTGGGAGCCTGTCCCCTGGGTTCCCTGCAAAACACCCTGGCGGGTACGGTCTTACGCTTTCCGGCGTATGCCCTGGGACTGCTGGTCTTGTTTGGGGCGGTGCTGGGACGGACAGTGTGCGGCTGGCTCTGTCCTTTCGGTTTGGTACAGGAACTGTTGTATAAGATCCCGGTGCCAAAACTGGGCAAGAACAGGATTACCCGGCGGCTGACTTATCTTAAATATGTGGTTGGCCTGGTTTTCGTCCTGCTTTTGCCGGTACTCTTCCTGACCGTGAATGGTACCGGGGCGCCGGCGTTTTGCACCTACATCTGTCCGGCAGGCACCCTGGAAGCGGCCCTACCGCTTTTAGCCACTCATCCGGAACTCCGGGCGGGGCTGGGCGGAATCTTTGCCGTTAAGGTGGTTATCCTGCTGGTAGTTGTTGGCAGCGCCTGTTTTATCTACCGGCCTTTTTGCCGGTTCTTATGTCCCCTGGGAGCCTGGTATGGTTTATTTAATAAATTTTCCTGCTTCGGCGTGAAGGTGGACCAACAGCGGTGTGATCATTGCGGCGCTTGTGCCCGGTTTTGTAAGCTGGACGTGCAAGTTGCCGGTGATAGAGAATGTATTTGTTGCGGCGCCTGCCGCAAAGTTTGCCCCCAGAAGGCAATCAGCCTGGGGCTGGTGAGAAGCAACCCAAGGGTTGAGGAGGTAAAAGTATGCAAATAAAGAAACTTAGTTTAGTAGTGATGGCGGCACTGGTGCTGACCCTGGGGTTAGCAGGTTGCGGCAATGCCAAGGATACAACGACCAGCGGCAAGGCGAACGCAGCGGCTGCCGTGGTGGAGCAGGGTAAGCTGGCGCCGGATTTTACGGTACAGATGCTGGACGGCAGCCAGGTAAAATTATCCAGCCTGCGGGGTAAACCGGTCTTTTTAAATTTCTGGGCTACCTGGTGTCCTCCCTGCGTAGGGGAGATGCCGCATTTCCAGGAACTCTATCCTAAATATAAGGACAAGGTTAATTTCCTGGCAGTGAGCATCGATGCCGAAAGCAGCACCGTGCAAAAATTTGTGGAAAGTAAAGGTTTTACGTTCCCTATCGCCCACGACGGTAAGAAAAATGTCGCCGGGTTGTACAGCATCGAAGCTATTCCCACGTCTTTCCTGCTGGATAAGGACGGCAAGGTTATCGCTTATCATTTAGGAGGCATGTCAGCCGGCCAGCTGCAGCAATTTTTGGACCAGGCTGTCAAATAATAATTAAGGATGCGAGCGCATGAGCTGGGAAGAAAAGTTTAAAGATATCCAGGAACATTTGGCTTCCTGGGAGTTTGTCAAGCAGTTGCCGCCAGAGGCAGGACCTTTTAAGCTGCTGCCGGGAGGCGAACGTTACGGTCAGCACGAGCTGCTCTTGTTTGCCTATGGCAACGCACAGATGCACCGGCGGTTAAATTTCATCTATACCAAGGAGACGGACGATTTCGTCCCGGTTAAAGAAATTGGCTTGAACCAGTTCCGGGACATCCGTTATTTTAGCCGGACCCGGGAAGATTTTGAGGCACAGATGCAGAAAGTCCTGCCGCAGCTGCTGCAGGAGATGGCGCCGGATTACGACGCCCCCTGTCAGTACGTCCTGCGCAAGGAAGGCATCCTGACCTGGGATTATCTGCCCAAGCTTCCGCCTAAGGTGGGTAGCTTTGAACTGTTCCTGAAACCGGATAAACCGTTGCGTTTCATCAACAACGCAATCCTGATCCTGGATTACAGTAACTTTGAGCGGGGGGACCAGCTGGTCTTTTCTTATAACGCGGCCACCAATTCCTATTTTGCGGAAACCAAGACCCGTTATATTCCCAATACTATCCATGATTTTGACTGCAAGACGCTGGAACAGCTGGCGGATTTACTGGATAAGAAGCTGGTTCCGTATTTGGAAAAGATGGAACCGGCCAAGTAAAGTGGCAGCGGATTTTTCAAGCCCCTTTTAGAAAAAAGCTCTTGACAATCCGCTCCAAATACCATATACTATCAATGCGCGCTAAAAGCGCAAATACATACGGCCCGGTGGTTCAGTTGGTTTAGAATGCCGCCCTGTCACGGCGGAGGTCATGGGTTCGAGTCCCATCCGGGTCGCCATTTTGCCTCGGTAGCTCAGTTGGTAGAGCAAAGGACTGAAAATCCTTGTGTCCGCAGTTCGATTCTGCGCTGAGGCACCATGTTGCGGAAATAGCTCAGTGGTAGAGCACAACCTTGCCAAGGTTGGGGTCGCGAGTTCGAGCCTCGTTTTCCGCTCCATTTGTTTTTAAGAGGGGCACCAGTACCCTTTTAATCTAGAAGGCGACATAGCCAAGTGGTAAGGCACGGGTCTGCAAAACCCTTATCCTCGGTTCGATTCCGAGTGTCGCCTCCAATTATATGCCGAGGTGGCGGAACTGGCAGACGCAAGGGACTTAAAATCCCTCGGGGAGAGATCTCCGTACCGGTTCAAATCCGGTCCCCGGCACCATTAATTTGTTAGTTCTTTTTTTTTACATAATTAAAAACGGCCCGGTGGTTCAGTTGGTTTAGAATGCCGCCCTGTCACGGCGGAGGTCATGGGTTCGAGTCCCATCCGGGTCGCCAATGCGGAAATAGCTCAGTGGTAGAGCACAACCTTGCCAAGGTTGGGGTCGCGAGTTCGAGCCTCGTTTTCCGCTCCAAACAGGGGCACAGCTATGATGGCTGCGCCCCTTACCTATTTATGCAGCCTTTAAAAATTAAATTTATGATGGAAAACTTCAACCCTTGCTGATGTTTGTGCAAAACAGCGGCAGGGGGTTTCTTTTCCAGGGGCGGTTACGCTTGCTTGACAGACAGGGGGGACTATGATAAATTGACAAGAGAAAAGCCGAATTAAGTTCGTATATACGAAACGGCGCCCGAAGGAGGCAGCAAAGATGCCAAGGACAGTAGCCAGGGCCCTGGAGATTCTGGATCTCTTAGCTCAAACAGGCAAACCGATGACACAGATAGAGATTTGCCAGGCGCTAAAGCTGCCTAAAAGCAGCGCTCACGATTTAATGCAGACGCTGCTGGAAAGAGAATTCATCGTCTACGATAATGAGCAGTTCAAAACTTTTAAACTGGGACTGCATGTTTTTGAGATTGGCATGACGGTGATTGAGAATCGGAACATGGTAGCGGTGGCCCGGCCTTATCTGGTACAGTTACATGACACCTTGCACGAGACTGTTTTCCTGGCGGTGGAAAACCGTAACAATATCGTCTATGTGGACTGCGCGGAAGAACGCGGCATCATGGGCGGTTATATCAACCTGGGCGGGACCAGACCCATGTATTGCAGCGGTCTGGGGAAGGCTATCCTGGCGGCGTATGCTGATCCGGAAAAAGTAAAAAAGATTCTGGCGTCCGGTGCACCCATGCAAGCCTATACAAAAAATACGATTACGACCCTGGAGGAACTTTTAAAAGAACTGGAAGTGACCAGGAAACGTGGCTATGCCGTGGATAACCGGGAGGTGGAGCCGGATACTTTTTGTGTGGCGGCCCCCATCTACAATCGCTATAATGAACCGGTTTCCGCTATTAGTGTGGCGTCTGTTTTTACCAGGATGCCGCCGGCAAAAGTAAAAAAATGCGGCAAACTGCTGCAGGAAACGGCGCTGGAGATTTCCCGGCAGCTGGGATACAGAAGGCATACTTTATTTTAAAAACAATTGGTGACTGCAGGTTTTGACAGTACGAGAATGTTGGTGGAAAAAGAAAGGAGCTAGAAGATGGATATTCGTTATTCTGTGAATCCCCGTGATTTTAAGCGTTACACTACGGAGGAGGTACGGCAGGAGTTTCTGGTGGAGCATCTGTTTGAGGCGGACAAGGTACAGGCTACCTATTCCCATGTGGACCGGATGGTGGTTTTTGGCTGCATGCCGGTTAAGGAAAGCGTGTCCTTGGACAAGGATATTGATGTGTGGGGAAATTTTGGCACTAAATTTATCCTGGAGCGCCGGGAACTGGGCATCTTTAACGTAGGCGGCGCCGGAACGATCACGGCTGATGGCAGGGAATATAAATTAGGCCATAAGGATTGCCTGTATGTGACCATGGGTACCAGGGAAGTCATTTTTAAGAGCGACAAGGCGGATAATCCGGCCAAGTTTTACATGGTTTCGGCTCCGGCCCACAAGCCCTGCAAGACCACCCTTTTAACCCTGGCAGACGCCAAAAAGGTTCCCTGCGGGGCCATGGAGACGGCTAATGACCGGGTCATTAACCAGTTTATCCACCCGGAGGTGCTGGAAACCTGCCAGCTTTCCATGGGCATGACGGCGTTAAAGCCGGGCAGTGTCTGGAATACGATGCCGGCCCATACCCATGAACGGCGTATGGAAGTATATTTCTACTTCGATATTCCCAAGGGCAATGTGGTTTTCCATCTGCTGGGGCAGCCGCAGGAAACGCGTCATATCGTGATGCATAATGAAGAAGCGGTAATTGGACCGTCCTGGAGCATCCATGCCGGCACGGGTACTTCCAATTATACTTTTATCTGGGCCATGGGCGGCGAAAACAAAGCATTTACCGATATGGACAATATTGCCAATGAAGATTTGCAATGATAAAGGAGCACGTCAAATGACAGACTATTTGCAGCAGTTTTCCTTGCAGGGCAAGGTGGCGCTGGTTACAGGTGCTGCCTATGGTATCGGTTTTGCCATTGCGAAAGCCTTTGCCAGGGCGGGCGCCAGGATTGCTTTTAACTGCCGGAGCCAGGAGCATCTGGATAAAGCTCTGGCAGACTATAAGGCTGAGGGTATCACGGCGAAGGGATATCTTTGCGACGTTACTGATGAAAAACAGGTGCAGGCTTTGGTGGCAGCCATTGAAAAAGATCTGGGCGTGATTGATATCCTGGTTAATAATGCCGGCATCATCAAACGTATTCCCATGTGCGAGATGAAGGTGGAAGATTTTCGCCAGGTGGTGGATATTGATTTAAACGCACCTTTTATTGTTTCCAAGGCTGTGCTGCCCGGCATGATCAAGAAAGGCCACGGCAAGATTATCAACATCTGTTCCATGATGAGTGAGCTGGGCCGGGAAACAGTTTCCGCCTATGCGGCGGCTAAGGGCGGGCTTAAAATGCTGACCCGGAACATCGCCTCCGAGTACGGCGGGGCCAACATCCAGTGCAACGGTATCGGACCCGGTTATATTGCTACGCCCCAGACGGCGCCCTTGCATCAGCCGGGTAATCCTTTCAACGAGTTTATTCTGGCTAAGACACCCGCTAACCGCTGGGGGACCCCGGCAGACCTGGAAGGGCCGGCAGTTTTTCTGGCCAGTGAGGCCTCTAATTTTGTGAACGGACATATCCTCTATGTGGACGGCGGCATCCTGGCTTATATAGGCAAGCAGCCCTGATAAGGCCGGGGAGTTTTGCCGCGCCGCCCAAGAAACTGCTTGATTTTTGTCGGCAAAGATGGTAATATATGGAACGTAGCTGAGGCGTTTACGGGCTACATTTTCTTACAGGGGCATAGCTCAATTGGTAGAGTGCCGGTCTCCAAAACCGTAGGTTGAGGGTTCGATTCCTTCTGCCCCTGCCACAAAATTTTAAACCGCTAGAGTGCTTAGATTAAGCCTGTAGCGGTTTTTAATTTTCCCTTTTGTTGACGCTGCCGGAAGGGCGTGTTATACTAAAATTGATCTGAAATGGGGAGCTTGTATGACAGGCTGAGAGGGAGTTTGCAACTTCGACCCGGGAACCTGATGTGGATAATGCCACCGTAGGAAACAAACTGCTTGTTGGCGGAGAATTCCACAAAGGGATTCTCCGTTTTCTTATAGTGAAGAAAGTTGGCGGCGGGAGGTATGAGGAAGATGCTGGGAACGATGCTGGAGCAGGTGCGGGCAAGAAAACCGCTGATTCATAATATTACGAACTATGTGACGGTCAATGATGTGGCGAATGTGGTGTTAGCCTGCGGTGCTTCGCCTATCATGGCGGATGACAGCGGTGAGGCGGAGGATATCACCGCTTTGTGCGCAGGATTAAATATCAATATCGGGACGCTGAACCAGCGGACGATCAAGTCGATGGTCCTGGCCGGCCTGAAAGCTAACAGCCTGCGGCATCCGGTCCTTTTAGACCCGGTAGGGGCGGGTGCTTCTGCTTTGCGGACGGCTACCGCTTTGGATTTATTAAAATTGATTAAGTTTACCGTTATCCGGGGGAATGTGTCCGAGATTAAGACGCTGGCCCAGGGAAGCAGTACCACCCAGGGAGTGGATGCGGCTGCGGTGGATGCGGTGACGGAAGACAATCTGGTGCAGGCGGTAAAATGGGTACAGGATTTTGCCGGCCGGACCGGAGCCATTATTGCCATGACCGGCGCCATCGATATCGTGGCGTCTGCCGGACAAGCCTATATTATCAGGAACGGCACGCCTTTTTTAGGCCGGATCACCGGTTCGGGATGTATGCTGAGCGGTCTGGTTACGGCGGTGGTGGCGGCTAACCCCGGGCAGGAACTACAAGCCGCGGCGGCGGCCGTGTGCGCTATGGGTTTAGCAGGCGAGCAGGCGGCAGCCAGGATGCAGGGGCAGGATGGTACCGGCAGTTTCCGGACTTACCTGCTGGATGCTTTGTCCAGGATGCAGGGGCCAGATCTGGAGAAAGGTGCCCGCTATGAGGTGCGTTAAAAAGAATTTACTTTTGTACGCGGTGACGGACAGGACCTGGTGCGGGGTGCAGACACTGGCGGAACAGGTTCTGGCGGCCTTGTATGGTGGTATCACCATGCTGCAGCTGCGAGAAAAACAGCTGGCGCCGGAACTGTTCCTGCAGGAAGCCAAATTGATGAAGGCTTTGTGCCGGGAATTTAATGTGCCGCTCATCATTAATGATAATGTAGAGATTGCCCTGGCCTGTCAGGCGGACGGTGTACATATCGGCCAGGACGATATGCCGGTGGCGGAGGTCCGCAAGCTGGTGGGACCGGGTATGCTGATCGGGGTGTCAGCTTCGAACGTAGACGAAGCCCGGGCAGCCGTAGCCGGCGGTGCGGATTACCTGGGGGTGGGGGCGGTGTTTCCTACCACCACGAAACTGGATGCGGATACGGTGAGCCGGGAGACTTTGCAAGCCATTTGCGCAGCCGTACCGGTGCCGGTATGTGCCATCGGCGGGATTAATAAAAATAATCTTTTGGATTTACAAGGTACGGGTATCGCCGGGGTAGCGGTAGTCAGCGCCATCTTTGCCAGCCGGGATATTAAGGCCGGCTGCCAGGAGCTGAAGCAACTGGCGCTCCAAGTGGCGGCCTCCTAAAACCTGTTCTGGGGAACGGACCTGGCGTAGTAAATCAGGAAGAAGAACGCAGGACGGAGAAGGTGAGCAAGATGGCGGCAACAGAGAAGAACAAACAGGCTGCAGGTAATACCGGCAGGTTACCGCCGCTCCGGGGTGCCATCCTGGATGTGGACGGTACCTTGCTGGACTCCATGCCCATGTGGGATCAGCTGGCGGCCAAATTTTTGCGCAGCCGGGGTTTGCAGCCGGAACCGGATGTGAATGAGAAGATTAAAGATATGACGGTGGCTGCGGCGGGCCGGTATTTTCAAAAACAATACGGCCTGCAGGCAAGCCTGGCTGAAATTGAGGCTGGGGTAAGGGAGCTGGTACGGCATTATTATGCCGCCGAAGCCAAACTTAAACCGGGGGTGCGGGATTTTTTAGAGTTCCTGCACCGGCGGCAGGTGCCGCTGTGTCTGGCTACGGTTACGGAGGCTGCTCTGGTGCGGAGCGCCCTGGAGCGTCACGGCGTGCTGTCTTATTTTTCCGGGATCATTACCTGCCGGGAAGCCGGGGGCAAGGACCAGCCCGGAATTTTTCTCCAGGCCCGGGAGCTGCTGGGAACGCCTCTGGCTGGAACCTATGTCTTTGAAGATTCCTATTACGCCATGGCCACGGCGAAAGCGGCGGGCTTTCCTGTGGTGGCGGTTTTTGATGCCAGCTCAGCCGTGGATCAGGCGTCCATACAGAAGCTGGCGGATCTTTATGTACGGAACTTGACAGAAACGGAGGCTTACCTGCATGTATAAAGTTTTAACCATTGCCGGTTCGGACAGCAGCGGCGGCGCCGGTGTCCAGGCCGACATTAAGACCATCACGGTCCACAAGATGTATGCCATGAGCGCGATTACGGCCCTGACGGCCCAGAATACCACCGGTGTCTACGGCATCCAGGAGGCTGCCCCTGAATTTGTAGGGCAGCAGCTGGATTGTATCTTTACGGATATTTTTCCGGATGCTGTGAAGGTGGGGATGGTAGCTAACGCGGCCATCATCCGGGTTATAGCGGCTAAGCTGCGGCAGTATCAGGCCCGGCATATCGTGGTAGACCCGGTCATGGTTTCCACCAGCGGCTGCAAGCTCATCACGGATGATGCCAGGGAAACGCTCATCGCCGAACTTTTGCCTCTGGCGGAAGTTATTACCCCTAATATTCCGGAGGCAGAAGTGTTGTGCGGCTTTCCGGTACAAAATGAAACGGACATGGAGCGGGCCGGACAGGCTATCGGTGCCGGAGTGCCGGGAGCGGTGCTGGTCAAGGGCGGACATCTGGTCAGTGACGCGGTGGATATGCTCTATGCCGGGGGAAAGTGTTACTGGTTCCGTTCGGAACGGGTGGACAATCCCAATACTCACGGTACAGGTTGTACCTTGTCCTCGGCAATTGCCTGCAACCTGGCGGCGGGCAAAGACTTGCCGGAAAGTATCCGGCAGGCGAAAGCTTACCTGACCGGAGCCTTAAAAGCCCGGCTGAATTTAGGCAAGGGTGCCGGCCCCTTGGAACACAGCTACATTTTAAAGTAAGAATATGGTATAATTCATAAATAGAGCAACTGAAACTAAATAATCCAGGAGGAAAGAGCGATGAGTGCAGAATGCAATCATGATTGTTCAGCTTGCGGTGAGCAATGTGCGGAACGGCAGCCGGAAAGTTTCCGCCAGCCGCTCAACGAATTATCCCGGGTCCGTCATGTGATTGGTGTCATAAGCGGTAAAGGCGGCGTAGGCAAGAGTATGGTGGCCTGCCTGCTGGCTTCTTTGCTGCGTAAAAAAGGTCACAAGGTAGGTATCCTGGATGCGGATATTACCGGTCCTACGATTCCCCAGGCCCTGGGACTTCATGAGAAAGCCCTGGGCAAGGAAAACTGCCTGCTGCCGGTGACCACTCCAAACGGCATCGAGGTCATGTCCCTGAATTTGCTGCTGCCTAACGAGACCGATCCGGTAGTATGGCGCGGACCCATCATTGCCGGGATGGTGACCCAGTTCTGGACCGAGGTAGTCTGGGGAGATTTGGACTTTATGGTGGTGGATATGCCGCCGGGAACCGGTGATGTACCTTTGACGGTGTTCCAGTCCCTGCCTTTAAACGGGATTATCGTGGTGACCTCGCCTCAGGAACTGGTAGGCATGATCGTGGAAAAGGCCGTGAAGATGGCCGGACTGATGCACATACCGGTACTGGGCGTGGTAGAGAACATGAGTTATTTTGAATGTCCGGACTGCCACAGCAAACATTATTTGTTTGGCGAAAGCCATCTGGAGAGTCTGTCTAAGGAAATCGGTATTGCCACGGTGAGCAAGCTGCCGTTGGATCCCCAGCTGGCCCAGGCCATGGATGCAGGTACCATAGAAACCTGTACTTGTCAGGCGCTGGAGAATATGGTAGCCATGCTGGAAAAGTTACCGCAGACGGAAGCTTAAGCAAAAGGTTCCTGTTTATTGGACAGGAACCTTTTTTTATATTATAATTACCATGTATGTCTATGCGTATTTAGAGAAAAAGTCGTGGAGAACCATAGATTGTGGAGGTCTATCATGCAACCTACACCTGATTGGTGTGCAGGCGCGGCGTTTTTGCGGCAGGCAGCGCCGGAGCTGACGCCTTATCTGGATAAGTACGGTTTGTGTCCTCTGGCACCCAAACCGGAGGCTGCTTATTTTGAGATCCTGCTGACGGGTATCGTTGCGCAGCAGCTGCCACCCCAGGTCAGTCTGGCTCTGGTGCAGAAGCTGACCGAAGCGGCAGGCGGCACCCTGACACCGGCCACGGTTTTGGCGGCGGCACCGCAAGCCTTGCAAGCCTGCGGCCTGGCGCCGATAAAAGTAGACTACGCCAGAAATTTTGCCCGGCTGGTCCTGGACGGCAGCATCAAGCTGACAGCCTTTGCGGAACAGACGGACAGCCAGATCCTAAAACAACTTTTGGCGGTACGGGGTCTGGGGCAGTGGACCATTGAGATGTTCCTGCTGCTCTCCTTATGCCGGGCGGATGTGCTCCCCGGTGATGATTATCTGCTGAAAAAAGAGTTTCAAAAATTGTATCAACTGGAAACCCTGCCTAAGCGGGGCCAGATTATAAAATTAACCCAAGGCTGGCGTCCCTGGCGGGGCTTAGCAGCCTGGTATTTATGGCAGCATGCGGGACAGGTCTAAATCTGATCCGGCAGCTGGAAAGAGGTAAAAAGATGGCGAATGCATTTGCCCAGATGAAAGTAAGCGCGGCCGTGGTTGAACGGCTGCAAAAGATGGGAATTACGAAACCGATGCCGGTACAGGAACAGGCTATTCCTGCTTTCCTGGCAGGCAAGGATGTTATGGCCCGGGCTCAGACCGGTACCGGCAAGACGCTGGCCTTTCTGGTACCGCTGGCCGAAAAGCTGGATATCAGCAAGAAATTTGTGCAGGCCCTGGTGTTGAGTCCTACCCGGGAACTGGCTCAGCAGACCCTGACGGAAATGAAGAAAGTCCTGGAAGGCAGCGGTTTGAAAGCAGCTGCTATCGTAGGCGGCAGTGATTTTGAACTGCAAAAGCATAAACTGGAAGGCCGGGCCCAGATTTTAATCGGCACCCCGGGCCGGTTGCTGGACCATATCCGTAAACGTAACACGGATCTGGGCGGCGTCAAATATCTGGTCCTGGACGAAGTGGACGAAATGTTGCAGCAGGGTTTCGCAGAAGATGTGCTGAACCTGGTCAGCATGACCAGTGCCACCCATCAGACCATGCTGTGCAGCGCTACCATGAACGAAGAAGTGCAGAAGCTGGGTAAACAGCTGACCCGCAACTGCGTTTTTGTGGATATTGATCCGGATATGGCCGTGGTGGAGCAGATTAAGCAAATCTGCATCAAGACCACCGTGGAAGCCAAGGATTTAGCGGTGACCAAGCTGATTGACCGGCTGAACCCGTATCTGATGCTGATTTTCTGTATCAGCAAGGAAAGGGCGCAGGCTCTGGGTGAATACCTGGGTGAGCACGGGTACAATGTGGACGTGCTGACGGGGACCATGAGCGCCGCTAAACGCAAGACGGTGATGAAAAACTTCCGCACGGCCAAGCTGCAAATCCTGGTGGCCAGCGATATCGCAGCCCGGGGTCTGGATGTGGAAGGCGTTACCCATGTTATTAACTATGATATTCCTCACAGCGTGGACTGGTATATCCACCGGGTGGGCAGGACTGGCCGCGCCGGCAGGGATGGTATGGCTATCACCCTGTATTCGGTGGAAGATTTGCAATGGCTGCACCGGATTGAAAAACGCCTGCATCTGACCATGGAAAAACAGAACCTGGAAGGTAAGGTGGTAGCCCGTCGTCCGGCCCGGAGCAAGCCGGTGGCTAAAAAGACCCGGGGCCGCAACAGTGTGGCCGATAAGCGCCATGCTCCCAAGAATGGTTCTAACAGACGGCAGCTCTCCCGGGAAGAGGCAGCAGTGAAGGCTGACAGCAAGAAAGTAGTCAGCAAAGGTAAACGGGCCGGCTGGGCGGTCAGCAAGGACAAGACCAAGCGCCGCAGTAAATCCGGCGCTGCTGCTACGGGACGTAAGACATATAAGACTGCAGCTACGGCAGAACGCGAGACTTACGGTGCCGCAGCTACGGGAGAACGCAAGACTTACGGTGCGGCAACCAGGACAGGACGTAAAACCTACGGAACTACTGCTGCAACAGGCCGTAAAACCTATGGTACGGCAGCGGCGGCTGGCCGGAAGACACGTAGCGCCGGTGCCGCTAAAGGTAAGAACAGTCCCCGCAAGAAAAGCCGTAAGGCAGCTATGCCGCGCGGGGGCAGAAGATAATTTTTAAGGCTAACGCAGTCTTGTACGCAGGACTGCGCCGGATTGGGTGAGAGTAGTGCTCTTAAAATCGGTAACTGCATTTGGCTTTAAATCCTTTGCAGATAAAATTGAATTAGCGTTTGACAGCGGTATTACCGCCGTGGTCGGTCCAAACGGCAGCGGCAAAAGTAATATCTCGGATGCGGTACGCTGGGTACTGGGTGAACAAAGCGCCAAGTATCTGCGCGGCACCAAGATGGAAGACGTGATCTTTAACGGCACCAGCAAGCGCCGTCCTTTAGGCGTGGCCGAAGTGACCCTGATCTTTGACAACACGGATCACAAGCTGCCCCTGGACTTTGCCGAGGTGAGCGTGACCCGCCGTCTGTTCCGGTCCGGTGACAGCGAGTATGCTATCAACAAGAAAAACTGCCGCTTGAAGGATATTTTGGATTTAATGGCGGATACCGGACTGGGCCGCGGTTCCATGGCCATCATCGGCCAGAACAAGATTGACGAGATCCTGAACAGCCGTCCGGAAGACCGCCGGGCTTTGTTTGAGGAAGCGGCAGGTATCGCCAAGTACCGTCTGCGTAAGAAAGAAGCCAGCCGGCGTCTGGAAGATACGGCCAACAACCTGCTGCGCATTAATGATATCAAGACCGAGGTGGCCGGCCAGGTGGAACCTTTGCGCCTGGAAGCGGAAAAAACCACCCAGTACAATAAGCTGGCCGCCGAACTGCGGACCTGCAGGCTGACCCAGTTTGTCCGCAAGGTGGAAACTATTGAGGAAGCCAGGGAAAAATTAGCCGCGGCGAAAGCGGCTGCGGAGCAGACCCTGCTGGAAAAGAATACCGGCGTCAGCCAGGCTCAGGCTGAGTGTACCCGGCTGCAGCAGGAGATAGATAAATTAAACGATGCCTATAGCGCCTTGCAGGATGCGATCAAGGAAAAGGAAACCAGCCTGGAAAAGGTGAAGGGCCAGATCGCCGTCCTGGACGAGCGGGTGGCTCAGAGTACCAAACAGAGCAGCCTGATTGACAAACGGATTGAGAAACTGGTACCCCAGATTACGAACTGGGAAGCCGAGCAGCAAAAGCTGGCGGCGGAGTTTGACCAGTTGGAGCAGGGCCGCCTGGCCGCCCAGCAAAATGTGGCTAAGCTGGGCCAGGATGTAGAAACTAAAAAAGCAGCCATCGCTGCCGGACAAAAGAGCATTCAGGATTTAACGGACAGCAATTTTGAAGATATGCGGCAGATGGTGGATCTGCGCAATACCATCCGCGCCGCCGAGCAGGAACAGGAACAGCGGATGCGGCGCCGGGAAGCACTGAAGCAGGAAGCAGCCACACTGGAAGCTAAGGTGGCGGAACTGCAGCAGCAGCACCGGGATTTGACCAGCGAGCAGGGCGAACTGCAACAGAAGCAGGCCCGCTTTACGGAGGAACAGCAGGAACAGGCTGCAGCCATGCAGAAAGCCCAGGCTGAGCTGCAGGGTCTGGTAAGGTCTTACGATGCCTGTCAGAAAACGATAACCGGTTGGGAATCCCGGCTGCATGTGCTGGGACAGATGCAGGAGAATTACGAAGGCTTCGGCTACGGCATCAAGTCCGTGCTGCAGGCCGCCGCTCCTTTTAAAAATGATGTCCTGGGCGTGATGGCAGCCCTGGTACAGGTGGACCCCCAGTACGTGGTAGCCCTGGAAACAGCTTTAGGCGCCGGCGCCCAGAATGTGGTGGTACGTACGGCGGAGGCAGCCAAACAGGCTATCGCTTATTTGAAAAATAATAGGGGCGGACGTGTAACCTTCCTGCCTCTGGATACTTTACAGGCCCGCAGCCTGAGTAGTGAGGAACAGAAGCTCAGTCAGCTGCCGGGCGTGGTAGGTTTTGCCTCTAATCTGGTACGGTGTGCGGCAGCCGTGCAGCCGGCGGTGCAATTTTTGCTCAGCCGGGTGCTGGTGGCAGAAAATCTGGATGTGGCTTTACAGGCTGCCAGACAGTGCCGGTTCCGGCTGCGGGTGGTCACCCTGGCCGGTGATGTGGTGAATGCGGGTGGTTCCATGACCGGCGGCAGCCGGCAGCAAAAAGATGTGGGCTACCTGTCACGGCAAAAGGCCATCCAGGAAATCAAGCAACAGTTAGAACAGCAGCAGTCGGTGCTGCTGGGCTGGCAGGAAAAACGAGAAACCCAGGAAGAAGTGGTACGGGATCTGGCTCAAAAGCAGGTAGCCAGCCAGAAAGCCCAGCAGGAAGGTGCCGTGCGTCTGGCGGAACTGGGTGCCACCCTGGCACGTTTTGCCGGCAGTCTGCAGGAAGAAAATCAAAGGCTGGAGCTGGCTTTAGGCGAACGCAAACAGTTAGCCGAAGAATATATGCAGAAGCGGGGCGAGCTGCAGAACCTGCAGCCACAGCTGGCCGCTATGGAAAGTAAGAACTCGGAAGCGAAGGTAACCCTGGATAAACTGCAGGGACAGCTGTCCCAGGACAGCAGCGCCCTGACCACGCTCAGCAGCCGTTTACAGGATGCCAAGGTGGATCAGGCTTCCCTGGAGGAACGCAGCAAGGCGGTCAATGACCGCATGCAGGATATGGATAAGAACCTGGGACGTCTGCAGGACGAACAGGCTGCCAACGAGCGGGAGCAGGAACGCCTGACCCAGGTCGTGACTGCCAGCCAGCAAGAAAAAGTAACCCTGGCTGCGGCTACGGAACGCCTGATGCAGGAATTAAAAGCTACCACCAGCGGTAAAGATGACTTTACCGGTAAGCGGGTGGCCCTGACTGAAGCTAATGCCGTGGCGAATGAAAGACTGAACAATCTGGTCAGCGACAAGGCCAAGGCGGAAGCCAAGGTGCGCCAGAGCGAGGTAGACCAGGTACGTCTGGATACGGATTACCAGCATGCCTTGGCGGAACTGGATACCGATTATAAACTGACCCTGGACGAAGCTAAGGCCAGCGGTCTGCTCCGGGAACAAAGCGATATTTCCCTGCGCCGCAGCGAGGTGAAGCTGCAGCGGGATATTGAAACCCTGGGTCCCATTAACATGGGCGCCATTGAGCAGTACCAGGCGACCCGGGAACGTTTTGATTTCCTGGAGAAGCAGTATCAGGACCTGGCCGCGGCCAAAGCGGACCTGGAGTCCGTCATCAGCGAGATCAACACCGGGATGACCAAGCGTTTTAAAGAAGCGTTCGGCAAGATTAATGAGTTCTTTGCCGCCACGTATGTGAAACTGTTTGGCGGCGGGACCGCGGTCTTGAAGTTGACAGATCCGGAAGATTTCCTGGAATCCGGTATTGATATCGAGGTACAGCCACCGGGAAAACGTTTGCAGAGTTTGTTCCTCTTGTCGGGCGGTGAGCGGGCCTTGACGGTAATTGCCCTGCTCTTTGCCCTGCTAAGTTATAAACCGGCGCCGTTCTGTATCCTGGACGAGATTGATGCGCCGCTGGATGACGCTAATATTGAACGCTTTGCCAGGTTCCTGGCTAATTATGCGGAAGAGACCCAGTTCATCGTCATCACTCACCGTAAGGGTACCATGGAAGCCGCCGACGTGATGTACGGCGTGACCATGGAAGAACTGGGCGTGTCCAAGTTATTGTCGGTAAAGATGAGCGAAAGGAAGTAACAGCAGCATGACCTTTTTTGAGAGGCTGAAAAGCGGACTGAGTAAGACCAGGGAAAATTTTACAGACCGGATTGGCGATTTGGTAGGACTAAGCGCCTCTATCGATGATGATTTCCTGGACGAGCTGGAGATGATCCTTCTGGCCGGAGATGTGGGCGTCAAGACTACGAACAAACTGATCGGGGCCGTCCGCACAGCGGCCAAGAACAGGACAATCAAGAATACTCAGGAAGTACTGCCGTTCTTGAAAAAGACGGTGGCGGACCTGCTCCACGACGACGGACAGCGGATGCGCATCGCCACCAGGCCCACCGTGGTCCTGGTAGTAGGTGTGAACGGCGTCGGCAAGACCACCACGATTGGCAAGCTGGCCAATTACTACCATCTCTTCAATTATAAGGTGATGCTGGCAGCGGGGGATACTTTTAGAGCCGCCGCGGCAGAACAGTTAAAGATTTGGGGGCAGCGCGCCCAGTGCGAGGTTATTGCCCACGAGGAAGGCGCCGATCCGGCAGCGGTGGTTTTTGATGCGATGAAGGCGGCGGTGGCCCGCAAGGTGGACCTGCTCTTTATCGATACGGCGGGACGCCTGCATAACAAGGCTAATTTGATGAATGAATTAGGCAAGATTGACCGCATCATCAAACGGGAAATTCCGGAAGCACCCCAGGAAACTTTGCTGGTGCTGGATGCTACCACGGGCCAAAACGCGATTACCCAGGCCAAGGTCTTTCTGGAAACGGCCCATGTGACCGGGGTGGTTTTGACCAAGCTGGACGGTACGGCTAAAGGCGGCGTGGTTATCGCCATCAAGGAAGAACTGGGACTGCCGGTAAAATGGATCGGCATCGGCGAAGGTCAGATGGATTTCCGTCCTTTTGAGCCGGAGAAGTTTGTGGACGCTTTGTTTGAAACCAAGGCTGCTCCGCAGGAAGCCTGAAAAAATAATGAGGCTGTCAAGTAAAAATACTTGACAGCTTTACTTTTTTTCTGTATAATCCCAATGTAAGTTAGTGAGAAAGCGGTTGAACTATGGCAGGCACAGAATTTGAAAACAGGATCAGGCTGGGGTCGCTGTACAGCGTTTACGGTCCGCTCCTGACCACCAAACAGCGCCGGTGCACGGAATTATATTTTTATGATGATCTGTCCCTGGCGGAGATTGCCGCCGGTATGCAGATTTCCCGGCAGGCGGTTTCGGATTTGCTGAAACGGGTGGAACAGATGCTGGAGCACTACGAGGCGCAGCTGGGCTTTTTGCAGAAGACCCAGGAAAATGCCCAGGTGGTGGCCCGTGCCCAAAAGCTGGTCACAACGGCGGTAACCACCGGTTCGGTGGCGGCCTTGCCCAGGGTGAACCGTTTATTAGATAAACTGATAAGTGAAGGCAGGTAAGACAATGGCTTTTGAAAGTTTGTCGGAAAGACTGCAGAACGCGATTAAGATGTTCCGCGGTACCACGAAGATAACTGAAGAAGATTTAAAGGCGCCGCTCAGGGAAGTGCGTATGGCCCTTCTGGAAGCGGATGTCAATTTTAAGGTGGTCAAAGATTTTGTGGGCCGCATTAAGGAACGTGCCCTGGGCACGGCCGTGGACCAGAATCTCAGCGCCAGCCAGCAGATCATCAAGATTGTGGATGAGGAACTGACCGAACTGCTGGGCGGAACCCAGGCCAAGCTCACCGTAGCCGCTAAGCCGCCTACGATCATCATGCTGGTAGGTTTGCAGGGCGCTGGTAAAACTACTACCGCCGGCAAGTTAGCCATGCAGTTAAAGAAACACCATAAGAAACCGCTGCTGGTAGCCGGCGACGTGTACCGTCCCGCGGCTATTACCCAGCTGCAGGTGTTAGGCGAGCAGGTGAAGGTACCGGTGTTCGCCCTGGGGGACCAGGTTTCCCCGGTAGAGATTGCGAAACAATCCCTGGAGAGGGCCGCTTATCTGGCCTGCGACACGGTGATTATCGATACCGCCGGCCGTCTGCATATTGACGAAGCGCTGATGCAGGAGCTGAAGAATATCAAGGAGGCTGTTCAGCCGCACGAGATTCTGCTCACCATTGACGCCATGACCGGTCAGGATGCTGTTACCGTGGCCGATACTTTTAACAAGAACTTAGGCGTCACCGGCCTGATCATAACCAAGCTGGATGGCGATGCCCGCGGCGGTGCCGTGCTTTCTGTGAAGGAAGTTACCGGCTGCAGCGTCAAGTATGTGGGCATGGGCGAAAAACTGGACGCCCTGGAACCGTTCTATCCGGACCGGATGGCTTCCCGTATCTTAGGTATGGGCGATATCCTGTCCCTGATTGATAAGATTAAGGATACTACTGATTTAGCCAAAGCGCTGGAGATGGAAAAGAAGCTGCGCAAGGATGAGTTCACCCTGGAGCAATTCCTGGAACAGATGCAGCAGATTAAGAAGATGGGTTCCCTGGAAACCATCCTGGGTCTTATTCCCGGCATGGGCAACATCAGCCAGAAGCTGAAGGATGCCAACGTGGACGAGAAAGAGTTCGACAGGGTGGAAGCCATCATCAGGTCCATGACCCCCAAGGAAAGACGGCGCCCCGAGATTATCAACGGCAGCCGCCGCCAACGTATCGCCGCCGGTTGCGGCATGCGGGTGCAGGATGTGAACAAGCTCCTGAAAAACTTTGAGGACAGCAAAAAGATGATGAAGAAGATGCAGGGTATGAGTAAGTTTGCTTCAAAAGGCGGTGTAAAGCTTCCTTTTATGCATTAATAGATTGGAACATATTTTAAGGAGGTGAAATTGCGATGGCAGTTAAGATTCGTTTAAAGAGGATGGGCGCCAAGAAAGCTCCTTTCTTCCGCGTCGTTGTTGCTGATGAAAGAGCAGCTCGCGATGGTAAGTTTATCGAAACCCTGGGCACTTATGATGCTCGTCTCCAACCGTCTGTAGTTAAGGTGGATGAGGAGAAAGTTCTGGCTTGGCTGGGCAAAGGTGCACAACCTACCGATACCGTTAGGAACCTGCTGGTGAAGAATGGTACCATGAAGAAGTTTGCCGAAGCAAAGGTTGCAGCTAAGGCTGCAAAATAAAGGGGCGTGAATTGCATGAAGGAATTGGTAGAAGTTATGGCCAAGGCCCTGGTTAGCAATCCGTCTGCAGTAGCAGTGGAGGAAGAAACTACCGGTACGACAACGGTGCTTCGCCTCCATGTGGCTCCTGAGGATATGGGAAAAGTTATAGGCAAGCAAGGCCGTATCGCCAAGGCTATCAGGTCTGTCATGAAAGCCGTCGCTACCCGTGAAAACGTGAAAGTGATTGTGGAGATAGTCTGAACGCCCGGCAAGCAGGTCACAAAACCTGAACTGAAAGCAAAGGATGGTACGTCATGGCCATTGAAAGCATGTTTCTGCGGGTACCTGTCGCCATTAAGGCCAAGGTAACCGAAGATTTAAAATTGAAGATTATTGCCGACCTTGAGACTACGGTCAAGGAAATGAAACTGGATATTGAACAGTTTGATTTCCAGGCTAAACAAGTTATGAACCAGGCTGCTAACGATCTGCAGTCCCTGCCCGATGTACGCCGTCAGATTGATTTCGAAAGAAAGAAACGTACGGATGCCCTGCAGGAAACGGAAGAGAAGTTGGATCGTGCCAAAAACCTGGAATTAGGCCAGGAAGTAGGGCATGGTAACCTGGAGCGTACCGTGGAAGTAAAGATCGGTACGAACCTGGAGACCCTGATGGGCGCAGAAATCTTGACGGAAGACGGCAAGGTTATTGCGTTCCGCGAGTGAGGCTATGGACAAACAAGTTGTGATTGGCAAAATTGTCGCTCCGCACGGCGTGCGGGGCGACCTTCGTATCTTGCCGCAAACGGATACCCCGGAACAATTTTTAGATTTAACCTATCTGCTGCTGCCCGGTGGTGGCAAACTGACCCTGGAACGGGCCCGGTTCCATAAGAACATGGTGCTGGTTACCGCAGCCGAGGTCAAATCCATGGATGCCGCCGAAGCTTTACGGGGGCAGTCTGTTTCCATTTACCGGGAGGACCTGCCGCAGCTGAAGAGCGGCCGCTATTATGTCAGCGACCTGGTAGGTATGCCTGTGTATGATGAGGCAGGAAAGCAGCTGGGCGTGTTTAAGGACGCCTTGCAGACCGGCAGCGCTGATGCCTATGTGATTGCGACCCCGGAAGGCGGCGAGATCCTGGTGGCGGCTATCAGTGACAATATTAAAGAGATTAATATGGCGGAGCGCCGGATGGTGGTACATCTGCCGGAATGGGAAGAAGTAAAATGAAATTTATCTTCATTACCTTATTTCCGGAACAAATTGAACAGGGCGCGGGGCACAGCATTATAAAACGGGCGTTGGATGCCGGGCTTTTGAGCATAGCCTGCATCAATCCCCGGGATTTTACCACGGATAAGCACCGGACCGTGGATGATACGCCTTTTGGCGGCGGCGCCGGGATGGTGTTAAAGCCGGCGCCTATGGTAGCAGCCATCCGTAAGGCGAAAGAGCAGCTGCCCGAGGCCCTGGTTGTAGCCATGAGCCCCGGCGGCGAAACTTTTTCCCAGCAGCTGGCGGAGAATTTTGCGGTCAGCGGCCGGGATTTGATCTTGGTTTGCGGTCACTACGAAGGTTTTGACGAGCGCATTTTCCACTGGGTGGATCTGAAAGTTTCCATCGGTGATTATGTGCTTACCGGCGGGGAACTGCCGGCTCTGGTCATCATGGATGCGGTAGCGCGTTTCATCCCCGGAGTGCTGGGCAAGTTTGCCAGCGCCGTGGAAGATTCTTTCAGCACCGGTCTGTTAGAGTATCCCCAGTATACCCGGCCCGATGTTTTTGAAGGCCTGGAAGTGCCGGAAGTACTCCGGAATGGCAACCACGCCCTGATTAACCGCTGGCGCCGCAAGGAAGCATTGAAGGCTACCTGGCTGTACCGGCCGGAATTATTAGGCCCGCTGGCCAAAGCGGATGCAAAACTGTTAGCCGAGGTTAAGGCGGAAGCAGCGGCAGCAAAGGCGACAGATGCAAATGCTGCCGGAGATAATGCGGCAGTAACGATAGTCGCAAGTACTGACGGAAAAAATGTGGCAGCAACGCCAACAAAATCTGGAACCAAGCCGGAGCTTAAGTGAGGATAAACAAAGAAAACCCTTGCAAGTTCAGCCCGGTTGTGATAAAATACTTTTTGCGTAATACGGACGGTCCGCTGTGGCGAGCACATGAACGTCTAGGATTTAGGAGGATAAAATGAATATTATTGAAACTTTGGAAAAGGAACAACTCCGTAAGGACATTCCTGAATTCCGTCCTGGCGACACCGTAAAACTTTCCGTACGTGTAGTCGAAGGAACCCGTGAACGTGTACAGGCTTATGAAGGTGTAGTAATTTCCCGCAGTGGCAGCGGTGTTAAAGAAATGTTCACCGTACGTCGTATCTCTTACGGCGTCGGCGTTGAAAGAACTTTCCCGGTACACAGCCCCAGACTGGCAAAGATTGAAGTGCTCCGCAAGGGTCATGTTCGTCGTGCCAAACTGTATTACCTGCGTGATTTAACCGGTAAGGCAGCTCGTATCACCGAACGTAAATAGTTGCAAGAGTAAAAGGCTGTGCCGCGAGACACAGTCTTTTTTCTTTGCCTCGGTATTTCACAAAAAGTTACCAGCCCCGGTAGGGGAAAGTTAACACGAAACTTATTTTTTATGGTACAATAGACACATTGATGGAAAAGTTTGGAGGAGTTAGCTGATGAGCGATAAATCCGGCGGCAGCTGGCAGGATACGGTGAATGACTGGTTAGTGTCCATCATCGTGGCCGTAGCTCTGGCCTTTTGTATTCGTACTTTTATCTTTGAGCCTTACCTGGTGGAAGGTTCTTCCATGTTCCCCACCCTGGTCAGCCACGAAAGGCTGATCGTAGACAAGTTTAGTTATTTTGTACGCGACCCCCGGCGGGGCGAGATTATCGTGTTCCGCTATCCCAAGGATGAGAGCCGCGACTTTATCAAACGTGTCATCGCCGTGGGCGGCGACACTATTGAGATGCGGGACGGCGCGGTACTGGTGAACGGCAAGAAAGTGGACGAGCCTTATACTTATAAGGATGATCCCAAGGGGCCGAACCATTCCAGTTACCGTAAATCCGTGGTGCCTCAGGAACATATCTTTGTCCTGGGTGACAACCGTAATAATTCGGAAGACAGCCGCTTTGCGGATGTGGATTTCGTGCCTTTAAAGTTAGTAAAAGGTAAGGCTGCCGTTTCTTTCTGGCCCTTTGATAAGGCCAGGATCATGCCGTAACGGGCACAGAGAAACTGGCGGCGGTAAAACTTACATTAAGCCTGGTGCCGGGTGCGCACGGGAACGCCTGAGAGGGGAATACATGGACGAGCAAAAATTACAAATTCAGTGGTTCCCCGGTCATATGACCAAGGCCAAACGCATGATGGAGGAGCAGGTCAAGCTGGTGGACGTGGTGGTGGAGATGGTGGATGCAAGGATTCCCGTTTCCAGCACGAACCCGATGCTGGGCCGGATCCTGCAGCAGAAACCGCGGGTGCTGGCATTTAACAAGATTGACATGGCGGATCCGGAACTGACGGAAGCCTGGATCAAGTCTTTCCAGTCCCGGGGCATCAAAGTTTGCAAGGTCAACTGCAATAACGGGCAGGGCATCAAGCAGTTGTGGTCCGCCGTTATGGAAGCGGCCAGGCCGTCCCAGGAAAAATGGTTAAAGAAGGGCGTGAAAAATCACCCCGTCCGGACCATGATTGCCGGCGTACCCAACGTGGGTAAATCAACTTTGATCAACCGGCTGGTAGGGCAGAAGAAGACTATCGTCTCGGACCGTCCCGGTGTGACCAGGGGCACGCAGTGGGTAGCCATTGCCAAAGGTCTGGAGCTTTTAGATACGCCGGGTGTGCTCTGGCCTAAGTTTGAAGATCCCCAGGCCGGGTTTTGCCTGGCGGTGACCGGAGCCATTAAGGAAGATGTGTTTGACCGGCATACGGCCATAGAGATTTTATTGGCGCGTCTGGCGCAGACTTATCCGGGACTGGTAGCGGCTTTTTACGGGCTGGCTGAACCGGAGCAGGCTGTGCAGGGGCTCATGGAACAGATTGGCCGGGCCCGTGGTTGTCTGAAAGGCGGCGGCGTGGTAGATATTAATAAGGTGGACCAGCTGGTGCTGCGAGATTTCAGGACCGGCAAGCTGGGCCGGATTACATTAGATAGACTGGATAAGTAAGGTTACCCGCAACTGACAACGTGAGCACGCCAGCTGCAGGTAACTTTTTTCTTTGGCGGTGCAGGGAGGGATGCAGGTGAAGATCGCGGAAATCAGGGCGCTCTTAGCGGGAACGCCGACAGATACCCAACTGGCGGAAATCGCTCAGGATGAACGCAAAGGCGTGCAGCAGTTATGGATGGCCTACATCAAACGCTTGGAGGCGGAGGATGCAGAGAGGGCACGACTGGAAAAAATGCAGGACTTTGAGCATAAATATTATGCTCAGGGCGTCCGGTATATTGCCGGCATCGACGAGGTAGGACGGGGACCCCTGGCCGGACCGCTGGTCATGGCGGCGGTGATTTTGCCGCCCCGGTCTTATCTGCCCCATCTTAACGACAGTAAAAAGTTAAGCGCGGCCAGCCGGGAAGCTTTGTTTCCCCTGATTTTGGAAACAGCCCTGGAAGTAGCGCTGACCATTGTCAGTCCCAGCGAGATTGACCGGCTGAATATTTACGAAGCCACCAAGCGGGGCATGGAAGCAACTCTACAGGCGCTGACCTTAAAACCCCAGGTGGCCCTGGTGGACGCCATGCACCCCCAGGTACCGGGCATGCAGGTGGTGCCCATCATCCACGGCGACGCTTTAAGTTTATCCATCGCGGCGGCTTCCGTGGTGGCCAAGGTGTACCGGGATAATTTGATGGTACAGCTGGACGCCGAGTTCCCGGCCTACGGGTTTGCGGAAAATAAAGGCTACGGCAGCCAGCGGCATATGGACGCCTTGGCGGCTTGCGGCGCCACTATCTGGCACCGGCGCAGCTTTGAACCGGTAAAAAGCATGCAGCTGGAACCGCTGCCCTACGGCGGTCACGAGACCCTGATCTTGAAAAAAGCTCCGGCGGCAGAAACTGTCGTCAAGGCGGAACCAGCAGCTAATTCCAAGGTGGTGATCAAGCCCGATGCATGAACGCGCGCAGTTAGGCAGGCGGGGCGAGGAAATCGCGGCGGCTTTCCTGGAACGGAAAGGTTACACGATCCTGGAACGCAATTACAGGCTGCGTCAGGGCGAGATTGACCTGATTGCCTGTCAGGATGCCACCATCGCTTTCGTGGAAGTTAAAACCCGGCGGACCCTGGATTATGGTCTGCCGTCCGAGGCGGTTACCTATACCAAGCAGCAGAAGATTAAGGCGACGGCTTTGGCGTACCTGCAGGCACAGGAACATTACTACCAGGTGCTTTCTTTTGATGTGATCGAGGTTTTAGTGCAGGAAGGCAGGGCGCGTTTGCGCTGGCTGCCCCACTGCTTTTAAAATACGGCAGCAGCCGGAACTGGAAGAGACAGACCGCCACAGCTTGGCGCTGGCCGCAAGGAAGTCAGGCGTAGTTAGCAAAAGAAGATGGGTGGTTGTCAGAGCAAGTATCAGAGCAAGTATCAGAGCAAGTAAAGGAGTAAGTAAAGGAGTAAGTAAAGGAGGAGATAGCAAGTTGTACGCAAAAGTATATGGTGAAACCACGGTGGGCTTAAACGGAGCCCTGGTAATCGTGGAGGTGGACATTGCCAGAGGCCTGCCCGGGTTTGAGATTGTAGGGCTGCCGGACCTGGCGGTGAAGGAATCCCGGGAACGGGTCCGGACGGCGCTGAAGAATTCCGGCTTTCCCTTTCCCCAGCAAAAGATCACGGTGAACCTGGCGCCGGCCAGCGTGAAAAAAGACGGCAGCGGATTGGACCTGCCTATTGCCATCGGTATTTTGATCAGCAGCGGTTTATTGCCTCAAGAAAAAGTTCGGGACAAGATTTTTATCGGCGAACTTTCTTTGGAGGGAGTAATCCGGGAAGTACACGGGGTTCTGCCCATGGTGATTCAGGCCGGGGCGGAAAAGTTTCCGGAGGTTTATATTCCTCAGGGTAACGCGGAAGAAGGCCGCATCGTGGAACGGGTGCAGGTGTATACGCCGGCTTCTTTGCAGGAGCTGGTGCGGCATTTGCTGAGGCCCTGCCTGCAGCGGCTGGTGCCGCGAACTTTGCAGGAAGAGCTGGCGGCTGCAGGACCGGCCCTGGATTTTGCCGAGGTACGGGGCCAGCTGGTGGTGAAAAGAGCCCTGGAGATTGCCGCCGCCGGCGGGCATAATATCTTACTGGAAGGAACGCCCGGTTCGGGAAAAACCATGCTGGCCCGGAGACTGCCTTCCATACTGCCTCCGCTCACCGAACCGGAAGCTCTGGAAGTGACCAAGATTTACAGCATCGCCGGCCTTTTGTCAACCAAGGGGCGTCTGGTAGCCCGGCGTCCTTTCCGCAGCCCGCACCATACCATCAGTTGCAGTGCCCTGGCCGGGGGCGGCGGTATTCCTAAACCCGGCGAAGTTACTTTAAGTCATAACGGCGTTTTATTTTTAGACGAGCTGCCGGAATTTTCCCGGGCGGCCCTGGAAGTTTTGCGTCAGCCCCTGGAAGATGGGTTTGTGTCCATCAGCCGGGTCCAGGCGGCTTATACTTTTCCGGCCAGCTTTCTTTTGTGCGCTTCTAGAAATCCCTGTCCCTGCGGCTGGCTGGGGGATAGCAAACATCAATGTACCTGCCGTCCCGGAGAGATTGAACGCTACCAGCGCAAGGTTTCCGGACCGCTCCTGGACCGCATCGATATCCAGGTCCATGTGCCCAGGGTGGAGTTTAAGGATTTACGGACCAAGGCGCCGGGAGAAAAATCAGCCGTGATCAGGGAGCGGGTGTGTGCGGCCCGGCAGATTCAGCTGCAGCGGCTACAGCCGGCTGGGCTGTACTGCAACGCTCAGATGAGCCACCGGGAGGTGGAACGTTTTTGTCAGCTGGATGCGCCCAGTATGGCGCTTTTGGAGCAGGTTTTTGCGGCGCTGGGTTTGTCGGCCCGCAGCTATGACCGCATCATCAAGGTGGCCCGGACCATTGCCGACCTGGCCGGTGGCGGCGCGATTACAGCCGCCCATGTGGCGGAAGCTATCCAGTTGCGGACCAGTACGCAAAAGTAACAAAAAGCTTACTTATTTGTATAAAAAATATATAATGATACATAAATAAACTACTTCATGAAAATTTTTGTGGCAAAAAAAAATATTTGTGGTACAATAAAACAAATCAGAAATAAAAACTGATAATTTTCATGAAGAGGTTTTTTATGATAATGTATTTTCTGGTGGATAACAAGCAGGTAGAAAGCTTGTTCGCAGGGTTGAGATTGTGCAGCCTTGTTTTTACGTCTGCCCGGAAACTGCAGCCGGCTGCCCGGGACGAAAAGTTTACCCGGCAGGTGGAACCAGGTTAAGAAGTGCGTGGTCCTTGTTGTCCGCGCACTTTTTATATTTATTATGAACTTATACCAAACAAATAAAGGAGTGATTGTATGGCTGAAGAGGAAAAGGCTGCCACTACCGGCGGTAGTGACGGCAAAAAGATCGGCGTGGTTGCGGCTACGCTGATGGTGGCCGGCAACATGATGGGCAGCGGCGTGTTTATGCTGCCCGCCAATTTGGCGACCATTGGTGGCATTTCAATTTTCGGCTGGGTGGTGACCTGTATCGGCGCCATCGCCCTGGCTATGAGCTTTGCCAAGCTGGCGAACATTGATCCGGCTTCCGGCGGCCCTTATGCGTACGCACGTAAGGCTTTCGGTCCTTACATGGGCTACCAGACTAACCTGATCTACTGGCTGGCCAACGTGGTAGGCAACGTAGGTCTGGCCGTAGTAGGCCTGGGTTATTTAAGCGGCTTTTTCCCTATCTTAAAGAACCTGTATGTGTTTGCAGCCTGTCAGATTGCGATTATCTGGCTCTTTACCTACGCCAATATCTTAGGACCCAGCCTGGTGTCCAAGATTCAGGGCGTTACTACCAGTATTGCCCTGGTGCCCATTATTCTCACTGCCATCGTCGGCTGGTTCTGGTTTAGCCCCCAGACTTACATGGATGCCTGGAACGTTACCGGCAAGAGCGATGTGTCCGCCGTAGGCGCCACCCTGAACTTTACCCTGTGGGCCTTCATCGGCGTGGAATCGGCTTCCGTCGGTGCCGGCGTGGTGGAAAATCCCCGCAAGAACGTGCCTATCGCCACCATCGGCGGCGTAATTCTGGCGGCTGTGTGCTATGTGCTTAGCTCTTCCGTCATCATGGGTATGATTCCCAATAAAGCTTTGATTGCTTCGGCAGCCCCCTTTGCGGATGCAGCCAAGATTGCCTTCGGCCCTCTGGCCGGCCATATTGTGGCGGCCTGTGCCGCTTTAGGCTGCCTGGGTTCCCTGGCCGGCTGGACCTTGCTGGTAGGTCAGAGTGCCAAAGCTGCCGCGGACGACGGCTTGTTCCCCAATGTCTTTGCCAAGTTAAATGCTAACGGGGTGCCTTCTTCCGGTCTGGCTATCGTGGCTGCCTTTATGACCGTACAGGTTCTGTGTACCATGAGTCCTTCCGCCAGCGCCCAGTTTGGTAAGATTGCTTCTATCGCGGTCATCATGACCCTGCTGCCTTATATTTATTCCTGTATCTCGGTGTATGTGCTGGGCTACGGCAAGCTGGAGCCTAGAGAGTATAGCAAGGCCACCTTCATCGCTTTGTTAGGCGGTATCTACAGTATGGCGGCACTTATCGGTTCCGACGGGGAGCAGACCCGCTGGTCCCTGGTCTTCGTTATTTCTACCATCGTGTTCTACACCACGGCTATCAAGCACCAGCACCAGATTGCAAATGGTGAAGTAGTGGGTGGTCAGGCACCGCGCTGGATCCGTTACCTGACCATGGCTATTACCATCGTCACCCTGTGCATCGCCTTCATGTTGTCTGTAGGCGGTACCAGCAAGCTGAACCTGCATCACCGTTCCAATAATACCCCGACGACCACTTCGGTACAGCAGGTAGAACCGGGTGGCACAGCTACCCAGCATACGCCGGCTGCGGCCAACTAAAAACTTTTAGGTAAAATTTTCCGGATAGATTATAATAAGAGCTAAAAGGAGTGAAACGTATGATTATTGCAGAAGAAAGAAATAAGTTAGGCATGCGTGCCTTACTGGTGTACCGGTCCCTGAATCCTGAAGGCACCGGCCGCAAGATCATGGACAAGATGAAGAAGGAACTGGAGGATAACGACGTAGAAGTTGTCACCGCCAATAATTCTTTTGACGCGGACATGCTCATTTATGCGGATCCTATGTTCCAGGCCCTGATCCTGGACTGGGATGTGGAAGATAACAAGACCCACAATCCGGCCAAACGCATTATTGACACCCTGCGCAGCCGTAACACCAAGATGCCGATTTTCCTGTTCGGGGATACGGAAAGCGCCTCTGATATTCCTCTGGAGTACCTGCGTCAGGTCAACGACTTTCTGTGGCCTTTCGAAGACACTGCCGATTTTATCGCCGGCCGCGTGGTAGCAGCTATCACCCGGTACCGTAAGCATCTGCTGCCGCCCATGTTCAACGCCCTGGAAGAATTTTCCCGGGTGCACGAATATTCCTGGCATACGCCCGGCCATACAGGCGGCACCGCCTTTATGAAATCGCCGGCGGGCCGCGCCTTCTTTGATTTCTTTGGCGAAAACCTGTTCCGTTCCGACCTGTCCATTTCCGTAGGGGGCCTGGGTTCCCTCTTAGACCACAGCGGTCCAATCGGCGAAGGCGAAAAATATGCTGCCAAGGTTTTCGGTTCTGACCGGACTTACTGCGTGACTAATGGTTCTTCCACTTCGAACCGGGTCATCTTCATGGCCTGCGTGACCAGGAACCAGATTGCCCTCTGCGACCGTAACTGTCATAAATCTATCGAGCAGGCCATGACCATGACCTCTGCCATTCCTAACTATTTGCTGCCCACCCGGAACCGTTACGGGATCATCGGGCCCATTCCTCCGGCAAGATTGATGCCGGCAGCTTTGCAAAAAGCTATCGCTAGCAACCCGCTGGTGACGAAGAATATCGACCCCCATCCGGTACATGCTGTTATCACCAACTCTACTTACGACGGCTTGTGCTACAACGCCAAGCGGGTGGAGGAAATTTTAGGTCAGACCGTGGACAGGATGCACTTTGACGAAGCTTGGTACGGTTATGCCCGCTTTAACCCTCTGTACAAGGACCGTTTTGCTATGCACGGCGATCCCAAGAAACGGGACCGCAAGAAAGAGATGACGATTTTCGCCACCCAGAGCACCCATAAACTGCTGGCGGCTTTGTCCCAGGCTTCTTTCATCCACGTACGCGATGGTAAGAAAGCCGTGGACCATGCCCGTTTTAACGAAGCCTTCATGATGCACGCTTCTACTTCGCCCAACTACGCCATCATTGCGTCTAACGATGTGACCGCCGCCATGATGGACGGCCAGGGCGGCAAGACGTTGACCGATGAATCCATCCGCGAGGCGGTGGAGTTCCGGAAACTGGTGGCCAAGACCAATGCCGTGTACGTGGCGGATAAGAGCTGGTTCTTTAATGTGTGGCAGCCGGATACGGTGACCGTGAAAGGTAAGAAACTGCCTTTCTATAAAGTTGATGATGAATACCTGTCCACTCACAGCGATGCCTGGGTCCTGAAACCCAATGCCCAGTGGCATGGTTTCGGCGATATCGAAGACGGCTACTGCATGCTGGACCCGATTAAGGTTTCTGTGACCACTCCCGGTGTTTCCACCGATAAAGGTCTGGACAAGTGGGGCATCCCGGCGGCAGTTTTCAGCGCTTACCTGGACCGCCGCGGTATCGTGGCCGAAAAGACCACGGATTTTACGGTACTGTTCCTGTTCTCCCTGGGTATTACCAAGGGTAAATGGGGCACTTTGATGAACGCCATGCTGCAGTTTAAGCAGGATTACGATAACAATACGCCCCTGGAACTCTGTATCCACGATTTGGTGGAAGATTATGGCAGCCGTTACGCCGATATGGGTTTGAAGGATTTGTGCGACGAGATGTTTAACGCCATGAAGACCATCAAGACGACGCATTACCTGGCGGCCGCTTTCTCCGTGCTGCCGCATCCTGATATGACTCCGGCCGATGCCTACGAGCAGCTGGTCCTGGACCATATTAAGAAGGTGGACCTGAAAGGTATGGCAAACCAGACCCTGGCTACGGGAATCGTTCCCTATCCGCCCGGAATTCCTCTCATCATGCCCGGCGAAAATGCCGGTCCTGCTGATGGTCCGCTCATCGGCTATCTGCAATCCCTGGAAGCTTTTGATAAACTGTTCCCGGGTTTTGCCCACGATTCCCACGGTGTGGAAAGTGAGGACGGCAAGTATTTTGTGTACGTGCTGGACAAGAGCAAGCAGGGTAAGAAGAAATAAAAGTTACACAGCAGTAAAAGTTTAGTCAGGCAAAAGTGTATTAATTAAGTTGTACCGGGTCTGCCGTCAGGCAGGCCCTTTTTTATAGCTGCGGCAGGACATTACCAACGGTAGTGGCAGAGACGTGTGCCGGCTTTTTTGTGATTTCCCGGTGAACTGGTAAAGACAGGGTGTAAGAACGGCAAAAATGTGTTAAAATAGAAAAGACTTAGGGTCACGTAAAGACCTAAATAATTAGAGGGGTGGAACAAGATGCGTATCGTACTGACCATCGTAGGCAAAGATAAGGTAGGAATCACGGCGGGTGTCAGCCGGGTTTTAGCCGAGAACAATGTGAATATCCTGAACATTGACCAGAATATCGTCAGCGGCTTTTTTAACATGGTGCTGATCGGGGACATGCAGGACGCCAAGGTGGATTTAGCTACCTTGAAAAAAGTTTTTGAACAACTGGGGCAACAGCTGGGCGTAGAGATCCGCGTGCAGAGCGAAGCTATCTTTACGGCGATGCATGACATTTAGGAGGCAGCGATATGGCAATGTTAACCATTAAGGATGTGCTGGAAACTACCCAGATGATCACCCAGAATAATTTGGACGTACGTACTATTACCATGGGTATCAGTCTCCGGGATTGCTGCCATCCGGACATCAAAGTTTGCGCAAACAAGATTTATGATAAGATTACGAAAAAAGCAGAGCACCTGGCCCAAGTAGGGCAGGACCTGGAAGCGGAGTTAGGTGTGCCTATCATCCATAAACGCATCTCGGTAACCCCCATTGCCATGGTGGGCGAGAGCTGCGAGGCGCCGGACTATGTGCCTTTGGCCCACGCCCTGGACAAAGCGGCCAAAGAGGTCGGCGTTAATTTTGTGGGCGGGTTCAGCGCCCTGGTGGATAAAGGTTATACGGTAGGCGACCGCAAGCTGGTGGCTTCCATCCCGGAAGCTCTGGCGACCACGGATATCGTATGCTCTTCGGTAGCGGTTGGTTCGACCAAGAGCGGCATCAACATGGACGCGGTGGCGGAGATGGGACGCGTGGTGAAGGCCACGGCGGCAAAAACCGCGGACAGGGACGCCATCGGCTGCGCCAAACTGGTAGTGTTCTGTAACTCGGTGCCGGATAATCCTTTCATGGCCGGCGCTTTCCATGGCGTCACGGAACCGGAAACGGTGATTAACGTAGGCGTCAGCGGCCCGGGTGTGGTAAAGCACGCCCTGGAAGCGGTACGGGGCCAGGATATTGGCGCTGTAGCGGAAACCATTAAGCGCACAGCTTTTAAGATTACCCGGGTGGGCCAGCTGGTAGCTCAGGAAGCTGCCCGCAGGCTCAACACTCAGTTCGGCATCATTGATTTGTCCCTGGCGCCCACCCCGGCGGTAGGGGACAGCGTGGCCCGCATCCTGGAAGAGATTGGTCTGGAAAGTTGCGGCGGTCCTGGTACCACGGCAGCCCTGGCGCTGTTAAATGACGCGGTGAAGAAAGGCGGCCTCATGGCCTCCAGTTATGTGGGCGGTCTCTCCGGCGCTTTTATTCCCGTCAGCGAGGACGAAGGCATGATCGCGGCCGTGGAAAAAGGCAGCTTAAGCATCGAAAAGCTGGAAGCAATGACCTGCGTTTGCTCCGTGGGCCTGGACATGATCGCTATTCCCGGTGATACTACGGCAGCCACGATTTCGGCAATTATTGCGGATGAAGCTGCTATTGGCATGATTAATAATAAGACCACGGCGGTCCGGGTTATTCCTGTGCCCGGCAAGGGCGTGGGTGATAAGGCTGAGTTCGGCGGACTTTTGGGTTACGCGCCCATCCTGCCGGTAAAGACCGTGAAGCCGGATGTATTTATCAGCCGGGGCGGCAGGATTCCCGCACCGGTGCGCAGCCTGACCAATTGAGGTGAGCAGATGAACAAGGCAACAAGGGCTGCCATCCTGGCAGCTTTGGAGAAAAAATACAAAGGTACTACCACCATGCTGCACTACAACTCTCCCTTTGAGCTGCTGTGCGCGGTGATCCTGTCGGCCCAGTGTACCGATGAACGGGTGAACAAGGTGACGGCCAGAATTTTCCCCCGGCTGAACACGCCGGAGAAGATGGGGGCTCTGACCCAGGCCCAGATGGAAGCGGAGATTCATGACTGCGGTTTATTCCGGGCCAAGGCAAAAAATCTGCTGGGCATGTGTCACATGCTGCTGGAAAAATATCACGGCCAGCTGCCTAAGGATATTCCTTCTCTGCGGGAATTGCCCGGTGTAGGCCAGAAAACCGCCAACGTGGTGGGCAGCATCGTTTACCATATTCCTGCTATTGCAGTGGATACCCATGTTTTCAGGGTGTCCCACCGGTTGGGGCTGGCTAAAGGCGCCGACCCCCTGGAAACGGAACACGAACTACAAAAAGTTATCCCTAAGGAAAACTGGAGTGACGCGCACCACTGGCTGATCTGGCACGGACGCCTGGTGTGCAAGGCGCGGAAGCCTTTGTGCAAAGGCTGCGTGTGCGTGGATTTATGTCCCTACAAAGATAAAAATTTCGAGTAACTAATACCTGCCGTGGCGGCTTGTCGTACGTAGCTGCGGCAGGTTTTTATTTTGTGGATGGCAGGCTGGCAAATAGCAGTGTTAGCAAGTTTTAAGAAGTGAGGAGGGAGAGACATCACTAAGGAGGAAGTTTTAAACAAGTATTTCGGGTACGGGTCGTTCCGGCCGGGTCAGGCGGAGATCATTGATCAGATTCTGGCGGGCCGGGAGGTGCTGGCGGTGCTGCCTACCGGAGCGGGAAAGAGTCTGTGCTTTCAGGTACCGGCGTTGCTTTTGCCGGGGTTGACCCTGGTGGTGTCACCTTTAATCTCGCTGATGCGGGACCAGGTGGACCATTTGCGGCAGGCGGGGATTCCGGCAGCCTGCGTGGACAGTGCCGTCAGCAGCAATGCCTACGGCAGGACGCTGTACGAGACCAGGGCCGGGCGCTACAAGCTGCTCTATGTTTCCCCGGAACGTTTACAGAACCAGTTTTTTCTACAATTTGTACGGCATACACAAATCAGCATGCTGGTGGTGGACGAAGCCCACTGTGTTTCTCAGTGGGGACACGACTTCCGCCCTCAGTACTTGCAAATTGCCCGCTTTCTGGAGCGGCTGCCGGTGCGCCCGCGGTATGCGGCTTTCACCGCCACGGCTACGCCCAGGGTACGGCAGGATATCCTTGCAGGTTTGTGTATGCGGCACGCGGCGCTGGTGTGTACGGGTTTTGACCGGCCTAATTTATTTTTTGCCGTGGCCCGGCCTGCCAATAAGCAACGGGAACTGCTGCGCCAGTTAGAAAAACGCCGCCAGGAAAGCGGCATCGTCTACTGTGCCACCAGGATGCTGACGGAACAGGTAACGCGCTTTTTACAGGAACACGGTTTTGCGGCGGCGCGCTACCATGCGGGGCTGACCCCTAAGGAAAGAGCCGCGGCCCGGGACCGGTTTGTGCAGGATGAGGTCCGGGTCATGGTGGCCACCAATGCTTTTGGTATGGGTATCGACAAAGGCAATGTGTCCTTTGTGATCCATTACAACATGCCCCTGAACCTGGAAGGTTATTACCAGGAAGCGGGACGGGCCGGCCGGGACGGGAAAAAGGCCATGTGCCTGCTACTCTATGACCGCAGGGACTGGGATTTAAACCATTATCTGGCTCCGGACAAGGAAGACCAGCTGCAGCAGATGTGGGACTACTGTGAGGAACGTGGCTGCCTGCGCCGGCATCTGCTGGCATATTTTGGCGAAGAACCGGCGGAGCGGTGTGGCGCCTGCAGGAACTGCCGTCCGGCAGGACTCTGGCAGCAGTTTAAACTATTGTTTAATTTTTCGCAGGAAAAGCAAGAGTTTTAGCGAATACTAATAATAAGGATAAGTTTTGAAAGCTATTAGTGCAAAGCTGCACCGTGGTTTAGTCATGCAGATTAAAAGGAGGTCTTTGTTCATGAAATTAAGCTTTTTAGGAGCTGCCAGGACGGTAACCGGTTCTTGTTACCTGCTGGAAGTAAACGGCAAAAAGATGCTGGTGGATTGCGGCATGTTCCAGGGTTCCAAGCTGATTACCCAGTTCAACCGCCGCCCCTTTGCTTTTGCACCGGGCAGTATTGATGCCATGATCCTGACTCACGCCCATATCGATCATAGCGGCCTGATTCCCAAACTGGTGAAGGAAGGCTACCAGGGTCCCATCCATTGCACCAAGTCCACCCAGCAGTTGTGTACGATCCTGCTGCCTGACAGTGCCCACATCCAGGAATCGGATGCGGAGTTTAACAACCGTAAAGGCATGCGGGCCGGCCGTCCGGAAGAACAGCCGCTCTATTCTGTGGACGACGCGTATACCGCCATGACTAATTTTGTGGTCCATGACTTTGACCAGGAAATTGAGATTATCCCGGGCGTGACGGCCAAGTTCCGGGTAGCTGGCCATATTTTGGGCAGCGCCTATGTGGAACTGCATATCTCCGAGAACGGCAAGAATACCAAATTAATTTTTACCGGCGATATCGGACAGCCCGACCAGCCCATCATCGACGACCCCGCCCATCTTAACGGCGCCGATTTTATCGTCACCGAATCTACCTATGGCAACCGGGTGCACGAAAAGTCGGATAAGAAGGCGGAACTGACCAAGATTATCACCGACACCATCGCCAAAGGCGGCAACGTGGTCATCCCGGCGTTTGCCGTAGGCCGTACCCAGGTGCTGCTGTATTATTTCCAGCAGCTGCTGGCCGAAAAGAAAATTCCCAATGTGCCTATCTATATCGACAGCCCCATGGCTACGAAAGTGACCGGCATAACTTTAAACAGCACGGAGGAGTTTGACGAGGAGGCCAAGGCCATCGTCAAAGCCCAGGGCAAACTCTACGCTATGCCCAACGTGCATTTTACGGCGACACCGCAGGAATCCCGCATGATCAATGACATGGAAGGTCCCAAGATTATCATGTCAGCCAGCGGTATGGCGGATGCGGGCCGTATCCTGCACCATCTGAAACATAACCTGTGGCGCCCGGAGTGCTGCGTGGTTTTTGCCGGTTATCAGGCGGACGGCAGCATGGGCCGCAGACTTTTGGACGGCGCCAAGATGGTCAAGATCATGGGCGAGCCTATCAAGGTAGCCGCCACCATTTACAACATGACCGCTTTCTCGGCTCACGCCGATAAGGACCAGCTGCTGGCCTGGTATAAACAGATGGACCAGAAACCCAAGGCTTTCTTTGTGACCCACGGCGAGTATGATGCTTCTTCTACTCTGGCCAAACTGCTGCAGTGCGAGCTGGGCACCGCGACCTATGTGCCCCAGTACGGCGACGAGGTGGAAATTTCCGGGTCCGAGTACAAGATCAACCAGACTCCGACCATCTCCAATGTGCCTGATGTGGCCGCTCTCCGTGATTACCTTAAATCCCTGGAGACCAGTTATCTGCACCAGTGCACCCGCATTGAGCAGATTGTGGTACAGGATAACAGTAAGGCGCCGGCAATCCGGAAACGTCTGGAAAAACTGAAAGCCTGCATGGATGACCTGCTGAACAATATTTAAACACCAAAGGTCATGTACTTTTGTCTTGTGGGTATGCACGAAAAGAAAATTTCTGCGGTTTTTGCGAAAAAATGTTGACAAGAACGTATACTTTTGTTATACTTGCTTCAACATTTAAAAAAAGCATCAGCTTTTTGTAAACAGTCATGAACAGAAATGAAAATTTTCAGCGTGCCCCAGAGAGCCGTTGGCCGGTGCAAAACGGCAGCACAGAAAATTTTCTCTCATCTGCGAACCCTTTTTCTGAACGGTGGTTGCACCGCTAGGAAAGAGCGCTGTAGCGGCGTTAACGGCTATGAGTATAATATAGGGTGGTACCGCGTATAGACGCCCCTGTCATTTGGCAGGGGCGTTTTTATATGCGTTTAAAGATAAGAACAGCCACAAAAATGAGGGAAAGGTTTATGAGGTGAACGACATGGACATGTGGAGCAAATTTTCTAAAGCGGCAGTAGCAGTTTCGTTGACAGCGGTGGTAGCATTGGCGGCAGGTTGCGGCGGCGGCGCTAAAAAAGCAGCGGCCCCGGCCAGCGGCGCCGGCGGTAAGATTACCTACAAGCTGGCTTACGCGCTGCCGGCTTCGCATCCCCTGGGCAAGGGCGTAGAAACTTTCATCGCCAAGGTGAAGGAGAAGACCCACGGCGAGATTACCATTACGCCGTATCCTGCCGGTCAGCTCTATAACGATAAAAGTATGAACGATGCCATCATGAGCGGCGGCGTGGACATGGGCCTGAACACCGTAGGCCGTTGGGCAACAGTTATCCCGGCTATGGAAGTGTTCGACGTACCCTTCCTGTTCCCCAGCTATGAGAAGGTGGACAAGGCCATTGACGGCGGCATGGGCGAGAAACTGACCGCCGAGCTGAAAAAGAAAAACGTCCGTCCTATTTTCTGGGCTGATTACGGTTTTGTCCAGTTTGGCAATGCCAAGAAAGAAATTAAGAAACCTGCCGATTTTGCGGGCCTGAAGATTCGCGGTTATAGCGAGATGTCTTCCGAGACCATTAAAGCACTGGGCGGTTCCCCGGTTACCATGGGCGCCGGCGAAGTGTACATGGCTATCCAGAGAGGCGTTATCGACGGCCAGAGCTCCGGTACCACGGCTATGCTGGAACGCAAGATGTTTGAAGTTACCAAGTATCTGACCATCACCAACCACGCTTATCCGGAATTCATCCTGGCCATGAGCGAGAAATCTTTTGCCAAGATGAGCGCCGAGCAGCAAAAAGCCTTCATGGAAGCGGCCAAGGAAGTGCAGAGCGATCTGCGTAAGAATTCCAAGAACGAAGATTTAAAAGCCATGGAAGCCTTGAAAGCCAAGGGGATGCAGGTGTATGTGGTGCCTGAGGCCGACCTGAAGGAATGGCAGAAAGCTACGAAACCCTGCTGGGATATTTTTATCAAGCATGCCGGCACTTTAGGCAAGGAAATGATTGATATCTGCACCAAGAACTGAAAGTTAAAATAGGAAAAACTGAGGTCAAGACAGTGAAAGCATTTATTGAAGTGTATGGGAAGATCATAGATAAGATTACCAACTTCTTTGGTTTCCTGGCCGGCGTGCTGCTCTTTTTAACAGCTGCGGCCACGTTCATCGAGGTTGTCATGCGGGGCGTGTTTAATTCGCCTACGGAATGGGCCATTGAGATGTCCGTGTATTTTGTGCTGGTGGCCGGTTTCTTTGGCATGCCCATCACCTACATGGCCGGCAAACATATTAACGTGGATTTGTTCCTGCTGCACCGGCCGGCAAAGACAAAATGCATGCTGGAACTGGGGACCAGCATCATCGGCGTCCTGTTCTGCGCCATCTTTTTTGTAGAGGCGTTGAATATGTCGCTGACCTCCCTGGAACTGAATAACATTTCGCCCAGTACCCTGCGGGTACCCATCTGGATTCCCCAGATGGCGCTGCCCATAGGCATGGGACTTTTGACCCTGCAGTTTATTAAAACCATCTTGCAGGACGCACTCAAGCTGAAGGAAGATGCTTTTGCAGAAGGGCAGGTGCCCCGATGATCGTCTTATTTACTATCATCCTGCTGCTGCTCTTAGCCTTAGGTTTACCGGTAGCCTTTTCATTGGGCTTTGCGGGTATGCTGGGCATGGTTGGCTTTATGGGCGACGCAGAAGGCGCCCTGGCGCAAACGCCTATCCTGGGTTATAAATCCCTGGACGACTTTGTGCTCACGGCCGTACCGCTGTACATCCTGATGAGCCAGATCTTGCTGGAAGGCAAGGTCGGCAAGGATTTGTTCGAACTGGGCAATAAATGGCTGCGCCATCTGCCCGGAGGTTTGGGTGTGGCTACCATTATCGCCTGCGCCCTGTTTGCGGCCATCACCGGTTCTTCCGTGGCCTGCGCGGTAACTATCGGCGCCATCGCGGTGCCCGAGATGCTGAGCCGCGGTTATGAACGTACCCTGGTTTTAGGTACGGTAGCGGCGGGTGGTACCCTGGGTATCCTGATTCCGCCCTCTATCCCGATGATCCTCTACGGCGCCATTACCGGCGAATCCGTAGGCAAACTTTTTATGAGCGGCGTGGTGCCCGGCATCGTGCTGACTATCATTTTCATCGTCATCGTGGTTTATAAATGCAAGGACCTGGAACTGGAAGCACCGGCGCCTATGAGCGAACGGCTGGCGGCCCTGAAAAGTTCTATCTGGGGACTGCTCCTGCCGGTGCTCATCATCGGCGGCATCTACAGCGGTGCTTTTACCCCTACGGAGGCTGCCGCCATTGGGACGGTCTACAGTCTGGTCATCACTTTCTTTATCTATAAGACGCTGACCCTGCGGGACCTGGTACCCATCATGCTGGACGCGGTGAAAACCACCTCGATGATTTTTGCCATCATGATTGGCGCCACCTTGTTCGGGTTCGTCATGACGGTGTTGAACGTGCCGCAGGCACTGACCCTGCTGGTAACAGAGCTGGAAGCTAACCGCTGGATCGTCTTCCTGGCTATCAACGTCCTTATCCTGATCTTGGGCTGCATCCTGGAATCCGTATCCATCATCTATATCACGCTGCCCATCCTGTATCCTATCATCATGAAGCTGGGTTTTGACCCGATCTGGTTTAACGTGGTACTGCTGATTAACCTGGAACTGGCGCTGATCACGCCGCCGGTAGGCATGAACTTGTTCGTGCTTCAGGGCGTCAGCCCCGAAAGTACCATGAGCCAGATTGTGAAAGGCGTGGTGCCTTTTGGTATCGCCATGGCCTTGGAAATCCTGCTCCTGTGCTTTGTACCGCAGCTGGCTACCTTGCTCCCGGGCGTAGTAAAATAAACAGCGCCGGCGTAAGTTGGGTTCCGGGGAAGGTATAATCGGGCCTGAAGCGGAGAAAAACCAGTATTTTTGCAGAAATACGTAGATTTTTTATTGACAGTGAAAAACAAAAAGCATATAATTATCTAGTCATGAAGGATGCTTCTGGACAAGCATCCTTCATTGTTTAAGAGAGTGAGAGGAAGATAGGTTAAGATGATTAGAAACGATATCCGTAATATTGCGATCATTGCCCACGTTGACCATGGCAAAACGACACTGGTGGACGCCCTGCTGAAGCAGAGCGGTATTTTCCGTGCGAACGAGCACGTGGAAGAGTGTGTCATGGATTCTAACCCCCTGGAGCGTGAACGCGGTATTACCATTTTGTCAAAGAACACCGCCGTGATGCACAAGGGAACCAAGATTAACATCCTGGATACTCCGGGCCATGCTGATTTTGGCGGCGAAGTAGAGCGCGTGCTGAACATGGTAGACGGCGTGCTCCTGGTAGTAGATGCTTACGAGGGACCCATGCCTCAGACTAAGTTCGTCCTGCGTAAAGCTATGGAACAACATCTTAAACCTATCGTCGTGATCAATAAGATTGACCGTCCGGACCAACGCGCCATTGAAGTAGTGGACGAGGTTCTGGATCTGTTTATCGAGTTGGGCGCCGATGAGGATCAGCTGGATTTCCCGGTAGTGTACGCTTCGGCCCGCGCCGGTTACGCCAAGCTGTCCATGGAGGACGAAAGCGATTCCATGGAGCCGTTGTTCAAAGTTATCATTGATAATATTCCGGCGCCGGATGTAGAGGTGGAAGCACCCTTGCAGATGCTGGTTAACACGCTGGATTACGATTCTTATGTCGGTCGTATCGTGGTAGGCCGTATCGTACGCGGTACCATCCGCGGCGGTCAGAACGTGCTGTTGCTGGATGATAAGGGCAACCGTGCCGCCAAGGTCGGCAAGCTGTTTACCTACCAGGGTTTGAAACGTCTGGAAGCTGCTTCGGCACAAGCTGGCGATATCATTGCCCTGATTGGTCTGGGCGATGCTACCATCGGTGACACCATTGCCGATCCGGAACATCCGGAAGCTTTAAAGGGCATCAAGATTGACGAGCCCACCTTGTCCATGGTCTTTACGGTTAACGACAGTCCGTTTGCCGGCACCGAGGGCCAGTTCATCACCAGCCGTCATATCCGCGAGCGCCTGATGAAAGAGATTCAGACCAATGTGGCTATGCGCGTCAAGGAAACCGATACCACGGATACTTTCGTGGTAGAAGGCCGCGGCGAGCTGCACATTTCTATTTTGATCGAGACCATGCGCCGTGAAGGTTACGAGATGGGCGTTGGTTCTCCCAAGGTTATCATGCACCGGGATGAAAAAGGCAAGCTGATGGAGCCTATGGAAGCACTGACCATCGACGTACCCCAGGAATTTATGGGCACCGTCATGGAAGATCTGGGCCTGCGCAAAGCCGAGCTGCAGAATATGCACGAGATGAACGGTTACCTGCGTATGGAGTTTAAGATTCCCGCCCGTGGTTTGATCGGTTTCAGGAACCAGTTCCTGACCAACACCAAAGGCAACGGTATCATGAACCACGTTTACGCCGGTTACGAAGCCTATAAGGGACCCATCATGGGCAGGACCCGCGGCAGCCTGGTAGCCTTTGAACAAGGCGAGACCACGGCATACGGCCTGGGCAACTGCCAGGAACGCGGCACCATGTTCGTGGTTCCCGGTGAGAAAGTTTATGAAGGACAGATCGTAGGCGAGAATGCCCGCGAGAATGATATCGACGTCAACCCCTGCAAGAAAAAGCACGTCAGCAACATGCGTGCCTCCGGCAGTGACGAAGCCGTCCATCTGGTACCGGCCAAGGTGTTCTCCCTGGAGGGCGCCCTGGAACATATCAACGATGACGAGCTGGTAGAAGTTACGCCCAAGAGCATCCGTATGCGCAAGAAAGTGCTGAGCCGTCTGGAGCGTGGCCGTATCCGCGGCCGTATCAAATCCGCCGAGGAAAAAGGCAACCTGTAAACAGGATGTGGTACCCGGTAAAATTCTTTGCTGCAGCTGAGGTTTTTCCTGTTCTGAGCAATTTGGAAAAATTTTCTAAAAAGTTTTGCAGAAAAAGAGGAATTTTGCAAATTATGTCGAATGGCATAATTAGTACACATGAAACAGAACGCGAAGGATGCGTGCTGACAGTGAGGTGGAGGGTTAATCATGGATTTAAAAAACACAGCCCTGAAATTATTTGGAAACAACATTGATAACGAGGAATATGAGGGACCATATTTGCTGCAAACCGGGCACTTAGATATTATCGTGCGCCTGCCTCATGCCTTTGATGATGCCAGAGAATATGCCGATGCTCTTATGAGCGGCGCAGCGCTGATGATTTCCTTTGCCGAGATTGATAACGAGACCCGCAACCGGATCTTTGATTATCTGAACGGTGTCAGCTACATTATTAATGCCACTGTTTCCAAGGTTAGCGATTCCATCCTGCTCTATGCACCCAACCAGGTGGACGTAGATAAACAGGCTGTGAAACATTCTTCCTGGTTGTCCCGTTAATAGTAAACACAAACCGGTTCCCATGTGGGGACCGGTTTTTTGCTGCCCTGGCACGGTGGTGTGCAAGGAAAAATACGTGATTGATGAGGCGATTGCCGACTGCGTGCAGGGCGCGGCCTGCGCCCAGGGAAAATCCGGCGCAGAAAAAAAGAGAGAAACCAGTACTGGTTTCTCTCTTGTGTTTTTACGCAACTGTTAGTTAAAATAAGCCCGCAGTTCTTTGGCGTCTGCGATAGCTGCATCAGCCAGGCCTTTTTTCTTCAAGGCGGCGATGGTATCCAGAATCTGCTGGGCCCAATGGCACAGGGCGGCTTCTTCTGCGGTGAAGGGGGAATCGGGAGCCACTGCTTCTTTTAAAATATCGGCCAGGCTCTTTTCACCGTTCAGGCAGAAGAACACCAGCGTCTTGCTGGCTTCCTTCCAGTCCATGGTGTCGGGCGCCAGATACATCAGGTTAGTGATAGCCTGGTCGCTGGCAGACTTGGGATCAAATTCTTTCTCTACGATATTATCCTTGAGCAGGCTCAGAATTTCCGGTTTGTTCAGCGGTGGATAGGGATACACGGCGTGATCCTTGCCGCCTTTAGCCGTAACTTGTAAAGCCTTTTTACCTTCCGTGACGATTTCCTTAAATTCAAACATGGGACTTACCTCCTTTATCAACCTGGTCTTCCACATTATAAAAATGGTACTAAGGAATTTCCTTAGTACCATTATACCACATTTTTGACTTTAAGAATAATTACGAGAAATTATTCGTCCTCATTCATGATGCCTAGTACCATGAACAGTTTGAAGACCAGGCTTAAGAGGATGGCCACCAGGGTAGCCAGGACCATGCCCTGGACGGAGATGTTGCCGAAGGTCAGCTTGGCGCCGGACAGGCCCACGATCATGATGACCGCGGTCATGGTCAGGTTACGGGACTTGCTGTAATCCACTTTCTTTTCTACCAGGAGGCGGATACCGGAAGCGGCGATGACGCCGAAGAGCAGGATGCAGACACCGCCCATAACGGGACCGGGGATACTGCGGATCAGCTCGGAAAGCTTGCCGATAAAGGAAAGCAGGATGGCGCATACTGCTGCACCGCCGATAACCCACACGCTGTAGACTTTGGTGATAGCCATGACGCCGATGTTTTCACCGTAAGTGGTGTTAGGCGTAGCGCCGAAGAAACCGGACAGCACGTTGGAGCAGCCGTCGGCAAAGAGGGAACGGGCCAGGCCCGGCTCCTTGATCAGGTCCCGGTCTACGATGTTACCGGTGACGAACAAGTGGCCGATATGTTCCGTGAGCACGACTAACGCCGCCGGGGCGATGATCATGACCGCGGTAAAGTTAAAGGTAGGAGCGGTAAAATGCGGCATGGAGAACCAGGGCGCTGCTGCTACGCTGGCAAAGTTGACCAGGCCCATGAAGAAGGCGAACACATAACCGCAGACGACGCCGAAGAGGATGGGGATGATGGCTAAGAAACCTTTAAAGGCAACGGAACCGATGACGGTAACGGCCAGGGTAAACATGGAGACAGCCACGTTGTGCATATCAACCTTGTCTCCGGTGAGACCGGCCATAGCTGCAGCCGTCGGCGCCAGTTCCAGGCCGATGACGGCGATGATGGCGCCCATAGCAGCCGGCGGGAAGATCACGTCGATCCATTTGGTGCCGGCTACTTTAATAATGAAGGAAAAGAGAATGAACAAGAGGCCGAAGACGATGAAGCCTCCCTGGGCATCCGTGTAAGGATGGCTGGCTAAGATGACCAGCACCGGGGAGATAAAGGCAAAGCTGGAACCCAGATAGGAAGGAATCTTGCCTTTGGTCAGGAAGATATAAAGCAGGGTGCCGATACCGTTCATTAAAAGACAGGTATTAGGGTTCAGTTTGAACAGCAGCGGTACCAGGATGGTAGCGCCAAACATGGCGAACAGATGCTGCAAGCTGAGCGGGATGGTCATTAAGAGCGGCAGCCGCTCCTCCACTTGAATGATTCTTCTTTCCATGATGATAACCTCTTTTCCTATATTTACTTGTTCTATTTTAAAACCTTTTGCCAGGCAATGCAAGCTAAACTTATAAGCCGGGAAAAATTAAGGACTACAAACAGGAGATTTGTGTTATAATTAACAAAAAGGAGGGCGTTTTCATGCATTTGTCAAAAAAACTTTTTCTGGTGCTGTGCCTGAGTTTATTCTGTCTGGCCGTGCCGGGATTAACAACAGCCGAAGAACGTGACAGCGTCACGGTAACAGGGTCCGCAGTGACAGAGGTGGAGCCGGATATGGCGTATGTATACCTGGAACTGTCCAAGGAAGCGCCGACGGCAGAAGAAGCCCGGGAGGGCGTGGCGGGCAAACTCCAGTCTTTGAAGACGGTGCTTTTGGGCGCCGCTGTTACCGGGGAGAATGCCCGGAGCACGGGTTATAACCTGGAACCGGTGTACAGTTTTGCCGGCGGCAAACGGAAACAGACCGGCTTTAGGGCCCTGACCACCATGAAAGTGAAGGTGGAGAAGCTGGAACAGCTGAGCGGGCTGCTGGACAACAGCGTGACCAAAGCCGGCGCCAGCGTGTCCCGGGTAGAGTTTGGCTTAAATAATAAAAATATCGTGGAGCAGCGGCTGCTGACGGAAGCCGTGACCAATGCCAGGAGCAAGGCGGAGCTGGTTGCCAATGCCGGCGGCCGTAACCTGGGCGTCATGGTGCAGGCTAATATCAGCAGCAGCGGCGGCGAGAGCCACGTGGTCATGAACAGCCCCATGCTGATGGCCAAGATGGACGGAGCCGAGGGTGGTACGCCTACGGAACTGCATCCGGGGACGATCACGGTCCGCTCCTCCGTAAATTTAGTCTTTGCGTTGCGGCCGGTAGCGTGAGCGGACTTTCTTTTGTCCGCCGCATATAGTATAATGATTTAATACGAACCAAGATTTACAAGGAAAGTAAGCAGCTTCTCTGTCCGGTGTAACGGACGGGCGGGAGCGGCGTGAGGGCCGGGAGGTGGCAGGGTATGCATGTACAAAGTGAACCGGGAGCAGAACAGGTAGAATTTATCTGCCCCAAATGCGGTACCCATCTGGCCTGGGCTTATCCCAGCGCCGAGATGGTCTGCCCCCGCTGCGGCAAATGGGTTACCGGTAAGAATCGGGCGCACCCCGAGGTGGATTTACATCTTTCACCGGGGGACGGCCAGCTGTCCTTGTTTTAAAAGTAGTTGTGGTTCCGGGAGCAGCGTATTGTTCCCGCTGGGAAAGAGGAGACTTGCTAATGAAAAAGTTTGTGCTGATGGTGTTGATGATCCTGACCGGTATCAGTGGCGTAGTTTTGGCGGCGCCGATGAAGACACTGGTGGACGGGAATACGGCAACAGCTGTGAGCGCGGCGTCGGTGAATACGGCGGAAGAGGATCAATATCCTAATCCGGTGCGGGACATGATGGCTACCTACGGCAAGATTACGGCGGTGGACGGCAACAAGATTACCGTAACCGGCGAGGGCAATTACCCTAAGATCGTGGCCAAGGCCGGCAGTGAGACTTTTGTCCTGAACGGCCGCAGCGGCGCCAAGTTGACCCGGGAAGCCCTGCAGGTGGGCAAGAACGTGACCGCTTATTATTCCAGCCTGGTGACCAAAAGTTATCCGGCGGAAGCAGCGGCGTATGCGTTTGTCCTGGGGAACATTGACGAAGAGACGGGCAAGTTTTTCCGGGTGGCTTCGGTAAAAGTTGCCGAGGACCGGGATGATGCTGTGGTGATCCTGAATAGTAACCATGATATCAAGGCGACGATCACCCAGGCTGCCTGCCCCAATTATTTCTCCATCACAGCCGGGGATTCCCTGCTGCTCTGGTACAGCGCCATGACTTTAAGCATCCCGGCGGAGACCACCGCGGATAAAGGCCTGCTTTTAAACAGATAAGCAGTTGTACCGGGTACGGTACCGCCGGAACGGCTGGCAGGTTGTCCGGTGTTTAAACATACAAGCAAAATGCTAAAGGAGTGTTAACGATGAAAATATTTATGGATACTGCCGATGTGAAAGAGATTGCGGAATTTGCCGATTTAGGCGTGGTATACGGCGTAACGACCAACCCCAGCCTGATTGCCAAGACCGGCCGGACCCAGGCCGAGGTTATCCCGGAAATCTGTAAGCTGATTCCGGGACCCGTCAGCGCGGAAGTAATCAGCACCGAGTGCGCCGGCATGGTCAAAGAAGCCCGCAACCTGGTAAAGATTGCGCAGAACGTGGTCGTAAAGATCCCCTGCATCCCTGAAGGCTTAAAAGCTGTAAAGATCCTGCACGCCGAAGGCATCCGCACCAACGTGACGCTGGTGTTCAGCCTGGGACAGGCGCTGCTGGCCGCTCGTGCCGGCGCTGCTTATGTCAGCCCCTTCATCGGCCGTCTGGACGATATCGGGGAAAACGGCGTGGCCCTGGTTGCGGACATGGTGAAAGTGTTCCGCACCTATAAGTTTGATACCGAGATTATTGCTGCCAGCGTCCGCAATATCGACCATGTGAACAAGGTAATGCTGGCCGGCGTGGATATCGCCACCATCCCCACCAAGGTCCTGAAGGAGATGCTGGTTCATCCGCTGACCGATAAAGGTCTGGCCAAGTTCCTGGAAGATTATAAGAACAGTTTAAAATGACTATTTTACGTACACTGCTGGGAGTAATTGGCGGAGGTCTGCTGTTATCTGAGACGGCCCTGGCTGCCGGAACTACCGCTCTAGGTGTGCCTGAGGCCCGGGAAGTTCCTGTCCAGGTGACAGCTTCCGGGCCTGTTTTACTTTTCTCGGACAGCCCGGAGCTGGTGCATGGCACCGGCGTTTTATACAGGGACACGGTGACGGGGCCTGCCCGCATCTTTGTCCACCATCTGAACGGGACCAAAAGAAATTTAAAGCTGGCGGTGGTGGTGCGTCCTGCCGGCGTAGATGCGGCTACGCTGGTGATTAAACGCAGCGGAATCAGCGAACCTTCGGCTAACTACGCCAAGGCGGCCAAAGATTCCCAGAAAAAATATTTTACCCGGCAGACGCCGGAGACCATATCGTTAAACCACTATCAGTTCCGGGAACTGCTGACAGGTTCGTCGGAGTTCGAGGCGGGGCTGATCCTGCGGCCGGAGCAGCTGGCTACCGGCATGGTATATTTTGAAGCCAGGGGTCCGGTGACGGTGAGCGTGCTGATGTGCGAGGCGTCGGAGATGCCTTCTGTTTATAACAAGACGGCACCCATCCTGCCTATGGACGAACATCCCCTGCGGGGAACTTATGACCACGCCAACCTGACCTATACGGTGACAGAACCCATCGACTTTACCAAGTCCGATGTGTATTACCTGCGCATGGGCGCCGATGAGGAACCGTATTTTCTGAAAGGGGTGGATGCCACCACCGGACGTAAGACCATGAACAACGGCAACTACGGCGTCATCTACCGTTTGCGTTACCAGGTGCAGGGCGGCCAGCCCTACGCCCTGCGTATTAACCCCAGCGGCGGCTATTTTGCCGGCTACGCGGTGTACAAACAGACAGATACGCGGCAGCTGGTGCCCATCCCGGACGGGGAAGAAGAAGCGTTTGGCAAGACCGGCCGGGAGATGTACACATTTGCCACGGTACCGGGAGCGAGCGGTATGCGCGAGGGACTTTTCGTCTGGTCGCCGCCGGGAGCATCCAACCTGCCCATCCGTTTTTATTGGCAGGCCATTAAAAAAGATCAGGATAAGTAAATATTTTCCTTATTGGGAATTTCTTCACATATTGTTCATAACTTAGGCCGCAAGCAGATTTTTTACCTGCTGGCGGCTTTTTCCCTGAGTAAAAAGACCGCCGGAAAGCAGTTTTTAGCCTTGACTTTTGCAAAAAAGCTGAATATAATCTTATTAGGAATTAATTCCAAAAGAGGTGGTGAATATGCAAAAGCGTAATACGATCCAACGGCAGCTGGTTATTGCCGCCGTACGGTCCCTGGGAAATCATCCCACGGCAGAGCAGGTTTATAATGATATTATCACCAAATATCCCGATATCAGCAAAGGTACGGTTTACAGGAATCTGAACACCCTGGTGGAAAGCGGGCTCTTAAGCAAAGTTTCGGTGCCCAGCGCCGCCGACCGTTACGATTATATATTGACGAAGCATTACCATGTGCAGTGTACCCGCTGCAAAAAGTTTATCAACGTCCAAGGCCTGGACTATAACCAGGATCTGGACGACAAGATTGCCCAGCTTACCGGTTTCCGGATGGAGAACCATGATATCGTGTTCTCCGGTCTGTGCCCCGAATGCCAGATTAAGGCAGCTGCGGAGCAAGGTGTAGAAGTAGGCAGGGAGCCGGAAAAAGTGCAAAAACCGGTTAAAGTTAAGGCGGCAGCCAAGGCCAGTAAGGCTAAAGGTACCCCGGCGTGAAAGCGTGCTGACGGCAGCTTTATAGCGAGAGCCGCAGAAAAAGTTAATAACTGCCACCAGGCAGGAAAATAAATGTTAGTAAGTTTAGTAAACAAAGGAGCGATAATTATGGAATTAAAGGGTAGCAAGACTGAACAAAATTTAAAGGCAGCATTTGCAGGTGAATCCCAGGCTCGCAACAAATATACTTATTATGCCAGCGTAGCTAAGAAGGCTGGTTATGAGCAGGTTCGCAAGATTTTTGAAGAGACGGCTAACAACGAGAAGGAACATGCTAAGATTTGGTTCAAGCTGTTCATGGGCGGTATGCCTGATATTAAGGGCGCTCTGGCTGATGCCGCTGCCGGTGAACATTATGAATGGACCGACATGTATGCCGGCTTTGCCAAGACCGCTAAAGAAGAAGGCTTTGACAAGATTGCCATGCTCTTTACCGAAGTAGGTAAGATTGAAAAGGAACACGAGGAAAGATATCGTGCCTTGGCCGCTAACATCGAGAACGGCAAAGTCTTCAAACGTGAAGGCGACAAGGTTTGGATCTGCGGCAACTGCGGCCATATCCATATCGGCCCCACTGCTCCGGAAAAATGCCCGGTTTGCGACCATCCGCAAGCTTACTTTGAACTGCGCGCCGTTAACTACTAATTAATTAGCAGCGCAGCGTGCCGGAACTTAGTCCTACAGGCTGAGCCAGCCGGCGCCAGGATGTTAGTATAGTTACACAATGACCTGCCTCTGAACCGGGGCAGGTTATTTTTTTGGCGGCGGGCGGGTTTTGTGTTATACTAATGCCAATAACGATGCAAACGATTATGGAAAACAGCGAAGCAGAAACGGAGTACAATATGGCGGAAAGAAAGCAGATTGCTACAGGGAAAAAGAGACCGGCACAGGCGGGGCCGGAGCGAAAGCACCACAGCCATACGGCTGCGGCTCACGGCGCTCAGGTGGATCTTCAGATTACCGGTCTGGGGAGCACGGGTGAAGGCGTGGGCCGCGCCAATAATTTAGCAGTATTTGTGCCGGGGGCGCTGCCCGGGGAAACCGTCCGCGCCAGCTTGGATATCGTTAAAAAATCTTTTGCCAAGGGGCGTCTGCTGCGGGTGCTGAAAGCATCCCCGGACCGGGTGGAACCGGTGTGCCCCGTGTACAAGGAGTGCGGCGGCTGTCAGCTGCAGCATCTTTCGTACAGCGCAGAGCTGAAAGTCAAACAGCAGCAGGTGCGGGACGCCTTAACCAGGATCGGGCACCTGCCGGACATGGTGGTGCTGCCGGTTATCGGCGCGGTGGATCCCTGGCATTACCGCAACAAGATGCAGGTGCCGGCGGCGCAGACTAAAAACGGCGTGGCCATCGGCTGTTTCGCCCAGTTTACCCACCATGTGATCGATGTGAAAGCCTGCGCTATCCAAAAAGAAGCCAACAATGACATCGCAGAAATCGTGCGAGCCTGGATGCACAAGTACAAGATCCCGGCTTACGACGAGGATAGACGTACGGGCATCGTACGCCATATCATGGGCAGGGTAGGCGTCCAGACCGGCCAGGTGATGGTGTGCCTGGTGACGGCGGTGGAACAACTGCCTCATAATAAAGAACTGGTGCAGCAGCTGAAAGATGGTCTGCCGGGACTGACCAGCGTGGTGCAGAACATCAACACCCGGCATACCAATGTGATCCTGGGACCCAAGACCCGTTTGCTGTTTGGCAAGGGGATGATCAAGGATAAAATCGGCAGCCTGGAGTTTAACATCTCGGCCCAGTCGTTCTTCCAGGTGAACAGCGACCAGGCAGCCAGATTGTACCAGCAGGCCCTGGACTTTGCCGCTTTGACCGGCCGGGAAACCGTGGCCGACGTGTACTGCGGCACGGGAACGATTACCTTGTTCCTGGCGCAGAAAGCTAAGTTTGTCTACGGCCTCGAAATTGTACCCAGCGCCATTAAGGACGCACAGAAGAATGCGGTGCAGAATAAGATCGGCAACGTGGATTTTATTCTGGGGGACGCGGCTTACGAACTGCCCAAGCTCATCCAGGGCGGCGTGCATCCGGACGTGATCGTGCTGGATCCTCCCCGGGCAGGCTGCGAGGAAAGAGTGCTGGCCGCCATGGCGCGGGTCAAACCTAAACGCATCGTGTATGTGTCCTGCAATCCGGCCACTTTGGCCCGGGACCTGGCCTATTTAACGGCCCACGGTTTTAAAGCTGTCAAAGCCCAACCGGTGGATATGTTCAGCAGGACTCACCACGTCGAGACCGTGGCGCTGCTGTCAAGGGTGGAAAAGTAAAGGGACAAAATTAAAGAGCAAGCTGTTCTG
>CAXYYS010000003.1:0-81016 GCA_964293585.1 uncultured Acidaminococcales bacterium
TATTATGTGAAGACGGTAATTTATGCTGCGCTGATGCAATCGTCCGCAAGCGAGCTGGGTGCCAGGATGACAGCAATGTCTTCTGCTACCGACAACGCGAACGATCTCTTAAAGGCTTTGGAGTTGTCTTACAATAAAGCTCGTCAGGCAGGCGTTACCAGAGAAATTAACGAAATCGTTGGCGGAGCTGAAGCTCTGCAGCAAGATTAAAGGGAGGAAATATTTGATGACTGGCAAAATTGTACAGGTTATTGGTCCTGTTATCGACATTAAGTTTCCGCCGCAAAACCTGCCTGCGATTTACAACGCGATCAAGATTGACGGTGAAGTTGGTGACGGTATTAAGATCCACCTGACTGCAGAAGTTATGCAGCATATCGGTGGCGATGTAGTACGTGCCGTAGCCATGAGTTCTACCGATGGTCTGGTACGCGGTATGGATGCAGTAGATACGGGCGCTGCTATCAGTGTTCCAGTTGGCGAAGGCTGTCTGGGCCGTATCTTTAACGTCCTGGGTGAGACCGTGGATAAAGATCCCAAGAAGGTTGAAGCAGCGGATTACTGGCCGATTCACAGACCAGCACCGAAGTTTGAAGATCAGTCTACTTCCACTGAAATCCTGGAAACAGGTATCAAGGTCGTAGATTTGATTGCACCGTATGCCTTAGGCGGCAAGGTCGGCTTGTTCGGCGGCGCCGGCGTAGGCAAAACGGTTATTATCATGGAGCTGATTCATAACATTGCAACGGCTCATGGTGGTTATTCCGTATTCGCCGGCGTAGGCGAGCGTACCCGTGAGGGTAACGATCTGTGGGGCGAAATGAAGGAATCCGGCGTTATCAACAAGACCGTGCTGGTGTACGGCCAGATGAACGAACCTCCCGGAGCGCGTATGCGTGTCGGCTTGACTGGCCTGACCATGGCGGAATATTTCCGTGATGTGGAAGGTCAGGACGTGCTGCTCTTCATTGATAATATTTTCCGTTTCATTCAGGCTGGTTCCGAAGTATCCGCACTGTTAGGCCGTATGCCTTCCGCCGTAGGTTATCAACCTACCCTGGCCAACGACATTGGCGCACTGCAGGAGCGTATTACTTCTACTAAAAAAGGTTCTATTACTTCCGTGCAGGCTGTATACGTACCTGCCGATGACTTGACAGACCCTGCTCCGGCAGGCACTTTCGCCCATCTGGATGCGACCACGGTTCTGTCCCGTCAAATTGCTGAGCTGGGCATTTATCCGGCTGTGGATCCTCTGGATTCCACCAGCCGTATCCTGGACCCGCTGGTAATTGGTGAAGAACACTATAAGGTTGCCCGTGGTGTGCAGGCTATTTTGCAGCGTTACAAAGAGTTGCAGGATATCATCGCCATCCTGGGCATGGAAGAACTTTCCGAAGATGATAAGGTAACGGTAGCCCGTGCCCGCAAGATTCAGAGATTCTTGTCCCAGGCTTTCTTCGTAGCTGAACAGTTCACCGGTACTCCCGGCCAATATGTTCCTCTGAAGGAAACTATCCGCGGATTCAAGGAAATTCTGGAAGGCAAGCATGACGACCTGCCGGAAGGCGCCTTCTACATGGTTGGTACCATTGATGACGCTATTGCCAAAGCAAAGACTATGAAAGTAGAGTGAGCCTATGGCAACTTTGATGCAATTTGAAGTTCTTTCGCCGGATAAGTACGTGTTTAAGGCGGATGACGTTACGTATGTGGAAGCAATCACCGTCTGGGGTGGCGTGGGTATTTTACCACGTCACGCCACTATGATCGGTACACTGAAGGAAGCACCTTTAAAATACCGTGATAAAGAAGGTTTTGCCCATTACATTTGCGTGGATGGCGGTTTCCTGGAAGTTAAGGATAACAAGGTAACTGTCCTCACTGTAAATGCAGAAACTGCGGACGCCATTAATGTCAACAGGGCACAAGCTTCTTTTGAACGCGCCAAGAACAGGTTGTCTCATCTGGAAAAGGACATAAATGTAGAACGTGTAATGCAAAGCTTACACCGTGCTGAAGCCCGCCTGAAGACGGTTAAGTTAGCTGCAGCTGAGAAGTAAAAGTAAGAAGACATCCTGCCCGGCGGGATGTCTTCTTTTGTTCGAAAGGGGGGGTATTATGGTAGCAGTTCCTCCACCAGCCGCGGTCATTGCAGTCGCAGGTTTAGCGGTGGCAGGTTTTAAGATGTACCACAGCGTAGCCAGTTCCAAGCATATTGTGGAAAATGCCCTGGAGCGCTATAGTGACGAGAAAATGCATTACTATGAAGCACAGAAAGAAACCCTGCAACTTCTGATTGAGTTTGGTAAGGAAAAAGTTAGTATGTGGGAAGAGTTTGGGCGACTGGTACATGCCTTTGCTAAGATTAAAAATCCTCCCAACATGGTTGTGTATAAGGAATCGGAAAGTTTCCATGCCGGTAAACCTCAGATTGATGCCCTGGCAGATATGTGCAGCACTTTGGCGAAATTAAAAGCTAACCATTGGGATGAACTGGGCACGGGATTATTCACGGCGCTGGCTATTTATGGACGTACCATGACTCAGAAGGTTGAGCAGGAATTTACCGTGGTGCACATTGCAGGATTCCCGGACACGAAGACGGGAAGTTCCATCATGGATACGATCTCGGAAACTCAGCCACCACAGCATAGTTCCTTGGGGATGATTGAGGAAGGCGCCGCATTAGCAGAAGTTGCTTCTGTTCCGGCTTTGTACGATCTGGAAACCTTAAAGAAAAAGGTTTTGCCTGAAGGCAAGCAGCTGGAAGATTTAAATAAGGATGAGGCGCTGGCAGTTAAAGATAAGATTGACTGGCAGTCGTTAAAACTTGCAGATTCAGTAGCCAGGTTGCGTCGTATAGGCCAATATGCCAGCTATATTAAAAATGATGCAAGGCGCTTACATGAAACGCTGTTGAAACAGTATGATAAGCTGGATACCATCCTGGAGTTGAAAACTAATTATCTGGAATTTACCCAGGACGAAAAAAATCAATATATGTTTACCGTACTTGTATTGCGAACTATTCGTCTTATCACCAGGATTGACCTGCTCTTAAAACGAGCCAAGACCTGTGTTATCAATACCTTGGATGTGCACGATGCCATTCAGAGGGCGGACGATGTTGTCCCGGCGCCGGTAGCTGCCGATAAACGCGCTAAATATTAAAAAAGGGGGGGTTTACTTATGGCTAACAGTAATGATGTATTAAAAGCAACAGCAGGAAATAGGATGGGTCAGTTATTACAAGAAATTAATGATTTAAAAGCTATCCTGAAAAAGATGGATAACCCTGAGAAAAAAGCGGAATTACGCAAGACCATCATGGAAAAAGAAACCTACTATAATGTTTTAGCTGACAGAAGAAAGATTAACGGCTAAACAAGTTGTAGAAAGGGGGCTTGACTTGGTGGAGGGATTAAACCAGTCCTGGATGATTGCCTGCATGACGATTTTCCAATGGTCTCTGGCTTATTGGGTATATCGTGATACCGCCAAGAGGCAGGTTCCGTATCGGAACTTTTGGATTGTTGTAACTTTCCTTTTCTGGCCGGGTGTGATTATTTATCTTTTTTACCGGCACCGTACGGCCAGAGGCATGCAGTTAACCCTAGAGCAAAAGGCCAGTTTGCATATGCAGGAGAGGGCCGAGGCTGAAAAAAAGAGAATTGCGGCGCACCGGGCAGCCATAGAAGAGATGAAGGCTGAGGAACAATCCAAAAATAAGCTGACGGAAGCGGAAATGGAAGCCTTACGGGAACAACGTAAGGAAGCCAAGGCTAAACGGATGGCGGAACTGGAAGAAGAACGAAAACTTCAGGAAGAGCGTTTCGCCGATACCCTGCGTGTTAAACAAGAGAATTTGGCGCATATTGTTTCTGAAAATCTACGGCCAAAACAGAAATAAAATTTTAACCAGAGTCATTCTTAGGCAGAAGCAGCAACCGGCTTCTGCCTTTTTTCGTCTGGAACTTGCTAAATGTTTCCGGCAGTGTTAAAATTATAAATACAATTCATTTTAAAGTGTATAATTGTTTCTCAAAATAGAAGGCCTGAGTTTTTGGAGGAAAAGTTTGTGGAGAAATTGATTATCCGAGGCGGAAAACGCCTGGTGGGAAAAGTTAAAACCAGCGGCGCGAAGAATGCGGTATTACCGCTTATCGTGGCAGCTATCCTGGGGGAAACTCCCAGCCGTCTGGAAGATGTACCCATGCTGGAAGACGTGCATACCATTAATGCTGTTTTGCGGTGTCTGGGCGTTAAGGTGGACGCAGATGGTGATCATGCATTGAAGATTGACAGCAGTGTGATTACTTCTTGTGAAGCTCCTTATGAGTTAGTGCGCAGTATGCGGGCTTCTTTTTTGGTGATGGGACCGCTCCTGGCCAGGAAGGGCCATGCCCGTATCTCGCAGCCGGGAGGTTGCGCTATTGGCAGCCGGCCCATTGATTTGCATTTAAAAGGCTTCGAAGCCCTGGGCGCCAAGATTGAACAGGGCCATGGTTATATTGAGGCGGTAGCCCCTCACGGTTTAAAAGGCTGCGATATTTATCTGGATTTTCCCAGTGTGGGTGCTACCGAAAATTTAATGATGGCGGCTGCCTTAGCAGAAGGTACTACCATTTTGGAGAATCCGGCGGAAGAGCCAGAAATTGTTGATCTGGCCAACTATTTGAACCAGATGGGAGCCAGGGTGCGCGGCGCCGGTACGGATACAATCCGCATTGAAGGCGTCAAGCATATGCATGGTAGTGAGCATACTACCATCCCGGACCGGATTGAGGCGGGTACTTATATGATTGCCGCAGCCATGACCGGCGGCGATGTGGTCATTGAAAACGTCTTGCCGGAACATCAGAAACCTCTGGTAGCCAAACTGCGTGAAGCAGGTGTTACTGTGGTGGAGGATATTGACTCTGTGCATGTTTCTTGTAACGGACCGTTAAAAGCATTAGAAGTGAAGACGATGCCTTATCCTGGTTTCCCGACGGATATGCAGGCGCAGATCATGGCGATGCTGACCGTGGCCCAGGGACGCAGCCGGATCACGGAAACAGTCTTTGAAAACCGTTTCATGCATGTGGTGGAATTGAACCGCATGGGCGGCCAGATTACTACCGAAGGTCGTAGCGCTATTATCGAAGGACCTGCCAAATTGACGGGCTGCCAGGTGCGCGCCACGGATTTGCGGGCGGGGGCGGCTATGGTGCTGGCTGGTCTGGTGGCAGAAGGTGTTACCGAGGTGGGGGATATTTTCCACATCGACCGCGGCTACGAGAATCTGGTACAAAAATTACGTTCCCTGGGTGCGGATATTACCCGCGCTAATGTTTAACGTCAGGGCGACGCTTAACTTTTAAATTAATTATGGGGTTCCGGCGCAGAAGCAGGATTGCTGCCGCGGGAAATGCAGTTTAGTCAGTTAAGGAGAAAATCATGTTTGCCAGCAGTGCTGATATTGGTATTGATTTAGGTACGGCCAACATCCTGGTTTATGTGAAGGGCAAGGGGATTGTCCTGAATGAACCTTCGGTGGTAGCAGTAGATAAAGATAATAAACGGATCTTAGCCGTCGGTAAGGAAGCCCGGGAAATGCTGGGGCGTACTCCGGGAGGTATTACAGCTATCCGTCCTTTAAAAGAAGGCGTGATTGCCAACTATACTATTACCCAGAAAATGTTGGAATATATTATCGCCAAGGTAGCAGGAAAAAGCTTTTTCTTTAAGCCCCGGGTCATGACTTGTATCCCTGTGGGAATCACATCAGTGGAAAAAAGGGCCGTCCTGGAAGCCACGATGCAAGCAGGCGTTTCCAAGACCTTTTTAATTGAAGAACCGCTGGCTGCCGCTTTAGGCGCCGGGCTGGATATTGTGGAACCTTCGGGAAAACTGGTGGTGGATATCGGCGGCGGGACGACGGATATTGCTATCCTCAGTCTGGGCGGTGTGGTGGATGATGCTTCTATCCGGGTGGGTGGCGATAAGTTTGACGATGCCATTGCGCGCCGGATTAAGAAACAATATAATGTGCTTATCGGTGAGCGGACGGCGGAAGAGATTAAGATTCAGATTGGTACAGTCGTTCCCGGCGGGGAAGTCATGAAGATGGAAGTGCGCGGCCGGGATACGATTAATGGTCTGCCCAAGACTATCACGGTGACTTCGGAAGATACAATGAAAGCTTTGGAAGAACCTGTGGGGACGATGATCAGCAAGGTACGCAGCGTCCTGGAAAAATGTCCGCCGGAATTATCGGCCGACATCGTAGACAACGGTATCTGCCTGACAGGCGGCGGCGCGCTGCTAAGGGGAATCACCACTGCCATTGAAAAAGAAACGGGCATCAGGACTTTTGCGGCAGACAAGCCTCTGGATTGTGTGGCTATTGGTACCGGTAAAGCTCTGGAGAACCTGGATAAGTTACGTCCGGGCACGGTATTTAGCAACAGCGTTTTTTAAAATTTAACGGCACCCGCTGGGGAGGATGTTTCGCAGGAAACGAAGTGTAACCCGCAGCGGGGAGCCTGTTTTTTATTTGGGGCAGGAGGTTGCAGGGATGAAGTTGATATTGAGAATAATGCTGGTTATAGTGCTGCTGGCGCTGCAAGCCGAGGCTCTGGCAGCTAAGGTACAGGGAATCAGGACCAGCAGCAGCGCTACGAAGGTGCGTATCGTCCTGGATTGTGATGGCCCGGTAGCGTATAAAGATACCAGCGCCGGCTTGACGGTCAGCCTGGAACTGGCAGGTGAAGCGAAGGCGGTAGCCGGCGTCAAGCTAAACGACCGGGTACTGCAAAAGGTGCAGCTGGTACAGGAGAGCAAGGATAAAAGCTACCTGCTGGTAAATTTGAGCAAACAGGCGCAGCATCAGGTCCTGGTCCTGAAGCATCCGGATCGTATCGTCCTGGATGTTTACCGGATTGCCATTATTAGGGAGCACGATAACCTAGGCAAAGGGCTGGCCTATAATTTCTGGCAGGATGATTTAAATGGGCGGCCGTTGCGGTTTTATTTTCTGGAACTGGCGCCTCAGAGCGGGTACGAGGTGAGACCTTTTTCGGCAGCTTTAGACGGGACCGGCAGGGGCAGGCTGCAAAGAGCTGCTGCGCAAACTGGCGCCAAGGCGGTCGTCAATGCTTGCTATTTTGATACGGACGGCTGGGTCATCGGTAACTGTAAGGCTGATGGTGACTGGCTTGGGGCGGACGGCGATTATGCCAGGAGCGCTCTGGTAATTGAGCAAAACGGCCGGCCCAGCGTGCAAAAGGGACTGCAGTATAACGGCACCGTAGCCCTGCCCGGTGGCAAGGTCCTACAAATCAGAGGCATGAACCGGGAACGACTGGCGGGGGACCTGGTACTTTATAATCGTAATTATGGTCACAGTACCGGGACTAATGAATTTGGCCGGGAAGTAAAACTGGTTCAGGGACGCGTCACCGAGGTGGATACTAAGGGCAATATGAGCCTGGAGTCCGGCAGTATTGTTTTGAGCGGCCATGGTGCCAACGCAGATGCCCTGGCGGGCTTAAAAAAAGGTGAGCGGGTCAATCTGGTACAGACATTGGGAAATGCTACGGCAGATGCCGCAGACGTGGTGGTAGGTGCCGGTCCGTCTCTGCTCACGGAAGGTAAGCTGGATGTGCGCAGCGAGGCTGAGCAGATTGCCGGCGATATTGCCTGGGGCAGGTCTCCCCGGACCGCGGTAGGTATCAGACCGGACGGGACGCTGCTGATCCTGGTAGCGGACGGGCGCAGCTCTGTTTCTGCGGGTCTGACCTTGAATGAATTAGCCAGATACCTGCAGAAATTAGGTGCGTCCCAGGCGGTAAATTTTGACGGCGGTGGTTCTTCGGAGATGGTTTTAAACGGACGGATTGTGAACCGGCCGTCAGATGGAGAGGAACGTCCGGTAAGTATTGCCCTGGGAATCTTTGCCAAATAGCAAAAACATAGACAAAGACCCAGTCAAGTTGTATAATAAAATGAACAAGTAAATTTGAATTAAAAGTGGGAGTGTTTCCCGAAAGGAGTGGCCAGGATGAAAAAGATGAGTTGGAAAGTAATCAGCCTGATCGCCATTGTTGTAGTGGCTTTGGGTGCTTATTCCATTGCTTTTGCAGATACGATTGTTAAACCTACGGCGACCTTGAGCGGCGTGGTTGCAGCCGATGGTCTGGTGAAAGTAGGTGCCTCTGTCAGCGAAGGCCAGGTACTGGTACAGGTCAAGACAGTGGCAGGTTTAATGCCGGCTGCCCGTGCCAATGGCACCGGCAAGGTGACGGAAGTTTATGTGCAGGCAGGACAGAACCTGACCAGTGGTCAGGCCGTGGCTGCCATTTCAGTGGGCAGATAAAAGGAGACGTTTCCCGGAAGGGAACGTATCCTTTTTGTTAGGGAGAACTATGCCGAAGCAAATCCTTTTTCTTATAGTTGCATGTTGGTGGAGTCTGACCCGGGTTGTGTTGGCAGCGACGCCAATCATACCGGTGGAAGAAATTCGCGCGGGTATGCAGGGGTACGCCAAGACAGTCATTTACGGGGATACGATTGAAACTTTTCCCGTGGAAGTGCTGGGCGTGACCGGTAATCAGGATATGGGCTACCAGATTTTGATTAAAGCTTCCGGCAGCGTGATTGAGCGTAGCGGTGGCATTTCGCAGGGTATGAGCGGCAGCCCCGTGTATATTGACGGCCGTCTGGCCGGTGCAGTGGCTTTTGGTAAGGCTTTTACCGATTCACGGTATTGTTTCCTGCAGCCTATCGGCAATATGCTGAAACTGTTAGACAAACCTGTGGCGCATTATAGTGGTTTGCTTCCTAAAAGCACGCCGTTAATGGCAGGCGGGTTTACCGGCCAGGGTTTGGCCTATTTGGAACAGCAGTTGACACCGTTTGATTTGACCGCCCTGGATGTGGGCGGCGCCGGAACTACAGCGACGATCAGACCTCTGGAACCTGGTAGTTCTGTGGGTGTGGCCGTGGTGGATGGCGATATGACGGTAGGAGCACTGGGTACGGTTACCTGGATGGATGACGCGGGTCATGTGCTGGCTTTTGGGCATCCGTTCATGCAGCGCGGTGATGCCGGGTATTTCATGAGTAAAGCGTGGGTACTGGCTTCGGTGCCTAATTTACAAGCTTCTTATAAAGTGGGCACCATCGGTCAGACCGTAGGTACCATTAATCAGGACCGGGCAGCCGGCGTGGCCGGTAAAGTTGGTCAGGAACCGGCAGCCATCCCCATGTTTGTTTCTGTGGCGGATACTTCCCGTTCTTTAAACGGCAGTGCCAGGGTGCGCATCGTGGACGACGAAATATTAGCGCCTACCCTTATCGGTGCAGTTCTGGTCAATGAGGTCAGTAAAGTGTTTGACAGTGCTGCCAGTGGCAGCGCCCGGGTAATTTTTGATATTGACGCCCTGGATGCCAAGGGAAAACCTTTAGCTATCCATCGTGAAAATATGTTTTATAACACGGCCAATGTGCCGGCCATCCTGCCGGAAGAATTGCTGGAAGCAGGCAAGGTGCTGTTCCAGAATAAGCTGGAAAAGGTGGATGTGCTGGGAATTAATGTTAGCGTTGCCATTGATGGCGGCGCCAGGATTGCCGAGATTAAAAATGCTGCGGTGCTGGAAAAGGCTGCTGCGCCCGGCGATACCATCCACATTAAGGTCGGCTTGCAGCCTTACCGTGGCGAGCAGGTCCAGAAGACTGTTACGTATAAACTGCCGGAAGATGCCAGCGGCAATTTGCGCCTGAGTGTCCGGGGTGGTGCAGTCCTGAACTGGATACAGGCTTTGATGCGTCAGCAGAAAGAAGCTGGCGTGCCTGCGTTGAAGAAGCAAAAAGAAACGCCGGTGTCCCTGAAAACTTATGTGGATAAGATTAATAATGCCGATCGCAATAATGATATCATTATTGATTATGCCCGTTCCAACAGCGGGAAACGCCCTGTAGGTAAGAACGCCGCGTCTGACGAAGATATGGAATCTATGGCGGAGGCAGGCAGCAAGGCTACCGATTTTGATTCTCTGTTGAGCGGCAGTAAACATAAGCAAAAAACCGCTATGGATTTTATCGTGGATGGTGAAACCACGGTGTCAGTAAAAATTAAAGGCACAACAAATTCAGCCGCGGAATAGATGAAAACATTGTCATTAAAAAGTCACAAAGGAGCAGTAAGATGGTAGTGCAAGCTAAGGAGTTTTTACAATTCATTTGCGGTAAGATTGGGGCAGCGGTTATTTATGTCTGCACCATTACCGGCCAACTGATGCTTCTTTTACAAGCGGCTGTACGGCAGGTACCTGCGGTTAACTGCCGGGAAACCTTACGGCAGATGTCACTTTTAGGTGCGGATTCACTGCCTATCGTGCTTATGACCATCCTGTTCACGGGTATGGTATTTTCTGTGCAGACATCCAAAGAGTTCGTCCGGTTCGGTGCTTCGGCTTCGGCCGGCGGCGTGGTGGCTATCGCCCTGGGCCGCGAACTGGTACCAGTGCTGGTAGGAGTAGTGGTAGCCGGCAGGATTGGCGCCGCTATTGCAGCAGAGATCGGCACGATGAAAGTTACGGAACAGATTGACGCCCTGCGGGTTATGGCTACGGATCCTATCCGTTTCCTGGTAACGCCGCGTCTGGTGGCGCTGGTATTGATGATGCCGCTATTGGTTGTTTTTGCCAATGCCGTCGGAAATCTGGGCGGCTGGCTGGTTAGTCATTATTATGCAGGTATCAGTACTTTTACATATTTTAACTCCATCAAAGTTTTCTGTGTTCCTTTTGATATTATCGGCGGCATGATCAAGAGCTGTTTCTTTGGAGCCATCATTGCTACCGTAGGTTGTTATAAAGGACTGGGCGCTCAGACCGGTGCTGAAGGTGTAGGACTGGCGACCACGGCTTCCGTGGTATTGTCCATCATCCTGATCTTTATCACTAATTATTTCCTTTCGGTGGTGCTCTATGTCTGAACCGATTATCTCTTTACATAAACTACATATTGCTTTTGGCAGCAAGGATGTCATCAAAGATTTAGACCTGGATGTGATGCCGGGGGAGACTTTGGCAATCATCGGCCCTTCCGGCAGCGGAAAAAGTACTATCCTGCGAGTCTTGATCGGCTTGTTAAAGCCTTCGGGCGGACAGGTGCTGGTACAGGGCCAGGATGTTACCGGTTATACGGAAGACCAATGGAATGAATTGCGCAAAAGGATGGGAATGGTCTTCCAGTATTCCGCCTTGTTCGATTTTCTGACCGTGGGTGAAAATGTGGCCTTTGGTTTAAGGCAGCATCTGCATTTGCCGGAAGCAGAAATCCAGCAGCGGGTACGGGAACTTTTGCAGGATGTGGGGCTGGAACAGGATGCCGCCAAATATCCGTCGGAACTTTCCGGTGGTATGAAAAAGAGGGTGGGCCTGGCCCGGGCCATTGCCGTTAATCCGGAAATCCTGTTATACGACGAGCCAACGGCAGGACTGGATCCCATCAGGACCATGAGCATCAGCCGGCTGATACGTAAGACACAGCAAAAGAGACATGTGACGTCGCTTTTGGTAACCCATGATATGGAATCAACTTTTGTAGCGGCAGACAGGATTGCGATGCTAAACGAGGGTAAGATTATTGCCGTGGGCAGTGTGGATGAGATGAAAAATAGTTCTAACCCGGTAGTACAGGGTTTTATTAAAGGTGAAGCTGTTAGCGAGGAGGAAGCACGATGAATCCCAGTGAAGTAAAAGTAGGTGCCATGACGTTAGGCGGTGCCCTGGTCTTGGCGCTTATTGTCAGCTTTTTAGGCGCTTTCTCCATCTTTGACAGAGGCTATAACCTGGAAATTTCCTATCCGTCGGTCTCCGGTCTAAAGGTGGGCAACGAGGTTCGCTACGCCGGCGTACCGGTTGGTTCAGTGAAAGATATTAAGGTTCTGCCTAACAGGATTTTGGTTACGGCAGCCATGAATAAAGGGGTACAGATTCCCCAAGGTTCTGTTTTCTCCCTGGGTGCTGACGGTATCCTGGGTGATAAATTCGTGGATATCGTAGCCCCGGAAAAAGTAAGCGGTAACTTTATTCCCAAAAATAGTGCGGTGACAGGGACCACGGCCAAGGGGCTGGATGAGTTTATGGCTTCGTCCAGCAAGGTCCTGGCCAAGATGGAAGGCATCGCGGATGCACTGAACAATGTTTTTGGCGATCCCGAAGTGCAAAAATCTATGCGTGACGGCTTTATTAACGCCAAGGCCATCGGCGAGAACTTGACTCGCCTGACAGGCAGCATGGCCGATATTGCCGATGCTAATAAGGGCGAAATTAACCAGATGGTTAGCAACATGAGCGCTATGACCATCCGGATGAACGGAGTAGCGGCCCATCTGGAAAGTATCGTTTCTACGGCGGATGCCAATGGCGCTACCGGAGCCAACATTGCCGAGATGGCAAGGAACCTGGCGGATACCAGTCGTAAGGTACAGGAAGTTTCAACGGTCCTGAAAAATGTAGCTACAGATCCTAAGACGGCTAAAGATATTCAAAGTACGATTCATAATGCCAGTGAGGCCAGTGCCAGGGCCAACCGGGTTTTGAAAGTGCTGAACGACCCCCATGTGCGTATTGATGAGCTGCACAGCGCCAAAGGCGGTACCTGGCGGACAAACCTGGGCGTGAGCCTGGAGCCGACGGAAGATACAGCTTTGTATGTGGGCGGTGCCAGCGTAGGTGATGACAACAAGCTGGATTTACAGTTGATTAAAAAACGTAATGCCTGGGATTTTAGTGCCGGCGCCATGCAAGGTAAGTTTGGTATCGGCGTGGGTTATGATTTAGGTAAACGCTTCCGTATCTACTCTCAGTTATATGATTTTAATGATGCCAAGGTGCGTGTGGGCGGTGAATACAAACTCAACAGCAACCTGTCCCTGGTAGGCGAAAGTCTGGACATCAGGAATGGCGATGGCCATGATGTTTATCTGGGCATGCGCGCTTATTTCTAAGATGGTTTCACCTTTTTGTCACACAAAAGAGGTTGACGGTGGCAAGAAGAAAAGATATAATTTCTTTATGCTGACTGACCAGTCAGAGAAGTGAATGGAGGTAGCGAGATGAAAACAAACAAAAGCAGCCGGAGCCTTATTTTAGGTGCTCTGTTAACGATGCTGCTTGTCCCTCAGGCTTTCGCAGCCGGGGTTATGCCGATTGATTTGCAGACAGCTATTGATAAAGCTTTTGCTACACATCCGGATATTAAGATTGCTGAATATAATTTGGAGTCCGCCCGTGGTACCTATAATGCCGCCCGGGAAAGTTACGGACCGGCAGTGACTTTTAAGCATGCGACTGCCAGAGCTGGACAGGATAGTTCTTATACTCGTATGGTAGCGACTGGAGATCCAACTAATCCTATTACTATGTACAGTGTACCAGTAAGAGCCGTAGGTAATTCTTATTCTAATACAGCTTCTGTTTCTGTGCCTATCTACACAGCTGGAGAGCTGGAAGGCACGGTAGCTAAAGCCAAGGCTAACTACGAAAGTTATGTCCTGGGCGAGCATAAATCTTATATGGATTTAAAGAAAACCACTACCGATGCGTATTACACTTTACTGGAATGCGTGAACAGCGTGAAAGTGGCCCAGGAATCCGTGAATACACTGGCTGACCATTTAAAGAACGTTAAAGCCCAGTTTGATGTGGGTGTAGTGGCCAAGGTGGATGTGCTCCGCAGTGAAGTAGAATTAAGTAATGCCCGGCAGACTTTGATTAAGGCACAAAACGCATATGATTTGGCAGAATCCAATCTGGATAACATTATGGGAATTCCCCAGAGTACCAAGCTGGCGCCCCGGGAGACCCTGCAGTATGCTCCCTACAGCAGTAACATGGATTATTGTATTGATTATGCCCTGGCTAACCGGCCGGATTTACGTCAAAGTGCTTTAGCTGTAAAAGCGGCTCAAGGCAGCTTGGATATTGCTAAATCCGGTCAACGTCCTCAGGTTGCTGCTTCTGCTAGCAATGTGTGGGAGAATGGTACTTGGCCGGGAACTGATAATAGTAACTGGACTGCTGCAATTGGCGTGTCCATGAACGTGTTCGACAGCGGTGTGACCAAATCCAAAGTCAGCGCGGCAAAAGCTGCTTTGCTGTCCCAGGAGGAAACTCACCGTCAAAATCTGGACTTAGCAACTTTGGATGTGCGTCAGTGTTACCTGAATCTGCGGGAATCAGAGAAACGTATTTCTACCACGCAGACCGCGGTGGCTCAGGCCGAAGAAGATTATCGTATTGCCCAGGTACGTTATCAGGCCGGTGTAGGCACCAATACGGATGTATTGGATGCGCAAGTGGCTTTGACTACGGCCAGGAATAATTTTAACCAGGCCTTGTACGATTATAATATGAACAAGAATGCTCTGCAGACATCCATGGGCATTGGTGCCAAGCCGTTAATCGCAGCTCCGGTTATGAAGAAAGATGGCGGTGCGGTGGATAAGGAGCAGGAAGCTAAGTATAATCACCAGCAGAAAGTCCTGAAAGAACTGAAGGCCGCCGAAAAAGATGCGGATAAGGTCAACAGGGATACGCAGCAGCGTTTATATAACCGCAACAGGTATCAAACCTTGAGTGCAGTTAAGACTGAAGCTGAACAGACTGTTGCCAGGGAAAAGCAAATAGCGGCGGAGAAACAGGCTGCGAAAGAAAAGGTTGCCTCTGAGAAAGCAGCCGCTAAGAAACTGGCTGCGGAGAAAAAAACTGCTGCTGAGCAGGCTGCTACTTCCAAGTAATAATGAGGCCTGTAGTTAGACGGTGCAAAAGTTAATAATCCTTAAAGCTCTGCCGCAAGGCAGGGCTTTTTTAAAAAACTATATTCAAAATGCCCTGTAGATGGTATAATAAAATGATTTACCATGTGGGAGTATGTCTATTTTTATATGTACCTGATTTTTAAGCTACAGGTGCCAGCGCACGTTAACTTCTGGGGAGAGGCATGCATAAATTCTGGGGAAAGCAGCAGGGTTTCACGAACTTAATAACGGGTATCGTGGCAGCAGTTGCTGTAGTAGCCGGCTTAGGCTATTACGGTTTAGTGCATTATGCTGCGCCCAGGCTGTTGCAGGAAGCCGGTCCTCAATTGGGTCAAATGGCCCAGGAGTATATCAACGGCGAAGTTAAGGTGGGGAGTATCGCCTGGAATGGCGGACTCACCGTAGCGGCTCGCCAGGTCCAGGTTTTGGATAAAGAGGGACAGCTACTGGCGCAGGTACCACAATTGGCGGTGGCGGTTAACCCCCTGAAAGCTTTGTGGAACCGTGATCACGCTATTAGTACTATCACCCTGGAAAACCCGGTGGTGTATCTGACCCGGGATGCGCAGGATAAGTGGAATTTCCAAAATTTCTTGAAGCCTTCCCAGTCGGATAAAACGCCTTTTTATGGTACGGTCGATGTGCGCAAGGGTCTGCTCTATGTGCAGACGCCGGAAGGAAAATGGGATTTTGGCGTCAGCGGTAAGGTGGATGCGGCCACAAATCCGAATTTTGCTTTGGGTGTAGTGGTGACTGGCTATGGTGATACCGTAAAGGTAGATGGCGTCGTTAACAAGGAAACTGTCGGTAACTTATATATAAAAGCGCCACATGTGGCGCTGGGGCCTTATGCCGCCTGGGCCAAGAAATACGGCCAGGTGGAAAATTTAAAGGGCACAATTGCTGCGGTGGATTTGCATTGGCAAAATGATGGGGACCAGGTGGATCTGTCCGGTACCGGAGTCCTGGACAAACTGGCAGGAACTTATCCGTTACAGGGCCGTCAGGTGCCGGTGGATTTAAGCGGCAACATTAACTTTGAAAAAAATTATCTGGCTTTAAACAGAATGCAGATTGGTGTGGATGGACAAAAACTGTCTTTGAACGGGCACCTGGATTACAAAGACCGGGAGAAGTTACAGGGTTATGCCCTGGTGGAAACGCCCAGTTTTACCTGGGAGGGCGAGACAGTAACCAACGTTAAACTGCCGGTAGATGTGGTGGACAGCAAAATCCTGGTTAACCAGGCACGTTTTGACTACGGCGGCGGCAAGATAGCCATAAACGGCAGTTACGAACCCAAGTCAGGTGCGGTACTGGCTATAGCCGACATGAATCAGGTAGCTATAACCAGAGGACAGTTTGCCCAAAAACCGCTGACCCTGGCAGGTAGTTTTGGGGTACAGGGCACGGCTTCCAAGGATAAGGTAAATGTGAATGTAGTTGCTAATACACTCCAGCTTACCTGGCAGCAGATTGTCATGCAGGTACTGGATTTTGATGCAGATATTACCAAAGATGGCTATAAATTGACGAACTTTTCGGCCCGGGCAGGAGCGCAGGGTAATCTGGCTCTCAGCGGCGCGGGAACTTTTGCCGGCGCCCTGGATTTTAAAGGGCGGCTGTCCGATTTTCCTCTGGCACCGTTTTTGGCGGCTGCCGGACAGGATGGTAGTGGCTATGCCTCCGGTGATTTTAAAGTTTCCGGGACTAAAGATAACCTGAATTTTGATGGGATGACACAACTGCAGCAACTGCAATACGGCAAGGTACAGATTGCAGAAGCACACGGCCTGTTGCATATGCGAGATAGCATTCTGGATATTCATGACTACCAGGTACATATGGGCGGCGGTACTCACGTGGTAAACGGTACGCTCAACCTGCAGGGCTCAGCACCGCTGGCAGACTTAACAGTGCGTACGGAAAAGGTACGCGCGGAATCTCTGGTAGCAGCTACCGGTAAAGATATTCAACTGACCGGTAATGTGGATAATGAAGTACATCTGGTAGGCAGCCTGGACCATCCTCATGTTAACGGCACAGTAGCCTTGACTGACGGTAGCGCCTATGGTTACTTGGTGGATAAAGCTGCCGGTACCTATGCTTATGATGATGGGGCGCTCAAGCTGGATAATTTTGTGGTTAATGCCCTGTCGACCACGGTCACCTTGAATGGAACCATGGACCGGGCTCAGAATTTAGATTTTGCAGCTCAGGCAGACAATGTAGATCTGGAAAAATTACCCGTGAAGGATGAACAGGTGGCTTTGACAGGTTTTGTTTCAGCACAGGGAACCTTAAAAGGAACTTTGCAGCAGCCGCTTTTCTCCGGTAAGGTTAAGAGCAAGACGTTTACCGTGAACGGTCAGGAAATTGATAGCCTGGACGGTTCCTTAATCACGAATGGTAAAGATATTAACAAGCTGGTGGCTACCGCCGAGCAAAAATCGACGGACAGCTTCAGCGGCTTATATGCCTTCGATATGAACCTGAATGCGCCAGCCCAGGTTTTGCAGGGCACGATTAACGTGTCTTACGGTAAACTGCAATCATTAATGAAGATGGCTAAACTGGATTATGATGTGGATGGCGAGGTCACCGGCAGTCTGGATATTAACAGAAACGGTCCGGGTACCGGCGGCGAGTTCCATGCTTCTGTGGATAATTTACGCGTGCACAAACTGGTTTATCACCAGCTGCTTATAGACGGGCATATTAAGAATAAGGTTGTGCATATTGATGATGCGCATCTGGAAGAAAAGGAAGGCCAGCCTGATAAAGGCTTTATTGCCATGGGCGGCGATATTGACTTTGGCCGGCGGACCCTGAAGCTGGAATTGGGTGGACGGGATGCGAACCCGGCTATTATCACGGCAGTTATGAAAGACCCGGTAGAAATGACAGGGACCATGAACATGGCGATGCAGCTTTCCGGCAGTTTTGATAATCCGGTGGGCAATGCTTCCGTGGAAATTGATAATGGCACGGTTGCCAATGTATCTGTGGATAAAGCGGTTGCCATGCTATCCCTAAAAGACGATAATGTGAAACTGGAACAGATTTTACTGAACCGTACGCAATATAAGCTGAGCGCGTACGGCAATTTGCCGGTGGATTTGTTCCGGGCTGCGGAAAACAGGCGTGATCCTAATGCCCAGATGAACATCAAAGTGAACCTGGATGACGCCGGGTTAGGTATTTTAAGCGCAGTTAAAGGCGTGGACTGGGCGGTAGGTCCTACCCAGGGTACGGTGGTGGTTTCCGGTACGCTGGAAGAACCGCTGTTGAATGGTAAGATAGCCGTTAGTGATGGCGCCTTGAAACTTAAAAATGTTAATACTTTGATTGATAAGCTGAACCTGGATGTACAGTTTGCGGGGAATAAGGTATTTATTAATAATATTTCAGCAACCCTGGGTAAAGGTACGGTTGCAGGCAGCGGTACTTATGCCTTGCGCAGTACGGCCAAGGATGCTTATCACTTTACCCTGCAGGCCAAGAATGCTGACCTGGATGCAAATATCTTTAAGGGACGCATTAATGCCGACGTGGCTGTTTCTCCACAGTCATACATGGTAAATCGGCGTGCAGTCGGTTCCGAGAAAGAGATTTTTGGCTACAGACCTTTCGTGAAAGCAGATATACGCCTGGATGATGTTTTAATTAATATGCCTACGGTGCCTTCGTTTGGTGACAGTGATAGTAATATCGGGTTGGATGTTAACGTGACTCTGGGGCCGAAGGTTCATCTGTTTAATAAGTATCTGTATAATATGTGGCTGAAAGGCGGTCTGCATATAGGTGGCAGCACCAGGTATAAGATAGCGACCGGCAGCATGGAAGCAGTTAACGGTACTGTAACGTATCTGCGTACCATCTTTAAATTGAATAAGGCCGAGGCTCATTGGACGGTACCCGGTACCATCCTGCCTCATGTGGAAGTTGAGGCTGCTACCAAGTTTAACCGTTACCGCATTCTACTCAAGATTGGCGGAGATTTGTCCGGGGACCTGGTAACTGAACTGATAAGCGATCCGCCGCTTTCAAAATCTGCCATCATGAGGATGCTGACCTTGCAACGTGTTTCTGCCGGTAGTGATGAAGTGACGGGTGCAGACTTGCAAAACATGCTGACGGCGGGTCTGGAAACAGCGCTTTTAGGCGATGTGGAACAGTTTATCCGTCAGACTTTCGGTATCGACCAGTTCCGTGTCTATATGGGACGACTCAATTCCGGTGTGGATATTGATGCATCTAAGACCAGGGATTTGACACCAGAGGAGCGGAGCCAGTATAATTTCCTTGTAGGTAAAAATTTAACCGACCGGTTATCCGTAGGTTATACGGCAAGCTTCAACGGACAGTATAATAACCTGTATACGCAATACGCAGTCAGTGACCATATTAACTTTACGGCAGCCAGGGACCAGGATTCCCGGAAGAAAGTCAGCCTGGAGTATCGTATTTCTTTCTAGGAAAGAGGAAGCATCTTGTTACAGCAATATCTGGAAGAACTAAAAAAAATACCGCTTTTGTCCCGGGAGGAAGAGAGCCGGTTATGGGAACAGGATGCCGCCGGGGATACGGTAGCGCATCAAAAGCTGATCACATCTTATCAGCCGCTGGTCTTTAAGCTGGCTATGGCTTTTCGCCTGACGGAGATTCTGACCCTGGAACTGATTCAGGAAGGAACCCTGGGTCTTTTGGAAGCCGCTGAAAGTTACGACTATCAGAAGGGAGTAGCGTTTAGTTTGTATGCTACTCACAGGATTAAGGGCTGTATGTATGATTTCTTGCAGCAGGAGCAAAAAGCCCGCTACCTGTCCCTGGATGTAGAAAATGAGTTCGGCCGCACCCTTGCGGAAAGTTTGCCTTCAGAAGTGCTGGGACCCATGGAAATAGCGGAACGACATGCTCTTTCAGAAAAAGTGATCCTGGCGGTGGGGCGTCTGCCTGTTAAAGAGAAAATGGTCTTGGAAGGTATTTTTATTGAGAATAAAAGTATTGCGGAGATGGCAGAGCTTATCCACGTAAGCACGGGGCACATCTATAGGTTGCAGGAGCAGGGCGTACGACGGATTCGGGGAATGTTGTCCAAGTTTATGCAAGAGTTTAAAAAAGATTGAGCAAGAAAAAAAGTGCAAGTGACTTTTAAATAGGCAAAAATACCCATATAGTTCCGTTAATTATCTAAAAATGCTTTATTTTTGCCAAGTGAAAAAATAAGGGCAAAAAAGGATTATAATATAAGTTATCCTAAATTTGTAATATAGGTTGAGCAGACCGGGAAGGAGTCAGGCCATGGGCGAACGTAATTCTTTGTGCGAGCGTATCCGTAATGCCAGGGCTAATCTTGCTAATGCCGAGCAAAGTTTTCAGGCTAAGCAGGATGTCCGGGGCGAACTGGATTTGATGCTGGCTGAAGCAGAGATGCAAAATTTGCGTAAACGCCGGACCAGGCGGATGCTATGGACAAGGCAGTTGCTGGCAGGCCTGTGTGCGGTCCTGGTATTGCTGGGTGGTTATGGAGGCTGGTTGTGGGCACACGCCCGGGAGAAAGAATTTCCAGAAGTGCCGGCAGTGACAGCAGCAGCCCAGGTTGATACCGGTGGACAAGCCGTCGGTGTTGTCAAGACAAGTCCGGCAGCTAATGCTTCCCCGGCGGCGTCAGTTCCTAAAGCGGCAGCAGCACTTACAGATAAAGCGGTTGCAGGGACAGAGGCACGCCAGGTGCAGGAGCGGCCAACAGTGCCTGTTCAGCAGGTGGAGATACCAGTGGCAGCCTCGGAGAGGCAGCAGCAGTTACAGCCGCCGGTTCGTGTACCGCAGCAGACCAACGTACAACTTTCTTCACAACAGTTGCATCAACTGGTGCGCTCCGGCCGCCAGACTTTAAATAGTAATAAATAAAATGAAAACTAGTTAATGGGGAGGACCACATAATGAACAAGAAACTCTTAGCAATGCAGTTGAGCACAGGTTTTGCAGCAGCTTTTCTGGCCGTGGCGCCTGTGTATGCCGAAACCAACCCGACGATGTCTCAGCCGGTATCTGCCAGCAAGAAAGGCAGCGTAATACTGCCGAAGGCAGAACCCAGCGGCAATATCAGCGTACCGGCAGAACGGGACAATGCTAACGCCAACCCTGCGGCAGAGCTGAAAAATGCACCTACCAGTCTGACGGTAGGCGCCCATGAGGCCATTGCTCCCTATGTGGGGCAGACTATCACCAAGGTTACGGTGACCGGCAATTCCCTCATTAAAACGGCAGATGTGATGACGGCGGTTCGGATTAAACCGGGCACCAAGCTGACCGAAGAAGGCATCAATAAGGATTTACAGTCTTTGTACGAGATGGGCTGGTTCTATGATCTGGCGCCCAGTTTCCAGAGGGTTCCGGAAGGCGTCCAGGTTACTTATCATGTCAGCGAGAACCCTATTTACAAAGGCCTGGAAATTAAAGGTAATAGCAAGATGAGCAAAGAGCAGATTACCAAGGTCTTCGATATGGCTACCGGTAAGATCCTGAATATCCGTCAGGTAAATACCCGTGTGCAACGTTTGGAAGCAGATTATAACCAGCAGGGTTATATCCTGGCCCGGGTTACGGATTTAAAGATGCGTCCGGACGGAATCCTGGAAATCCATGTGAACGAGGGTATCATTGAAGGCTTTAAGGTTAAAGGCAATGTCAAGACTAAGGATAAGGTCATCCTGCGGGAAATCCGCATGAAGAAAGGTGATCCTTTTAACGCCAAGATTGCCCGCCGCAGCATGCAGCGTATTTACAACCTGGGTTATTTTGAAGACGTGAACATGAAACTAAATCCCGGCCGGGAGCCTAATGCCGTGGAAATGGAAGTAACAGTGGTGGAAGGCAATACAGGTACTTTTGGTATCGGCGCCGGTTATAGCGATGCAGATGGTTTTATCGGCATGATTTCCCTGGGTGATAAGAACTTCCGGGGTACGGGGGATTCTATCAACCTGCGTTGGGAATTCGGCGGCAATGAACATAACAACAGGAACTATGAGTTGTCTTATACCAAGCCCTGGATCGATCAAAAAGAAACTTCGGCTACTTTCACCATTTACGATATGACTAATGAATACGCCGATTATAACCGTGACGCAGATGAAATAGCCCGGTATGATAAGCAGCGCAGAGGCCAGGAAATTACGCTGAGCCGTAAGACGGATAACGAATTTATCAGTAATTATATTACTTTGAAGAACCGCAATGATACCTATAAAGGTGTGGCCAGCGGCTATGAGAGTGATACCCAGTACTACGAGAGTTCATATGATACGATATATCCAAAGGAGTTTAGTGGTACTACAACAGCAGAAGAACGGCGTAATGATAACTTTGGTATAACCAGGAGTATTACTTTGGCCAGAGTATTCGATTCCCGGGATAATATCTATGATCCCCATGAAGGCAAACGTAATTCCTATTCCGTCGAGCAATCCGGGTTAGGCGGCGACTTTACCTTTACCAAGTTCGCCGTGGATTACCGGTATTATTATCGCCAGCATGGCGAGAACGTTATCGCCATGGAATTAGGCGCCGGTTATGCTAACGGCGATATGCCGCTGAGCCAGCGCTTCTCTATGGGCGGCGCCGATACCCTGCGTGGTTACAAGGATGACCAGTTCCGCGGTAACAGTATGCTCCGCGGTACGGTAGAATATCGTATTCCTATCGTGAAGAAAGTACAGGGCGTGCTGTTCGTAGATAGCGGTTATGCCTGGGATAAACGTTACGATGAAAAGAATTTTGACTTGGGACTGATTAAGGTTGGCTACGGTATCGGCATGCGTATCAGCTCGCCTTTAGGACCGATTAAGCTGGATTACGGCCGCGGCAGTAACGGCGGCAGGTTCCACTTTAGTTTCGGCGGCCAGTTCTAATCCGGCTGCAGAAGCTATGAAGAAGTTGGTAATGGTCCTGTGCTTCTGTCTGATGTGGGCAACAGCCGCTTGGGCTGAACCCGTTACGGTGGTACAGGTGGTTGTACAAGACAGCCGGGGCGGCACTAGTATCCCGCTACTCCAGAAAATGACAGAGAGCATGCAAGTTGTGGCACAGCAGCTGTTTCTGGGTAAGGGTACAGAGAAAATCGCAGGAGATATTCCCGGGTATGAGAAACTTTTAGGTGAGGTGGCAGACAGGGTCCTGACCGGTTACACTACGGAAAAAGTGGTGCTGGCGCCTGGTAAGACTACGGTGGTCACCTTTACCATCTTCCCCTGGAGTAATGTGATCCATAACCCGATTATTGATTTACAATTTTCCGGCGTGAGTCCTACGATGGCTGCGTACCTGCAAGAGAAGATGCCAGGTTTGAAACAACGACTGTCCGGGATGCTGGAAGGTGCGTCCCTGGATGCGGTGGACTGGGCAGGCAGTGTCTTGCGTACCCAGATTCGCAGTGAGGTGGAACGCCAGCTGCCGGAGTTTAAGGCGGCAGTAGACCTGGTGGAACAACATGACCAGGTTATTTTGCAGGTAGTGGTATATCCGGTAGGCGAAGTTGTTCGCCGGGTACAGTATGAGATGTTATCCCGTTCGGTCCCTAACGTACTTTTGATTAACATGAAGGATCGGTATGCAGAAAAGGTTAACAACCTGCGGGGCCTGCCGGTAAGTTTTGTAGCACAGAATCGCCGGGAACTGGAAGAGATGTTTTTGGAACAGTTGCGTAGCGAACAGATGGTGGGTGCTTATCACCTGACTCCATCCGTATCTCTGGTGCCGGGTGTAAATTTGCTGGCTGATCTGACCGTGGAATCTAAGGATTATAAGATTTGGTTTGAAGGATACGGCGATATCGGCCGCCGGGAAAATAATTTATCCGGCCGCGCCCATATGGGACGATATTTTTCACCCAATGACGAAGTCTTTGGCGAGGTCGGCGTTAAGCTGGACGATGTGGCCTGGGATTTTAGCGGCGGCTATGCCTGGCATGAAGGTAAGACCACGTTGTCTTATATGCGCCGGGCGCCGACAGCCGAAAATGTCTACCGGGTGGAATATGATTTTGGCCCTAAATGGCGGTTGCGCTACGAATACTGGCGCGGCAGCAATGTGAAGGAATACGCGATTCGTTACCGCATTCATGAATTCTTAAGTGGTGAATATGTTTATTCCACAGATAAGTCCTATTTCCGGATTGTGGGCAACTTGTAAGAAGACCTGACGATATTTCTCAAAAATTTGATTGGAGAATATCTGTGAAATGGTTGAAAGAATTGGGCTGTACTGATATAATAACTAAGTAAATTTAAGAAGAAAGCAGGTATTTTTTATCATGATGGAAAAATTACGTGACCCGAAAAATGTAAAGTTTATATCTCTGTTGATTGCAGCTATTTTCGTTATCGGTTGCTTTACGATCGCTCTGACCTCCGGTGGTTTTGGCGGCAACGTGGCTTCAGCTGCGTCCAGCAATTCCGCTATCGGCGTGGTCAACTATCAGATGCTGGTTTCTCAGGCACCTGAACTGGCTGGGATTAGAGAGACCATGCAAACGGAGATTAAAAATACCCGTGATGAGTTTAACGAGAAGAGCAAGAATATGAACGCTACCGAAAAAGAGCGTTACTATAAACAGCTCCAGGAACGTCTGGGCAACCGGGAAAAAGAACTGATGGACCCGGTTATCAAGGGTATTGAAGCCGCCATTAAGAAAGTTGCGGATAAAAAAGGCTTGTCCGTAGTGGTAGATAAGAATACCGTTATTTATGGCGGTACCGATATTACGGATGAAGTATCGAAATCCATGACCAGTGGTGCGAAGAAATAACGAAAGGAGGCTCTTGTGAGCCTCTTTTCCCATGTGTTGAAGAGGTGGAATTATGCGTTGGCTGACAATTTTCATAATGATTGTGTCAATGCTTACCTCCGCCTGCGGCATGCACGGTACTACTGCAGATAAGATTGCAGTGGTAGACTGGGAAAAGGTTTTAGCGGCACACCCGAAACAGGAACAGCTGAAAGCTGCTAAAGATGCTTATGATGCATTGGTTTTCAACCGGCGCAACCAGGTGGTAACCGGTAGGACACAATTGGCGGCCCTGGCGCGTTTGCAGCAGTTAAAACAGAATAGTAAGCAGAATTTTTTGGCAGCAGATTTTAATACCCGGCTGGCCGAACGGGAAACCGTGGAGCAGGATAAATTGCGAACTGCGTATCAGGAAGCTCTGGTAAAGGTTCAGGCTTCGTTGACGCAGGCTGAGCAACGTCAGGCGGATGAGTATAAGTTAAGGCTGTTTAATCTGCGGCTCCGGTACGAGTCCCTGCACCTGAAAAATGCGGAAAGAAATAAGCTGAAAGCGGAGATTGACCAGCTGGAAGCTGCCCGTAATGCTTTCAGGTACAAGCTGGCGCAGCGCCAGCAGGCGGAGATAGCCCGGATTATGGAACCACAGCGGGCGGCAGCCAGGGACAGGATGCAGGCTTATGCTGAAGAACTGCACGCACAGATGCGGACAGAGATGCAGCAGGGTGTCGCTAAAGACGCTGCGGCTTTTGCCCAGACGCCGGACCAGCTGAAAGATTTGCTGGCTTCGGTGGATAAGGAGCTGGATAACAGGCAGCAGCTGGTAGATAAGCTGCAGGATGCCATGAAAAAAGATGTGGAAAGTGCTGTGATGAAACTGGCTAAGAGCCGTAAATACACGGTGGTTTTCCATAAGTACAGGGTGAACGTTAAGGCTGACGATATTACCCAAGATGTGATTAATGAGTTAAAAAATATGAAACAATAAGGAAGGTTAAGAGCATGAAAAAAGTAATTGCTGGTTTGATGATCGCATGTTCCCTGCTGGCTTTTGGCTGCAGCAGCCGTAACGCCGATTTTGGTGTGGTTGACATGAAGAAGGTTGAAGAACAATCTCAGGTGGTTAAGGATATGAAGGCTGATTATGCCAAGAAGGCACAAGAGCTGCAGGCCAGCCTGGAAAAAGATACTCAGGGTAAGAGTGCGGAAGAGGCGCAAAAGGTAGTGCAAGATAAATCTGCGCAGATGCAGGTCATTCAATCCGAGGCTCAGAATAAGTTAAAGGCTAGCCTGGATACGGCTTTGAACGAGGTTGCCAAGGAAAAGAAACTGGGTGCCGTACTGTATAAGGAAGTAGTGCCGCAGGGCGGCGTGGATATTACGGACGAAGTTATTAAGAAAATGAAATAAGGGTGCTGAACCCGTTCGGGCGCGTCGTAAAAACACCGCCCGATTTTTTTAAAACAGGGAGAGGATAACATGGAAAAGACGCTACAAGAACTGACCACTTTTCTGGGGGGAACCTTGGAAAATGATCGGCCAGAGATGAAGGTAACTGGTGTGAACGGCCTGGTGGAAGCCGGACCGGGTGATATTTCTTTTGCTGTTCCTCCCTATGTTGAAGTTTGCCATAAAAGCAAGGCGGGAGTTATGATCCTGGCGCCTGATGACCCTGGTTTGAAGGATCGTCCGGTGATCAGGGTGGCTAGTCCCCGGGCGGCTTTTGCCGCACTGCTGGAATTGTTCCGGGCACCAGAAGCTGTGGCGCGTGGTGTTAGTGCGCAGGCATGTGTTTCTCCCAAGGCCAGGATTGGCAAGAATGTTTCCATCCAGGCTTTCGTGGTGGTGGAGGATGATGCGGAAATTGGCGATAATACGGTACTCTACCCCCATGTGTATGTAGGCCGGCACTGCAAGGTGGGAGCTGATTGTATTTTCTATCCCAGCGTTACCGTAAGGGAACGCTGCGTGGTGGGCAACCGGGTCATCTTACAGGCTGGTTGTGTCATCGGCGGCGATGGCTTTGGTTTTATCACTACGAACGGTAAACACAGTAAGGTACCTCAAACCGGCAACGTGATCCTCGGTGATGATGTGGAGATTGGCTGCAACACCTGTATTGATCGCGCCACGGTAGACAGTACTATCGTAGGTGCGGGTACCAAGATTGATAACCTGGTACATCTGGGCCATAATGATGTGATTGGCGAGAACTGTTTGCTGGTGGCTCATGTGGGGATCTCCGGCAGCGTGACCATCGGTCACAATTGTACCTTTGGCGGTCAGGCCGCAACGGTTGGTCATATCAAGATTGGTGATAACTGCACTTTTGCCGGACGGGCCGGCATCATCAGCGATACACCCTCTAATTCTATCATGGCTGGTTTTCCGGCACAGCCCCATATGGACTGGCTGCGGCAGCAGGCTAACCTGCGTAAGGTAAATAGTATGGTGCAGCGGCTCAAGGCGCTGGAAAAAGAACTGGCCCAGCTGAAAAAATAAGGGCATGCAGGAAACTTGATGTTGAAGTAGGTGCTGGTGATGGCTGCTTATTATGTGATGAAGGCAATAAGTAAAATAATCTGCTGGCTGCCCTGGTCCGTGGTCCTGGTATTGGGCAACGCCCTGGGCGCTTTAGCTTTAAAGATTACGCCTGCCTGGCGGCTGGAGATGGCGGCGGCTAACATCCAGGAATGTCTGGGCTTAGGTCCGGAGGAAGCCAGAACAGTCGCTGATAAAAGCCTGGCGAAGTTTGGCCGGATGATCATGGAAGTTTTACGGTTTCCGCTTTTAAATGCGGAAACCATTGATAAAAAAGTTAAGGTGGACGGACTGGAGCATCTGCAAAAGGCATATGCGGAAGGTCGTGGCGTCATCATGGCTACGGGACACTTTGGCAACTGGGAACTTTTGGGTGCTACGGTAGGTTTACATGGCTATCCTATGATGAGTATCGCCAGGAAACAGAATAACGGCGCCATGGATCGGTTCATTAACGAATACCGGGAAATGGTGGGGCAGAAGGTTGCTTATAACCGGGGCGAGAACGAAGTATTGGCCCTAAGCAGGATGCTGAAAGAAAAAAAGCTGTTAGGAATTCTCTTTGACCAGGACACAAATGATGTTGGCGTGAAGCTTAAATTGTTTGGGAAAGAGGTTATCACACCGGCAGGGCCGGCAGTTTTTTCCCGGATGTTCAAGGCGCCAATCCTGCCAATTTTTATGCACTACGATGCGGATGGCAGCTGCCGGGCCAAGATTTATCCACCGCTTTACGCGCCTCGTACCAGGGATAAAGAGCAGGATTTATTCGTGGTGACGGAGAAATTAATAAAGATATTGGAAGCTGAGATCAGAGCGAACCCACCCATGTGGTTTTGGGTACACGACCGCTGGAAGGATGGACGCCAGCGGTTTCAGCATTAATAAATTTGCAAAACGGAAATGGGGAGATAGTTGATGCAGAAGCAAGTTACCCTGGCTACGGCTATTGAGTATGAAGGCATAGGCCTCCATTCCGGTAAGCCTGTGGTCATGAAGTTGTGTCCGGCGCCGGAAGATACCGGTATTGTCTTTAAGCGTATGGATCTGGAAGGACAGCCTGTGGTACATGCCCGGGCCGAAAAAGTAACTTCGACGCTGCGTGCTACCACGCTTACAGAGGGCGCGGCTCAGGTGTTTACGGTAGAACATTTATTGGCGGCTTTCTCCATGCTGGGCGTTGACAACTGTCTGGTGGAGATGAATGCGCCGGAACCGCCGGTCATGGATGGCAGTGCTGCCGCTTTTAGCGATTTGATCCTAAAAGCCGGCCGGGTGGAGCAAAAGGCGGACAGGTATGTTTATAAGGTAAATCAGGCCTTTTCCGTCTATGACGGTGATAAGTCTTTGATTATCCTGCCTTATAACGGTTTCCGGATTTCCTTTACGTCCATGAACGAACATCCCCTGCTGGGGACCCAGTTCTTTGATATCGACCTGAGCGAGGCCAGTTTCCTAAAAGAAATTGCCCCAGCCCGGACTATCGGTTTTATGAAAGAAATTGCCCAGATGCAAAAAATGGGTCTGGGACTGGGCGGCAGCATTGACAACGTGGTTATCTATGATGACACCAAGGTCTTGTCCAAGCTCCGGTTTGAGAATGAGCTGATCAGACATAAAATTTTGGATATCATCGGGGATATGTACCTCCTGGGTCATCTGCAAGGGCATATCATCGCTGTTAAATCTGGACATACATTAAATTCACAGCTGGCTAAACAAATACATGAACAAAGAATTAAGGAGGGGAAGGCCATGGCTATCCGACTTGATATTAATGAGATTAAAAAGATTTTGCCGCACCGCTACCCGATGCTGCTGGTAGATCGTATCCTGGATTTGGAGCCTATGAAATGGGCTATCGGCATCAAGAATATTACAGCGAATGAGATGCAGTTCCTGGGGCATTTTCCCAACGAACCCATCATGCCGGGCGTGCTGCTGATTGAGGCTATGGCTCAGGTGGGCGGCGTAGCTATGTTGTATCCCAAGGAAAATCGGGGTAAGATTGCGGTCTTTGGCAAGATTGACAAGGTACGTTTCCGCAAACAGGTGGTCCCCGGTGATCAGCTGGTTACCCGCTGCGATGTGATTAAAACCAAGGGTAATATGGGTGTTATTCATTGCGAAGGCAAGGTGGACGGGGTCGTAGCTTGTGAATGTGATTGCTTCTTTGCAATTCAGGAACGTAAGGTAGACAATCCTGTGTAAAAAAAGGATATAAATAGTTAAATTGAGCAGGAAAAGTATTCTAGTATCGTAAATATTCCCAAATACATCTAAATATAACTATATTTTGGTGGTGAATAACCAGTCAGATTTATGATTATATACTAGAAGTATAGTTTAGTCGTGGCGGCTAAGCACAAAAACGAGTATTGAGGAGTGAAGGAAATGGGTTCGTTAGTGACGCCTTTGCGTAAAATCCACCCAACCGCTGTTGTCAGTCCGGGCGCAGTGATTGGTAAAAATGTGGAAATCGGTCCTTATGCGATCATTGAATCTGATGTGGTTTTGGGTGATGGTTGCGTGGTTATGCCCCATGCGGTTATTTATAAATACACGACGGTAGGTAAGGATTGCCGTTTCTTCCCAGGGTGCGCTATAGGCGGCGAACCGCAGGATTTAAAGTTTGCCGACGAAAAGACTTCTACGGTGATTGGCGACGGCTGTACCTTTAGGGAATGCTGTACCGTCAGTCGTGCCACAGGTGAAGGCAATGCAACCAGGATTGGTAATAACGTGCTGATGATGGCGTATACCCATGTGGCGCATAACTGCCAGGTGGGAAACAACGTAATTATGAGTAATGTGGCTACCCTGGCCGGTCATGTGATTGTAGAAGACAGGGCTATTATCGGCGGGTTAACTGCCGTGCACCAGTTCTGCAAGATCGGCCGTAATGCCATGGTTGGCGGCATGGCCCGTGTATCCCAGGATATTCCTCCTTTTATGATGGTTTCAGGTGATCCTGCTTTCGTATGCGGCTTGAACAGTGTGGGCCTGGCCCGTGCCGGTATGCCTCCTGAAATTCGCAGCCAGCTGAAAAAAGCGTTCCGGATACTCTATCGTAGCGGCCTGAGTTTACAGGAAGCTATTGATACCATGGAACAGGAACTGGACAGCAGCGAGCCGTTAGAACATTTAATGCGTTTCTTGCGTAATGTTGAGCGCGGTATTATCCGTACGCGCAGGGAATAAGGCGGTAGCCCAAGATGGAAACATTAGGCCTGATTGCTGGTATTGGCCATCTGCCCGTAGATGTGGCACGGTCGGCTAAAGCCCAGGGTTATAAAGTAATCGCGGTGGCGGTAGTGCCGGATACAGACCCGGAACTGCCGGCGGCGGTAGATAAATTTTATCAGATTCATGTAGGTAAGGTGGGTAAGATCCTGGACACCTTAAAGACGAACGGGGTTACGGCTGTAACCATGATCGGCAAGGTGACCAAGGAAACTTTGTACAAGGCGGGCGCAATTCTGCCGGATTTCCGGACGATTAAGCTTTTAGCTTCTCTGCCGGACCGGAAAGATGATACGATCATGAATGCGGTGGTCAAGGAGTTGGAGGACGAAGGCCTAAAGGTAATGGACCAGACGGTGCTTATCCAGCCTTTGTTATCTGCACCAGGTGTTTTAACAAAACGCCAGCCTACGGAAAACGAACTGGCGGATATGGAATTTGGTTTTACCATGGCTAAAGAAATTGGCCGGCTGGATATCGGTCAGACCGTGGTGGTTAAGAACCGGGCCCTGATGGCGGTAGAAGCAATAGAAGGTACGGATGCCTGTATCTTAAGAGGCGGTCTTTTGGGCAAAGGCGGTGTTATCGTCGCCAAGACGGCCAAGCCGGCCCAGGATAACCGTTTTGATATGCCCAGTGTGGGGACAACGACCTTAAAATCCATGATTGAAGCCGGGGCAACCGGCCTGGTAATGGAAGCAGGACGGACCCTTCTGGTAGACCGGGAAAAAACTTTGGCGATGGCAGATGCTCATAAGATTACGATTGTGGCCAAATAAATGTTAGCGGTGCTGAAATTGCCGTGAAGAAAAATTATCGCCAGTAATTGAAGAAAGTTTACCAAAAACTAAAAAGGAAATTTATTGTGAACTAAGACCGAAGCTATACCTTCGGTCTTTTTTGTGTTATAATATATACTGACTAATTGTGTGTAAGCAGGCAAAAGTCAGTAAAGGGAAAAATATGACCAAGATTTTAATTTCAGCCGGAGAAGCTTCAGGGGATCTCCATGCCGGCACGGTGACCAGGGCCTTAAAAGAACTGGAACCGGGTGTCGAAGTTTTTGGTATGGGCGGGAATGCCTTGCGCGCGGCCGGCGGTGAAGTCCTGTTTGACATTAAAGATCATAGCGTGATGGGTTTTTGGGAAGTCCTGTGCAAGCTGCCGGATATTTTTAAGCTGGAAGCTGCTTTCCGCAGGGTTATGCTGGAGCGGAAACCGGACTGCCTGTTGACCATTGATTATCCCGGGTTCAATATGCGTCTGGCCAAACAAGCCAAAAAGCTGGGAATCCCGGTAGTTTCTTTTATTGCGCCTTCGGCCTGGGCCTGGCGGCGCAGCCGGGCAAAAAATGTGGTCAAGGTGGTAGATAAGATTGCTTCTATCTTCCCTTTTGAGTACGACCTGTATAAAGAATACGGAGCGGATATAGAATTTGTGGGTCATCCACTGGTAGATATCGTAAAGCCGCATCTGGATGTGGCGGCGGCCATGGATAAGGCGGGCAAGGTACCTGGTAAACCATTGGTTCTGCTGGTACCGGGCAGCCGGATGATGGAGATTAAGCGGTTATTGCCAGTGATTTTGCAGGCAGCCAAGTTATTGCAAACCCGGATGCCGGAACTTACTTTTGCCATGCCCCGGGCGGATACGATACCGAAAGATGTTTTAGAAGGGCCTATTAAGGCTGCGGGACTGAACGTAAAACTTACGGAAGGCGATACCTATGACGTGATGAGCGTTGCTGATTTGGCCCTGGCTACCAGCGGTACCGTTACTTTGGAAGCGGCGTTGTGCGGGCTCGGTTCTGTGATCTTGTACAAGACTTCGCCCGTAAGTTTTGCCATTGCCAAGCATGTGGTGGATATTCCGAATATCGGACTTCCCAATATCGTGGCCGGGCGTCAAATTTTGCCGGAATTGTTGCAAGATGCCTGTACGCCTGAAGCGGTAGCGCAAGCAGCCTGGGATTTGCTCCAGCCGGCGCGGTTTAAAAAGATGCAGGCGGATTTACAAGAAGTGAAAGAGAAACTGGGGGCTCCGGGAGCAGTAAAGCGGGTAGCGGAACTGGTCCTGAGGGTAGCCGCCGGTAAAAAATAACTATTTCCCAGGAAATGCCAGCTGGGAAGGTCCCGCGGGACACAAGCAAATTCTGGCAGAGGAGTAACGATGAATTTATATCTAAGAATCCTGAATTATGTTAAACCTTATAAACATATCCTGGCGGCCGCACTGTTGTGCACGGTGCTGGCTGCGGCCGGCAACCTGTATCTGCCCTGGATTATCAAGGATATGGTGGATAAGGTGCTTTCTGAGAAAGACAGCATGATGTTAAACCTGATTGCTCTCAGTATCGTGGTTATCTTTATCGCTCGTGGTATTTTCTATTATGGGCAGAATTACCTGATGAGTTATGTGGGCCAGCATGTGGTTATTGATATCCGGGCTGAGGTGTTCAAGAAACTGCAGCGCTTGTCCATGGCTTTTTACGATAAGAACAAGACCGGCACCATCATGAGTTATGTGACCAACGACGTGAACGCTCTCCAGGGCGCCATGGTGGAAAACACCATCGAGCTGGTGACCGAAGGTTTTATCCTTATCGGTTCTATCTGCGCCATGGTTTATCTGGACTGGAAACTGACAGTGGTAACCTTCTGTACGTTCCCCATCGTACTCTGGTTCATGGATTTCTTTGGCAAGAAGATTCGTTCTTCCGGCGGTCAGATTCAGGAAGCTACGGCGGATATCACTTCCGTGCTGCAAGAATCCGTTTCTTCCGCCCGGGTGGTAAAATCCTTCGTCCGGGAAGGCTACGAGATTGAACGTTTTGAAAAAGAGAACGAAGCTAACTTTGCGGCCAACATGCGTAACGCTAAATATATGGCTACTCTGACGCCTGTCATCGAACTGGTGGCGGCCCTGGGTGTAACTGTTATCCTCTGGTACGGCGGTCATAACGTTATTGATGGCGCGACTACGGCCGGCTCCCTTATCGCTTTCCTGGTTTATGCGGTGAATATTTCCAATCCTATTAAGAGGGTAACCAGGACCATCGGTAACATTCAGAAAGCCCTGGCTGCAGCCGAGCGTGTCTTTAATGTGATGGATCTGCCGGAAGAAGTCAGGAATCTGCCGGGGGCTACTGTTTTGCCGCCGGTGCGTGGCGATATTGTTTTCGAACATGTTTCTTTTGCATATAACACCGGGGAGGAAGTGCTCCACGATGTTTCTTTCGAAGTTAAACCCGGCCAGGTAATCGGTCTGGTGGGTCCTTCCGGTGCCGGTAAATCTACCATCGCCAGCCTGCTGCCGCGCTTTTATGATGTGACGGGGGGCAGGATCACGGTGGACGGCACCGATATCAAGGCTGTGACGCTGGATTCCCTGCGGGAACAGGTAGGTATCGTGCCCCAGGAAACTTTGCTCTTTAACGGTTCTGTGTATGACAATATTAAATACGGGCGCCTGGATGCTACGGAAGCAGAAATTATTGATGCTGCCAAAGCTGCTAATGCTCATGAGTTCATCCTGAATCTGCCCAAGGGTTATGAAACCCAGCTGGGCGACCGGGGTGTAAATGTTTCCGGCGGTCAGCGGCAGCGCATCGCTATTGCCCGGGCTATTTTAAAGAATCCCCGCATCCTGATTCTGGACGAAGCTACTTCGGCCCTGGATACGGAAAGCGAACGCCTGGTCCAGGAAGCGCTGGACCGGTTGATGGTAGGCAGAACCTCTTTTGCGATTGCCCACCGTCTGTCCACGATTAAGAACGCCGACAGGATATTGGTCCTGGAAGACGGCAAACTGGTAGAAGATGGCAACCATGAACAGCTGATGGCTATGGATGGACTGTACGCCCACCTGTATAAGATCCAATATCGCAACAAGGTTGCGAAATGAGGTTAAAGCATGTATATACTTTATAGTATCCTGGCAACAATAGTCTTCATAGTGGTCGTCCTGCCCTATTATCTGTACCGCATGTTTACAGAGGAAGGGTTTAAGAAGCGTTTCCGTCAGAGCATGGGTTTTCTTCGTGACGAGGAAATTGCCAATACTAGAGGGACGGACTGCATCTGGATCCATGGCGCTTCCGTAGGCGAGATTGTGGCCACCAGCCCCCTGGTAAAAGAAATTAAGGAGCGGATGCCGGGCAAGAAGGTCCTGGTCTCTGCCTTTACCGTGGGTGGTTACAACATGGCGAAGCAGATTATCCCGGAAGCTGATGACATCATTTATTTTCCGTTGGATTTTCCCTTTGTGGCATCTTCCGTGGTGCGCAGGGTGCATCCCGGCATCTTCATGCCGGTAGAAACAGAGTTGTGGCCTAATTTTCTGCGTACTATCAAGGAACTGCATATTCCGGTCATGATGGTCAACGGCCGTATCTCGGAAAAATCCATGAAGAACTATCGTTATTTGTACGGTATCTGGGACGATATGCTGGCTACGGTTACCCGGTTTTGCATGCAGTCCCGTATTGATGCAGACTATATTGCCCATCTGGGGGCTAATCCTAAAAAGATTTTCGTTACCGGCAACACCAAGTTTGACCAGACTTATGCCGAAGTGACACCGGAAGATTTGGCCGGTTACAAGAAAGAGCTTGGTATTGAAGATGCTTACCCTGTGCTGGTAGCAGGTTCTACTCATCCTACCGAAGAAGATGCGGTGCTGGAAGCTTTCGGTGCCGTCCTGAAGGAATACCCCAAGGCGCGTCTGGTTATCGCTCCGCGCAAGACCAGCCGCAGTGAAGAAATTAAACGTTTGGCTAAAAAATATGGCTACGAGACCGGGTTCCGCTCCGAGTTAAAAGCGCTGAATGAACCACGGCCCCAATATCCGGTCCTATTAATTGATACCATCGGTGAGTTAGGACGTATTTATGCTGTAGGTGATGTAATATTCGTAGGCGGCAGCCTGGTACATCACGGCGGTCATAACGTGCTGGAACCTGCGGCCCATGCCAAACCAATCCTGGTTGGTCCCAGCATGGAAAACTTTAAAGATTCTTATTCTCTGCTCAGTAAGGTGGGCGCCTGCCGCATGATTAAAAATACGGCAGAACTGACGCAGGCTACCCTGCAGATTGCCAAGGACGACGCCCTGAGGCAAAAGATGGGTGATGCCTCCATCCAGGTAATTAAGGAAAATAGGGGCGCGGCTATCCGCAGTATCAATTTCCTGCAGAACCTGCTGGAACTCAATACACCTCCCCAGACTTTCCATGCTAATTATATCGTCAATACCAGAAACTTTAACGAAGCCGGCGGCGGCGGCTTAAAGCACAGCGATGCACTGGTACAGTATTTGTTCCAGGTCGCCCACGGCACGGATATCCCCTTCTACGGCTGGATCATCCTGGGACTGCTGCGTTTGTTGTCCTATCTGTATGAATTTGGCGTACGGTTTATCCTGTGGCTCTACAAGGTAGGGCTGCTGCAGACTAAGAAGTTATCCTGCTGCGTTATCTCCATCGGTAATATCACGGTGGGCGGCACTGGTAAGACGCCGACAGCCCAGAAAGTGGCCCGCATGGTACGGGACATGGGCTATCGGGTAGTCATTCTGAACCGTGGCTACCGTTCCCACTGGGACAAGGAATTAGGCGTGGTTTCTGATGGACAGAAAATTTATATGACAGCCTATGAGGCCGGCGATGAAGCCTATCTGATGGCCAAGACCCTGCCGGGAATCCCAGTAGTCATCGGTAAGGACCGGGAAGTTACCGGACAGTATGCGGTGGACAAACTGGGCGCCCAGGTTATCATCATGGATGATGGTTACCAGCATTGGCAGTTAAAACGCGATTTGGATATCGTGCTGGTAGATACGCTGAGCTGTTTTGGTAACGGCAGCGTGTTGCCCCGTGGTACCTTGCGTGAACCGTTGGAAGATCTGGACCGGGCCAGCATGATTCTCTTGACCAAGACGGATCAGAGTTCGCTTTTAAGCCGGACGCAGCTGTGCGATGTTATTAATCATTACAATCAGCATGCACCGGTCATCGGTAGTATCCACCATCCTTTAAACTTTGTGGAAATCGCCGACTGGTACAAGGATATTCACGTGAACGTCAAGGACCTGTCGGAGCTGAAAGGCCAGAAAGTAATGGTCTTTTCCGCCATCGGCAACCCGTCGTCCTTTGAACAGACACTGGCCTCCTGCGGACTGGATATCCTGGAAGCTATCCGTTATCCTGACCATCATGACTACGGCATGCTGGAGATGCAGTATATCAGCGAGCGCGCCAAGGAGTTAAAAGCCGTGGCCCTGATTACTACCGGCAAAGACGCGGTTAAGATTCCTACGGAATTTATTTATTTCAACCGCGATATTCCCTTGTTTATTTTGAACATGGATATCATGATCAACGACAATAACGAAGTCTTTACGGATATGATCGCAAAGGCTGTAGCCAAAGGAGCATCCGAAGCATGAAAGTTTTATGTGTGATTCCGGCGCGGTACGCATCTACACGGTTGCCGGGGAAACCTTTAAAGCTCATCGTGGGGAAACCTATGATTCAGTGGGTGTATGAACAGGCCGTGAAGGCCAGGGCACCTTTTGAGGTGTTGGTAGCTACCGATGACCAGCGAGTATACGATGCGGTCACGGCTTTTGGCGGCAAGGCTATGATGACCAGAGCCGATCATCCCAGTGGTACGGACCGCCTGGCGGAAGGAGCCGGCCATTATCCCGACGTGGATGTGGTGGTGAACGTGCAGGGTGATGAACCCATGCTGCCGCCGGAGATCATTGATCGCCTGGCCGCAGTGTTTGCAGAAGATGAGACGGTCGACATGGCCACCATGAAAGTGGAGATGCGTCCGGAAGAATATAATCAGCCGGCGGCGGTGAAGGTTGTAACGGATAAGAACGGGTACGCCCTGTATTTTAGCCGCAGCCTGCTGCCATATCCCCGCAAACAGGTTGCCGGGGCCAAGGTATATAAACATGTAGGCGTGTACGCTTACAGACGGGACTTTTTGTTAAAATATGCCAAGATGCAGCCGACTATGCTGGAGCAGGTGGAAAGCCTGGAACAGTTGCGGGCGCTGGAGAACGGCTACAAGATTAAGGTCCTGGAAAGTGCGTTCCAGGGCGTGGGTGTGGATACCCAGGAAGATTTGGACGCGGTGAACAAGCTTTTAGGAGGTTAATATGCATACCGTTAAGATTGGCAGTTATGAAGTAGGCCAGGGCCACCCCCTGTTGTTGTTTGCAGGTCCTTGCGTCCTGGAAGGTTACGAACACAGCCTGGCTATTGGCAAAGAAGTTAAACGGATTACCAGTAAGTTAGGGATGCCGTATGTATTTAAGGCTTCGTTTGATAAGGCGAACCGTTCCTCTTTTAATTCTTTTAGGGGACCGGGTTTAAAAGAAGGACTGGCAATCCTGGCTCAGATTAAAAAAGACTTAGGCGTGCCCATCGTCAGCGACGTGCACGAGACCTGCCAGGTAGAAGCGGCAGCCGAAGTTTTGGATGTGCTGCAGATTCCGGCCTTTTTGTGCCGGCAGACTGATTTGGTATATGCGGCAGCCAAGACCGGCAGGGTCGTCAATGTGAAAAAAGGTCAGTTCCTGGCGCCCTGGGATATGAAGAATGTGATTGGCAAGGTGGAAGAAGCCGGCAATCATAACATCCTGTTAACGGAGCGGGGTTCTTCTTTTGGTTATAACACTTTAGTCACCGATATGCGTGGCCTGGCCATCATGCGGGAACTGGGCTATCCGGTAGTAATGGATGCTACTCACAGCGTGCAGATTCCCGGCGGTAAAGGCACCAGCAGCGGCGGCCAGAGCCAGTATGTACCTCACATGGCCCGGGCAGCAGCGGCTGTGGGTGTGGATGCTTTGTTCTTAGAAGTCCACGATGATCCCAGCAAGGCACTTTCCGACGGACCCAACATGGTCCGCTTAGACCAGCTGGAAAAATTATTAACCGATGTGCAGGCCATTGACAGGATTGTCAGGGGAATGAAATAAGGGGAGGCAAGGAAAGATGACGGGTATGGAGACAGATGCGCAAAAAGTTTTACGCATGGAAGCGGAAGCCATCCTGGAATTAGTGCCCAGGGTGGATAAACATTTTGACGCTGCTGTGGAAATGATTTTGGCCTGTAAGGGCCGGGCAGTGGTTACGGGGATGGGCAAGTCCGGCCTGGTTGGCCGCAAGATTGCTGCCACCCTGGCCAGTACCGGTACGCCTTCTTTCTATCTGCATCCTGCCGAAGGTATTCACGGCGATCTGGGCATGGTGACCGGTGATGACGTGGTCATTGCCCTGTCTAACAGTGGCGAGACGGCAGAAGTGCTGAATATTCTTCCTTCCCTGCGCCGGATTGGCGCCAAGATAATTTCTATGGTAGGTAATCCCGATTCCACCCTGGGTAAGAACGGGGATATCACGCTGAACGTAGGCGTGAGCAAAGAAGCTTGTCCTCTGGGACTGGCTCCTACGTCCAGTACCACGGCGGCCCTGGCTTTTGGCGATGCACTGGCCCTGGCGCTGCTGAGTAAACGGAATTTTACGGCCAAACAGTTTGCTGTGTTCCATCCGGGCGGATCCCTGGGCAGGAAGCTGCTCCTCACCGTGGGCAATATCATGCATACCGGCAAGGACAATCCGCTGGTCCATGGAGATACCAAGGTTCAGGATGCTTTGTTCGTTATTACGGACAAAGGCCTGGGAGCTGTTTCAGTGGTGGACGACCACAATGTGATGTTAGGCGTACTTACTGATGGCGATATCCGCCGGGGACTCAGTAAAGGCGTTGGCTTTTTGCAACGCCCGGTAACCGAGCTCATGACGGCTAAACCGAAGACGATTACCAAAGATAAGCTGGCGGCAGAGGCTTTGCATTTGATGGAAAGTCATCGCCCCAAACCTATCACGGTGCTGCCGGTGCTGGATAGCGAGCGGCATGTGATCGGACTCTTACATATGACGGATTTGGTAAGGCAGGGTGTGGTATAATATGACGGCGCCAATAGAAGAAAAACTACGGCAGATTAAATTGGTAGCCCTGGATGTGGACGGCGTCCTGACGGACGGTAACATCAACATCGGCGAACGGGGTGAAATTTATAAAGCTTTTAGCGCTAAGGATGGTCTTAGCATTAGCGCAGCCATCCGTCACGGACTGAAGGTAATTATCGTTACCGGCAGGGTTAGCAGTATCGTGCATAACCGGGCCCGGGAACTGAACCTGACTCAGGTGTGTGAAGGCGTGCAGGATAAAGGTAAGATGCTCAGGCAGCTGGCCAGTCATTATAAGCTAGAGCTGTCGGAGATAGCCTTTATGGGCGATGATCTGAATGACCTGGCGGCTCTGACCAGGGCAGGATTGGCAGCAGCGCCTGCAGATGCGGTGCCGGAAGTGCTGGCGGTCAGCGGTTTTATTGCCAAGAAAACAGGCGGGCACGGGGCCGTACGGGAACTGGTGGAAGCCATCCTGAAAGCCCAGGGCCTGTGGGAAAAAATGGTGACCGAATATCTACAAGCAGGACAGGGAGATAAACAATAATGTGGCTGTATTATTTACTTAAAATTGTGAGCACGGTGGTGTCCCTGCTGCCGTATAAGCTGGTGGTACAGATCGGCAGGGTGCTGGGCCACGCCTATTATCATGTGGCGGCCAAACAGCGTATCCGCGCCGAAGAAACCATCAAGGAACGCCTGGGTTATGACGATGCCCTGGCGCAACAGACAATTAAAAATGTTTTTATCAATCTGGCTATTACCTTTATGGAAATCCTCTATATACCGGCTTTGAATAAGGATAATATCCGGGGCCTGGTTTCCATCGACCGGCCGGATGTCCTGTGGGACGCCATTAAGCAGGGACACGGCGTGGTCATGCTGGGCTGCCATATGGATAACTGGGAGTGGCTGGGAGCGGCGTTAGCTTTGAACGGTTATCCACTCAGCGCCGTAGAAAAACCACAACCCAATCATGTGTACAGCGATTTTATGAACGAGCTGCGTCGGGGCGCCGGACAGGAAATTTTTGCCCGGGGTACCAACGAGATCCTGGGTTGTGCCCGGGCCATGAAAAAAGGACGCATGCTGGGACTGGTGGCCGATCAAGACGGTGGTTATGGCGGCATCTTCGTTCCCTTTTTTGGCAAAATGGCGTCTACGCCTACGGGTCCGGCCTATTTTGCCAGAAAGTTTAAGGCGCCCATCATCCCCATGTTCATTGTCCGCAAGGAGGGTCTCTACGGGCATCAGGCTATCGTGGAAGATCCTATTTACTATGAAGATACCGGCAATCAAAAAGCCGATGACTATAAAGTTACTTTGAAGATGACGCAGGCTGTAGAAGCAATCATTAAGAAATATCCGGATAGCTGGTTATGGTTCCAGCATCGCTGGAATACGCCTTATACCCCGCCGGAAGAGGAGGCAGCACCCCATGAAAAATAAGCAGACCATCATGGCCGTCGTGGCCGGAGTCGTTGTGCTGGTAGGCGTGTTCGCCTGGTTGTTCTGGGGCAGCATCGTACCTGACGCCGGCGGTAAGAAAACGGTTACACCACAAATTTCTGCCAAAGTGACCAACACCACCATGAGCCGTACGGAAAACGGGAAAAAGATTTGGGAGTTCACCGTAGGCGAGGCAGAGTCCCCTGACGGTGGTAATACGATTAACTTTAAAGATATCAAAGGCAAAGTTTTCCTGAATAACGGCGACGTCATGGATGTAAGCGCGCCCCAGGGCAGCGCCCAGGTGAAAGGTAATGACTTCTCCCTGGAAGGCGGCGTCAAGGCCGCCCTGGCCAAGGGTGGTACCCTGGTAGCTGAAAAGATTTCCTGGCAGCAGAAAGAAGATGTGCTTACGGCAACCGGTAAAGTCAAAATCGTGCACGATGACACGATGGCGAAAGGCGATCAGATTATTACCAGCAGCAAGCTGGTGCAATTTAAGGTTAAGGGGCATGCCCTGGTAGAGAAAGGTGGCAACTATGATGAAGATTAAGATCCATACCAGCGACCTGGCGCTTTCTGTAGCGCTGACACTGTTAGCAGGGACAGCAATCCTGGAGGCCAAGGATGCTCCTTTCAGCGTGCATGCGGATGAGATTGATTATGATATGCAGTCCGGTGCCGGTACGGCCAGCGGCAAAACTACTATCTTCCAGGATGGCAGAACCACGGTGGCAGGCGGTGGCGGTAACTTTAACAGCAAGGATAAGTCAGCCCATCTGCGCGGCGGCATTGTCAGCGATAAGGATGATGAACATTTGCGTTCCAGTGAGCTAATCATGCATAACGAAAATTATATGTCCGCCGTAGGCAATGCCAATATTACCAAGGGTGACAAGACTCTGGTGGCCAACCAGGTGGATTACCATAAGGACAGCAATTTCATGGAAACCATCGGCTCTAATGCCAGGCTGACTTCCACGGACGGCAGTTGGCTCAATGCTGCTAAGATTACCTATTCTATGGATAGCGGCGTGGCTAATGCCACCGGCGGTGTAACCTTGGCTTCTCCGCCTCGCAAACTTACGGGCAGCGGCGATACTGCGGTGTATGAAACTAAGAGCGGCGGTCATATCGACCTGATTGGTAATGCCCACGCTACCCAGGACGGCAACTCTGTTTCCGGCAACCGTTTGCGGGTGTATAATACTAACAGTCATACGGAAGCGGTAGGCAATGTGAAGATTGTGTACTATCCTAAGCCGCAGCAGCCCAAGACTACGGCTGTGGCCATGCAGAACGGCAAGGGCGCCGGCAAGGTTGATAAAGCTGCCAAGACCGGTGCTAAGGCCCACGGAACTGCTAAAGCGGAGGTTATTGCGTAAGTGATTATCGAAACCAAGGGCCTCGTAAAAATTTATAACGACCGCAAGGTGGTAGATGATGTCAGTATCACGGTGGAGCAAGGCTCTATCGTAGGCTTGCTGGGACCGAACGGCGCCGGTAAGACGACCACTTTCTATATGATAGTCGGCATTGCCAAGCCGGATGCCGGGGTGGTAACCCTGGACGGCAAAGATATCAGCGTGCTGACCATGAATGAGAGGGCGCTGGAAGGTATCGGCTATCTGCCCCAGGAAGCTTCCATCTTTAGGAAACTGACCGTGGAAGATAATCTGCGGGCTATCCTGGAAACTACTACTCTTACCAAAGAGGAACAGGAAGCCAAGATGAATGAACTGATTGATGAGTTTAAGATTGATCATATCCGCCACAGCAGGGGCACGGAGCTTTCCGGTGGTGAACGTCGCCGGGTGGAGATTGCCCGGTCCCTGGCAACGGATCCGGCTTTTATCCTTTTGGATGAACCGTTTGCCGGTATCGATCCTATCGCGGTGGCAGATATCCAGGGCATGATCGCCCATCTGGCTCAGCGTGGTATCGGCATCCTGATTACCGACCATAACGTGCGGGAGACCTTGAGTATTGTTGACAAGGCTTATATCCTGGCCAGTGGCAAGGTACTGCTCCAGGGTAGCAGCGAAACCATCGCTAACGATCCGATGGCTAAGAAATATTATTTAGGCGAGAACTTTAAGATGTAGGAGGAGCAATATGCGTTTACGTTTACTAGACCGGTACGTGCTTGCAGAACTGCTATATCCTTTTATCTTTGGTGTGGCAGCTTTCTCCAGCATCTTTATCGCCAGCAGTATGTTATTTAAGATTGTCCAATATATTACTACTTACGGTGCGTCCATGACCTCGGTAGCCAAGCTGTTTCTCTACAGCTTGCCGGAAGTCATCAACTATACATTCCCCATGTCCATGCTGCTCGCTTCGCTGATGGCCTTTGGTAAATTGTCCGGCAGCAGCGAGATTGTGGCCATGAAATCCGGCGGCATCAGTTATTTCAGGATTGTGGCGCCGGTGCTGGTGGTAGGGCTTATCGTCAGCTTGTTTTCCGTAATCTGGGCCGAGAAGGTTGTGCCGCCGGCTAAGACAGCGGGCGAGACTGTACTGCGGCAGGAAATACGCGGTAACATCAAGCCTAAATCCCAGGAGAACGTGGTCATCAAGATGCTGAGCGGCGATACCAAGCGCATCACTTATGCTCGCGCTTTTGACCAGGAAAAAGGTATCATGACGGACGTGGCTATCGAAGAATTTGAAAAAGATAAGCTGGTCCGGATTCAAACGGCTAAGTCCGCCATCTGGGAAAATAACCAGTGGAAGATGCAGGATGGCGTCGTCTATACGGTCAATGACCAGGAAGGTGTCAGCAGTAAGGCTAACTTTACCGAGCAGATTATCCCGCTTAACATGACACCCAAGGAAGTAAGCTGGGAAGATAAAGGCGTGGATGAGATGACCATCGGCGAACTGAGGGGCTATATCCGTATCTTAAAGAGTCAGAAACAGCCCTCCAGCGATCCGGAAACGGAAATTTTTATGCGTTTTGCCATCCCTATGGCCAGCTTCTTTTTTGCCATGCTGGGAGCGCCGCTAGGCACACAAAAACAGCGGACCAGTTCCTCTATCGGCCTTGGCATCAGCATCATCGTTATCTTTATCTACTATGCCATCATGGCCTTTACCTCAGGGCTGGGCCGTGGCGGTAAGATTCCGCCGCTGATAGCGGCCATGATTCCCAACCTGGTATGTATGTGTGTGGGGCTTTATCTTTTAAAGCAAAAGAATTATTGAGACTGGTTAGACACAGGAAAGACATCATTGGAAGGTAAAATAAATCTTTAAGCAGGAACGGGATACGGAAAGGGAGGGACTGCGATGTTTGGCATCAGGCTGATAGCAATCTTGGCCTTGATGGGCGGTATCATCGCCTACATTGCCGATAAGCTGGGCAGCAAGATTGGTAAAAAACGTCTGACCATTTTTGGGTTACGGCCGCATAAGACCTCCGTCCTGTTAACCGTTCTTTCCGGCATGCTCATTGCTGCCTGCACCATCGGTGTGCTGGCGGTAGCATCTCAGAGTGCGCGGACTGCTTTGTTTGGTATGGACAAGCTGCAGAAAGAGATGACGGCGCTTACCGAGCAGAGAAAAACGGCACAAACCCAGTTGGATGATGCCCTGGCTGCCTTGCAAGAAAAGAACACGGCTATTGCCAAACTGGATGAAGATATTAAGGGCGCCCAGGCAGCCAAAGAAGCTGCGGAAAGCAATCTGACCAGGGCGCAGGCCGAATTAACTACGGCCAGGGAGCAGTATGCCGCCGCCCAGGGTAGTTTAGTAGCGGCTCACAGCGAAGTAGATAATTTAACCGCGGCCAAGGCGAAGCTGAATGAAGAAATCAAAGCTTTGAATAAGGAAACCGATAATTTAAAGCAGGGCCTTTTAACCATGAAAGAGGGCCACGTGCTGTACCGCAGCGGCGAGATTGTGTTTGCCGGGGTTTTAAAAGGCGGGCAGAGCGAAGAAGAAATAGACAAACAAGTTAAATGGCTGGTCAAGAACGCCAATGTGGCATCGTTGGAACGCCTGGGGCTGAACCCGGCGGCCGATGTGGAACCGGTCTGGGTCATGAAAGACGAGTATGACAGGCTGCGCACTACTTTGCGTGACAGTAAGACGGACCTTCTGGTACGGGTACGGGCGGTAGCCAATATTATCGCCGGCCAGCCGGTAGTGTGCGCCCTGAATGTTTATCCTAACCGCCAGATTTATAAGAGCGGTGTCCTGATTTACCGCACCGTGGTGGATATGGACGATAATCAGGCTTCTTCGGAAACCAAATTTATGTTCTTCCTGAACAATGTGAACAGGCTGACCGTGCAGGCCGGCGTACTGCCAGACCCGGTAACGGGCAAGGTTGGCGCCATGGATGCAGGGTCCATCCTGGAAACAGAGAAAAAGATGCAGCGTGCGGGCGGAAAAGTTCTGCTCTCAGCTTATGCTGACGGCGATATTACCACGGCCGGACCGGTGCGTTTGAAAGTAGATGTGGAACGAATTGCCGACACTAACAGATAAAATAGTCCTGGGCATTGACCCGGGAAGGGATAAGACAGGTTTGGCCCTGGTAGATAATCATGGCAGGGTACTTCAGGCACAGGTAGTGCTTACGGGGCAAGTTGCGGCGGTTTTGCCGGGCCTTGCTAAGCCGGCTGCAGTTCTGGTCATCGGTAACGGTACCACCAGCAAGGAGATGCAACAGCAGGTGCGGGAACTTGTTCCGGACAAGCAGTTGGTAGTAGTAGATGAAACCAGCAGCACGGAAGCGGCGCGTCCTTTATACTGGCGCGAACATCCGCCCAAAGGCTGGCGTAAGCTTATGCCGCAAGGGCTTTTGGTGCCGCCGGTGCCGCTAGACGGTTATGCTGCGGCCATCCTGGCACAACGCTTTTTAGAAAATCAGGCAACAGCCATTCAGGAACAAGTTAAAAAATCCTGAACTGGTGCAGATAAAAAATTAACTTAGCAACAAGCAAATTTAGTTTTTAGGTAATGAGGAGATGCACATGATGAAAAAAGTAAGGATCCTGATCCTGACGCTCTTAGGCATTATGCTGAGCAGCGTGGTCCTGGCAGCAGCCAATGTGGGTATGCTTTTACCGCAGCCTACCGGTAAGGTTACCCTGGATTTTTATTCCCTGAATGATTTCCAGGGACGTGTCACCGAGGATGAAGGTGCACCCGGTGCAGCGCGGTTAGCGGGTATCATGCGCAGCCTGGCACGGCAGAATGTTTTTGGCACCGTGTTTTTGGGCGGCAGTAACATGGTTTACGGGTACGCTCCCAGCGATAAGCAGAACGGCAGCCCGGCTCAGGTAGCGTTAAACGGCATGGGAATTACCGCAGACGTGGTGAATGCCGGTACGTTTACCAATTCTCCCAAGCACGGCGGCAGCGGTTATATTACTTTGGGCGCCAATGTGCTGGCTGCTGACGGACAGGTAGCCAAACCTTTCAAACCGTCCATCATTTTGTCCAGGAACGGCGTGGATGTAGGCATTATCGGTTTATGCGGCAGCAAAGAGGCTGCGGCAGCCAATGTCGCCAATATGGCCGGATACACGGTTGTGCCTCCGGAACAAGTGGCGCAGAAAAATATTGATGAAGTACGTAAATACGGTGCCCAGGTTGTCATCCTGCTGGTGTCCATGGAAAGCAAGAGCCTGGGACAGGATGGCGTGCAGGGCGAGATTACCGGTCTGTTAGATAAGGTACACGGAGTGGACGGCGTGATTACTACTGCCAATACCAGCATCGTTACCGGAACCTACAAAGGCATGCCGGTTATTCAGGCCGGCAGCAATGCCCGTACTATCGGTCGTATAAAATTGACTTATGACCGCAAGGAGAAAAAAGTTACAGCAGCCGAAACCCGTACTTATGACGTGGACGGTCTGCCTTTAGCCATCGATATGGAAACCGCCAAGGCGGTGGATAAAGCTCTGCCTAACTTTAATATCTTAAAGACGGCTCAAGAAGAAAGCAAGACAATTATTCCTACCGGTACCAAGGGTAGTAAGGGTACCTATGTGATCGGACGCAAACGTCCAGGCGCTATCGGCGCCGGCGGGTTCGTACCTTCTACCAGCAGTAAGGACAGCAGATATCTGCCCCATGACGTGGTAGCTGTGAACGAACAGGTTATGACCAATGATGTTCATGGTGAATCCCTGGTGGGTGATTATTGTACTACCCTGCTGAAAGATGGTTACAAAGCTGATGTGGCATTGTACAATGCTACCAGCTTCCATGCTGCCTTGGATACGGGCAGCATCAGTTACAAGAACCTGGAACGTATTTTCCCTGACAAGGACCGTCATATCGTCATTGGCGAGATTTATGGCAGCGAATTGAGACAAGCCATTGAACACGGCATCAACAAACAGATAGGTCTGATTCGTTTTGCCGGTCTTGAGGTGGTAGCAGATCCCAAGAAACCGGAAGGACAGCGGATTAAATCCATTAAATTTACCAACGGGGATGCGTTGCTGGACGAGCAGGTGTACAACGTGGTCATGAACGATTACATGTACAAGGGCAACGAAGGCTACACCATGCTGACCAATGCCAGGGCTGTGATGGACAAGGGTCCGGAATTGGATTTCTTTAAATTTGCTTTCCGTGCCTTCCGCACCATTAATTATGGCGGCGACGGCAGGTTACAGCTTATAGACTAAGCTTGATAATATCTGGTGAGGAAGTGGTCCCATGGGATACATGCGTGAAGATTCACTGCAAACATTTTTAAGCCTGCTGGCCAGCAAGGCTCCGGCCCCCGGTGGCGGCGCAGCAGCAGGACTAAGCGGCGCCATGGGTGCTGCCCTGGCGGCCATGGTGGCTAATCTTACTATTGGTAAAAAACGCTATGCTGCTGTGGAAACCCAGATGCACGAATTAGAGGCGGCAGCCGAAAAATGCGTGCTCGAGATGCTGGCACTGGCTGAGGAAGATAAGCAGGCCTTTTTAACCTTGATGATGGCCTACAAATTATCCAAGGAAACTCCGGAGCAGGCATCTAAACGCAGCGACGCTATTCAGAGTGCGACCAAGGTGGCGGCTTTGGTGCCGCTCCATGTGGCCAAGGTCAGCGTGGATATCATGCGACTGGCCCAAACGGCGGTGCGCCAAGGAAATTCCCAGGCGGTATCCGATGGTGCTTCGTCCTGTATTTTGGCTCGTGCAGCGCTCCGGGTTTCGGCCTATAACGTGCGCATCAACATGAACGGTATCAAGGATGCCAAGTTTAACAGCATTGTAGGCGGCGACCTCTGTAAATACGAAGAACAGGCTGCACAGTTAGAAACAGAGATCCTGCAAGAAGCGGACCAGGTGTTGGGCAACAATTGACATTCCCGGCATTTGCCTTTATAATTAAACAATGTCTGGAGAGGTGGCCGAGCGGTTGAAGGCTCTAGTCTTGAAAACTAGCGAGGCGTAAAAGCCTCCGTGGGTTCGAATCCCACCCTCTCCGCCATACTATTACTAAAGTAGAATACAGATGTATATTTTAAGGGTCTACCTTTTTATAAGGGTAGGCCCTTAATTATTTGAACCTAAAATTATTGTTCAAACTTCACCTTTTGGATAATTGTATAAATGAATTTTTACCAGTATACTAAATTTACAGAACAAAAAGCCGTTCGAGTACCGGTTGTTCTCCGTTGGGATAAATACCGAGTGAGAAAAGTAAAAAGCTGAAAGGAGAGAATTATTATGGTAGAAGAACTGGCGATTAAAAATTTAACGCGTAATGACACGATTAAAAAGGTATACAAAAACTTTTTTGTGCTAATTGGCATGGGTGTTATTGCTTCTACGGTAGGCGTGGTATTTGATTCGGCTTTGGCAGGCAACGTAATCAAGGGCGTGGCCATTGCCTCTATTTCCATGGCCAACCCGGTGTATCTTTTGTCTACCATGCTGTTCATGGTTTTCTCGTTAGGCGGTGCAACAGTTTGCTCTCAGTTCATCGGTGCAGGCGAACGGGAAAAAACGAATATTATCTTTTCCTTAAGTGTTAAAGTAGGCTGCATGATCGCTATTGTTTGCGGAGTAGTGATTATGGTACTGAGAGTGCCTATTGTTCGGGTTTTGGGCGCTACGGATCCACATCTTATCGAGATGACATCTAGTTATATCATAGGCTTATGCATAAGTATGCCTTTTGTACTTTTGTACAATGTGTTTATGAGCTTTGTGGGCTTGGACGGTTCTCCTCAAATTGGCTTTGTATCATCTATAGTGGCAGCTTTATCTAAAATTGGCCTGGATTTACTCTTGATTGTAGTTTTTAAGATGGGAATAATGGGTGTTTCCTTAACCACAGGGTTAAGCATGATTTTAGGCTTATTAGTTCTTAGAAAACATTTTAAGAAGGACTATTGCAGCCTGAAATTTGTACCTTGGCGCCAGGAACTGGGCTTGTTGAAAAATATTATTTTGACCGGCTTTCCTAATGCAAGTTCTTTCTTGTGGGCAGCAATCAGGGCCATTACTTTAAATAAAGTATTGCTCGGTGTAGGTGGGATTGCAGCTATGTCCGGGGCAGGAATGTCCGATAGCATAGGCGGTTTATTAACCTTTGTGCTCATGACTTTCGGCTATACCATGACTAGTATGCTGGGACTCTTTTATGGTGAAAAAGATAAACGGTCCATGCATGATGTGCTTGCCCTGGGTTTGAAATGGGGACTCCTGGTATCAATGATATGTGCAGTACTGATTTTTGTCCTGGCGCCTAGTGTACCCGGCGTTTTTGGGTTAAAAGATCCGGCGGCCATCAGTGCCGGTGTTGCAGCTATCAGAGCTTTAGCTGGTTATTTTATCAGCATGGAATTGCATTATATCTTTTTATATGTTTACCAAAGTACAAAACATACTAAAATGGCTAATTATATTGTAATCAGTCGCCAAATACTTTTCTTTGTTCCTCTGTTGTATTTGCTTAGTGGTCAGATGGGCTTAAACGGCGTATGGGTAGCACAAGTTTTGGCAGACTGGTTGGCTATATTATCTGTTCCGCTGATTGTCTTTGTTCAGACGCATAAAAATCCTTTTGTTATCAACAATATGTTTATGCTGCCATCTGATTTTGATCAGATTACGCTCTATGCGGATGTCTCGGTACGTTATACCAAACATTCTTTGGAATTGTTCATGTCCAACCTGAAGAGCCGTGTTTCTCAAACTATCAGTTCTCGGACAGAGGCAGTGGCCAAGAATATAATCAATCATATGGGCGTGGTTACCAGTGACGACTCCTTTGATATCAGGATTGCAGAAATTGATAAGGTTAAGACCATTAAAATGCGTTATGGCGGCGAAGCTTTTGATGCCTCCGGACAACTTCCTGGCACACAACATCGCTTTGCCTTGGGATTTAACACGGTGGTAATTCCTATTAATGAAGAAGACGATGCCCAGTGGTCGAAAGAAAGGGAGGAATTAAAATGAAAATTTTAGTAATTAATGGTTCTCCCAAAGGTGAAAATAGTGACACGATAAAGGTGACAAAAGCGTTTTTGCAGGGTATGGGAGAAACGGCAGAAATCATCAATACTTCCAGGATCAATGTTAAACCTTGTCTGGGCTGTCTGGCGTGTTGGCAGAAGTCAAGAGGTGTGTGTGTACAAAAGGATGACATGGCGGCTATGTTGGAAAAATTTAAAGCTGCAGATTTGATCATCTGGTCCACGCCGCTATATTTCTTCTCCCTGCCGTCTAATTGTAAAGCTTTCATGGATAGATTACTGCCGTTGGAAACGTTGGCTATGTATGTAGATGAAAATGGCAGGACCGGTCATATAAGTAAATTTGAACTCAAAACCAAGCATATCTTGATTTCCGGCTGTGGGTTCCCTGATCGGGCGGGAAATTTTGATGGTTTGATCTTTATGTTCCAAAGGGCCTTTGGCAACATACCGATGATTCTTTGCCGGGAGGCGCCGCTCTTAGGTGATGTGCCGCGGAGAAAAATGGTAGATATGTATTTGAGTATGGCTACTAAAGCCGGAGCCGAATATAAAGCTACAGGTGCTATCTCTGCTGAGACTCAGGCTGTATTGGATGCACCTATGATGCCTCCGGATAGATATCGGCAGGGCGCCAACGAGGAAGCTGGAGTTTTAAGGTAGGTGATATTATTATGACAAAAATAAAATATTTGAGAATCTTACTGGCAGGAGCATTGTTGGCAATACCGGTTACGACTGGTGCTGCGCGTATAGAGCAACCGTGTCTGGAACAAAGTTTTGGTAACTGTACTACTTTAATGGCGCATGGTAAGGCAGCTCAGGGAGGCGGTCTTATCTTAGCCAAGAATAGGGACCAGTCCTATATGACGCCTTCTACTGTCATGGTACAGCCGCATAAGAAGTATGCTGCCGGTACCAGTGTGAATACTGTTACTATTAGTATTCCTCAAGTAGAGGAAACCTACGGTTTTACCGGATCCGGTTCGGCAGGGGCCTTTGGTGTAGCATTTGGCATTAATGAAAAGAAGGTAGTGGTAGCAAGCAACGATTCCAATAGCCGGGATGAGCTGACTTATGAGCAGGGCCTTTCGGATAATGACTTAGTACGTTTAATCCTGGAGCGTGCCTCCACAGCCAAAGAAGGACTGGAGATTGCCATAAAGATGACGGAGACTTATGGGCAGGGTTATCACGGTGAAACTTATGAAATTGGCGATGCTGAGGGAATCTGGGTTATAGAAACAACAGGGAAGCGCTGGGCGGCTAAACATTATGCAGATACAGTACTTGCCAGAGCTAATCAGTATGAGCTGACGGATGATTATGATTTATGTTCGGCAGATATGGTTACTTTTGCACAAAAAATGGGCTGGGTACAAGATGTTAAACCTAATGGACGCATAAACTTTAGGTTAGCTTATGGCGGCAACAAGCTCAACGCCTTAAAAGAAGAACCACTTAAGCAGCGGGTTGCTTCAGCTACCTTGTATGAAAGCAATAAACGTCATGCTCGCGCCGAGGAGCTGCTTAAAGCAGCCCTGCACAAGAAGAATTATGTGTCGGTTGGAGATATGACAGGTTTCTTACGAGATCATTATGATACCTATCAATTACCTAGCGGTAAAATTGTAGATCTAAAACAAGTACCTTTTTATGCTTCTGAATATGGAGCTACATACGCGAGGGAAGCAGTGTATACCAAGCCTCAGGCAGATACCCAAACTGTACCATTATATGTGCAGAGTATCTGTGCTCATGGCATACAAACTAATGCAACAACGTCTGCAGCTGTGTTGATAGCACAAGAACAAAAACCTGCCATGATGCTTTGCAGCATAGGAACACCCTGTACCGGCATTTTCGTTCCTTTCTTTCCATTACAAACTAAGGTAGAAGAGCATTACGCCGGTACGGCACTGACAAATACGGCTATTGCCACGAATTTGCTTCTAATCGGTTCTCATGGGAGAATGGCACATATCGTACAAGACCTGCTGCATCCGACAGAAAATGAAGTGTTAAATGAAGTACAGGGACTAGCGGACGGAGCTGCGCCTGAAGATTTAACAACACTTTCTCAAAAATGGGCAGCCAAAGCTTATGGACTCACGGAAGAGGCACATACCAGACTGCAAAAAAGGATGGAGGAGATTTTTGCTCACCGGCATAGTTAATTTTTATGTATAGTTCTGAGCTAATATTTTTAGCTGTGCAACACACCGGAAATTAGTACAAAAGTTAAGGGTGATTTGGTGCTGGATGCGGATAATAAAGGCTTTCTGTTGGGAAAAATACAAAACCCCTTGCCAAGATAAATAAAATAAGCTATAATAACTGAGTAAGTCTAACGGAGTGGTACCCAAGTGGCTGAAGGGGACGGTTTGCTAAATCGTTAGGGGTGTTAAAGCCCGCCAGAGTTCAAATCTCTGCCACTCCGCCAATTTAGAAGCATAACGAGGTTTAGGAAAAATCCTAAGCCTCGTTTTTTTGTACAATATCTGTCATAAGGTATTGTGTTTATTTTTGCATAAGCGTATTGATGGCATCGGCTAAGGCTTCTGCTTTGGCACCGATAACTACCTGGGCTATGCCTTTCTTCTTGATGATACCTCTGGCCCCTAGTCGCTTGAGTGCAGCTTCATCAATCTGGTTGTTGTCAACAGTCTCCAGACGTAAGCGTGTGATACAGGCACTGACATGCTTCAGGTTTTGTTTACCACCCAGGGCTGCTAATACAGAAACAGCCCATGCTGTAGTGTTACCTTGTACTGGGGCAGCACCGGTGTCAGCCAGGCTGATACGCCCTGGAGTGCTCAGGTTGAAGTGGCGAATGGCCCAAGTAAACAGGAAGTAATAGCTGGCGGCAAAAATCAGGCCGACAGGTATGATTAAGATTGGTTTTGTGGCAAGTCCCCAGTTCAGCACGTAATCAATAAAACCGGCAGAAAAACCAAAACCGTGCAGGATACCCAGTTCGTAGGCAGCAGCCATGGCACAACCTGTCAAGAAGGCATGAAGCCCGTAGAGAAAAGGTGACAGGAACATGAACATGAATTCTAGTGGTTCCGTAATGCCGGTCAGGAAGGACGTAAAAGCCACAGAGGCCAGCATACCGGCTATGGCTTTACGATTTTCCGGTCTGGCGCAGCGGTACATAGCCAAGACCGCGGCAGGCAGACCGAACATCATCATCAAATAGAAACCAGCCATAAAGATGCCGGCGGTAGGGTCTCCGGCAAAAAAACGGTTGAGATCGCCGGTGACAATCTTGCCGGTGGTTGTAGTATATTCGCCAAATACGAACCAGATGAAACTGTTCAGGATATGGTGCAATCCTAAAGGGATGAGCAATCGATTCAAGATACCGTAAAGGAAAACACCCAGAGCACCGGCGCCGATAATCCAGCTTCCTGCGGCCTGGATGATTGTCTGACAAGGCCCCCAGATCAGGCTAAAGATACCGGCCAGTATAATCGCGATAAGCGCGGTGACAATGGGTACAAACCGGCGACCGGCAAAGAAACCCAAAAATTGCGGCAGTTGGACGGAGTGGAACCGGTTATACGCTACGCCGGCCGTGACTCCGCAGATGATTCCGGCTAACACGCTCATGTTCAGCTTAGGATCGATGGCTTTCATGCCGGCAGTCATGACCAGGTAGCCGATTGCACCGGACAAGCCTGCGGCGCCGTTATTATCTTTAGCAATGCCGCAGCCGATGCCGATGGCAAAAATCAGGGCCAGATTATCGAAAACAGCGCCACCGGCCTTAGTGATAAATGGAATATTGAAAACATCCGGCGCGCCTAATCTGAGCAATAAGGCCGCTGCAGGCAGAACGGCGATAGGCAGCATTAACGCTCTGCCCAGCGTTTGTAGTTTCGCTAATCCAAAATTCATAATACTAAACCCACCATTTCCTCAAGGCAGAGTTGCGCCTTGATATTGATTAAAAGGTAAAACGTATCCCGGCAATTTTTTTAATTATACTTGAAATAATGCCTGTCTGCAATAACGAGGGGAAAAATCAGACAGTGCTTGCGGGTCTGGAAAAATATGGTGATTAATGATGATCTTTATAAGTTGCTGAAAAAATTTCTTGCTGAATAAAAGTATTATAGCTAAATTCTCCAATTTCATATTGCTTCTCCACGGGTCTGGCAGCTCATAATTCGCTTTCCTACCGCCGGGTCCGTTTTTTATTTTAAGCTATTATATTGCGGGGGAGTGCATACGGTAAAGAAAAGTGAAGAAGACCATCTAATCATCTGGATATTTAGATTTTACAAACTGAATAAATTTTTGCATGGAAGGATAGCGGGATTTATCCCGTGCCCAGACAAGATTGATATATGCTGCCGGAAACTGATTGATACGGATTGGAACAATATCTGTCTCCTCGGCGGCAAATTCTTCCGAAAGAAAGCCGGCCGCAACATGCGAGCGAATATATTCCAGGATAGTAAATACCTGGTTGGTCTGGTGAAGTACAAAGGGACGGATGCCGTTAAGATTGAACATACGTCTGATATATTTAGTCTGACCAAAATGATCCGAGAAGAGAACCAGCGGCACCTGTGCCAATTCGCAGAGGTCAAGCGTTTTTCTTGCGGCCAGAGGACTGTCCTTAGGGACAAAAAGCTCCAGATGGCTCTCTTTCAGAATATAGTATTTGTAATGTTCTTCGGGAAGATGGTTGGTAACACATAAGGCAAAGTCAATCTCGTGGTGGTCTAGCAGATTATACAGGACAGATGCTGTCTCTTCGGTAATCTGGATTTCGATATCAGGAAATGCTTTCAGAAAATCCCTATGCAGGCGCGGAAATACAGTGTTACCGCACATTGGGACAACGCCAATCTTCAAAATGGATTTGCTACAGGCAAGAGAATGGACAGTCGTATCAAGCTCATTGAAATGTTCCATAAACTTTTGAGCGCTTTCCAGCAAAATTTCCCCTTCTTTGGTAATAACTATATTGTTGTAATTGCGCTCAAACAGGGCTACACCACATTCTTCTTCCAGTTCCCGCATAGATTTTGAGATGCCGGGTTGAGAAATATGCAATTCTGCCGCTGCTTTGGAGAAATTTTGGTGTTTACATACGGCAATAAAATATTCCACCTGCGTTATCGTCATGTTCCTACCTTCTTCTAGTCATTATTTGAACTACCAACAAGAGATTTTTTCTGTGCTTATTATAACAAAAAGTTTGGGTGGTAAACAACTATGTATTTCACAAAAATAATATTTTAACCTATATTTACATTAGTAATCTAGGTAGTCAACATAAAGCAACTATTGGAAATGCAGAAGGAAGGAAAAACATTATGAAAAAAGGTTATGAACTGTTGAATGATCCGTTTTTGAATAAAGGTACTGCCTTTACCGAGGAAGAACGGGAAAAATATGATTTGATAGGCATTCTTCCTCCTACGGTACAGACGCTGGATTTGCAGGCGCAACAGGCGTATGAAAATGTTGAGAAGAAACCTGACGTAAGTGAGAAACGTCATTATTTGATGAATATTTTCAGTCGTAACCGTACGCTGTTTTTCTATTTATTCTCTCAACATGTCAAGGAATTTATGCCGATTGTTTATGACCCAGGTATTGCAGAGAGCATTCGCCATTACAACGAATTTTTTATCACACCGCAAAACGCTGCCTATCTGACAGTTAATCATCCGGAGCAGATGGAAAAGACCATCTTTAATGCCGCTGAAAACAGAAATATTGAACTGATTGTCGTCACTGATGCGGAAGCAATTCTGGGAATTGGTGACTGGGGAACTAATGGTGTCAGTATTGCTACCGGTAAGCTGATGGTCTATACTGCAGCTGCGGGAATTGACCCGGCCAAAGTACTCCCTGTGGTTATTGATTCCGGTACCGCAAGACAAAGCCTGCTCGATAACCCGCTTTATCTTGGGCTGCATCACAGCAGGATTAAAGGAAGTGTTTACTATAACTTTATTGATCAGTTCGTAGAACTGGTTGAAAGACTCTTTCCGCATCTATATCTGCACTTTGAGGATTTTGGCAGGGACAATGCTGCTAACCTTTTGCATAAATATGTCCATAAGTATCCTGTTTTTAATGATGATATTGAAGGTACCGGTATTATAACTCTTGCGGGAATTCTAGGTAGCTTGAATATTTCTCATGAAAAGCTTAGCGAACAAAGATATATGTGCTTTGGCGCTGGTACAGCCGGCTGTGGTATTGTGAAAAGAATCTACCAGGAAATGCTTGATCAGGGTTTACCTGCCAACGAAGCCCAAAAGCGGTTTTATCTGGTGGACAAGCAGGGATTGCTGTTCGATGACATGGATAATTTGACTCCTGAGCAAAGACCTTTTGCAAGAAAGAGAAATGAATTTGCAAATGCTAAAGAACTTATAACCTTGGAAGCGGCCGTAAAAGCAATTCATCCTACAATTTTAGTCGGTACTTCGACACAAGGTGGAACCTTTACGAAGGCGATTGTAACCGAAATGGCATCACATACCAAGCGCCCGATTATTTTCCCGTTAAGCAATCCTACTGAGCTTGCAGAGGCAAAGGCTGAAGACCTTATTAACTGGACAGACGGCCGCGCCCTGGTAGCTACAGGAATTCCCTCCGCACCGGTAAAATACAACGGGACTACCTATGAAATTGGTCAGGCCAACAATGCGCTTATTTACCCCGGCATCGGACTTGGCGTTACAGCATCAAGGTCTAAATTACTGACCGACCGCATGATTTCTGTGGCCGCACATTCCATTGGCGGCATTGTGGATGCTGATGTCTCTGGTGCCGCTGTCCTTCCCCCTGTTTCCAGGTTGACGGAATTCTCTGAAACTGTTGCTGCCGCTGTTGCCGGCGAAGCTGTAGCAGAGGGCTTAAACCGAGTACAAATCACAGATCCACTGGCATGTGTTAAAGCGCAGAAATGGATTCCAGCTTATCATAAAAATTGAATACCGCACGCTCAAATATTGAGATGCATGTATAAAATACAGAAGATCAATAGACAAAAACACCGTCTTCAGAATGGTTTGAATTACCATTTTGGAGCCGGTGTTTTTTGCGACTTAAAAGCTTTGCTTTGTTGCATATTTTTATGAAGCTACCAGAGTAAAGATTTTTCTTCCTCATCGGTTCTATAGTTTTATCAATCCTATATTTTTTTCCCCAGGAATTTATAGTATTATATAATTATAACAGTGCATACACTGAAATAAAGAACGACCCCTAAGAGGAGGTAACTACTTTGCTGCTTTTATCGCTGAGCCTGGCCTTGTTGCTCCTGGGATTCGTGATCCCAATGGGACTGGCGGTGACTGGTTATAAGTTGTTTTTTGCCAGGGAACAGGGACGGGAGCCGCTGCTTAGGACAATAGAAGAATTCCCCGGCCTGCAGGTAGACAGATTTACCTTCAGTTCTGATCAAGGACAGAAACTGGCTGGCTACAAGTATACCAGAGCAGGCTTGCAGCCCCAGGGTGTAGTTATTTTTTCTCAGGGACTGGGACTGGGTGGACACTGCTACTATATGGCGCTGGCGGCTTATTTTACTGCACACGGTATTTTGTTTTTAACCTATGATGCTACCGGTACAGATAACAGCGAAGGCCAAAACTGCGTCGGCCTGGAACAGGGAGTTCTTGACCTGGGCAGGGTTATTGATTACGCACATAACGACCCCGAGCTAGGACGCTATCCTATAACTTTACTGGGACACAGTTGGGGCGCCTACTGCGTCTGCGCGGTGCTCAAGCTGCATCCGGAGGTCAAGGCGGTAGCGGCGGTATCCGGCTTTAACCAGCCTTCCCTGCTTTTGCGTCATGCTTTCAGTGACATAGCGGGTGGAATATTTTCTTTATTCGTGTCTTATATGGGACTGATAGAAAAATTCAAGTTCGGTCCTTACGCTGATGTGACGGCGCTGGAAGGTTTCGCTGCTTCTCAGGCAAATGTCCTGATTATTCACAGCCGTGATGATGCCAATGTGCCCCTCGCTCAAGGCTATGATCAATATTATGCGCGCTATCAGGCAGATCCACGTTTTCACTTTAAGTTGTACGAGGACCGGGGACATCTCTTTATCTTTTATACGGATGCAGCCAGGGCTTATACACACAAGTATGTGACGGAGGCCAATGCAGTTTTGACAGAGTATGGTCAGACACATGTTTTTGACAAAAAGGTTGGCTTCGAAACGGACGAAGAGTTTTTGGCAGGCATCCTGGAATTTTATCAGTCTTAATTTTGTAGTTTTCCAATTTTATTGTATAATAAAACTAGAATAGTTATCTTGGTGGAGGGGCAACATAAATGCGTAAAATATTTTTTGTTACCATCCTGCTTATTTGCCTGCTTGGCAGCAGCTTTGTTACCACACCGGTCCAAGCGGTCAATAAGGAACAAGAAGAAATAAAGGTTGCTGTTTTAAATAACTCTAACTATGCCTACCAGGATGAACACGGCGTATGGCGGGGCATGGATATTGAGTGTATGCTTAGTGTGGCTCAGCGCGCCGGGTTTAAGGTCATTTTTATAGATTCAGCCACTGATGCTGATTTTCTGGGAAGCCTGAATAAAGGTACTTATGATATTGTGGCCGATGTGGGTAAGACACCGGAGCGGGCGCAGCAGTATCTGTTTGCCGATACGGTGCAGGGTACGGCCAGCAGCACCATGGCTGTACGTGCCAAGGATGACCGGTGGGAATATGGCGACGTGAATCAGATTTCCCGGATGAAGATCGGTGTCGTTGCATCCTATTTCATCAACAACATATTTAGAAAATGGTGTAAGGACCGGGGCCTGACGCCTACCATAGTAGAATATCCCAATATTGAGGCCTTGTCCAATGCCTTAGAGTCAGGGGAAATAGATGGTGAGGTCTATACCGCCTTGTTCGAAAAGGAAGGCAAGGCCAGGTTCAGACCCATCATGAACTTCCTGCCGCAGGATTATTATTTTGTGTTCCGTAAAGACGATGTGCGTCTTAAGAACCGTTTCGACAGTGCTATGTCCCAACTGCTGGCTGAGGACCCGTACTATCTTTCTAACTTAAAGAAAAAGTATGACGAACAGTTTAGCTATCAGGCGCCGGCTTATACTGTCTCGGAGAAACAGTATCTGGCGGGCCATCCGGTGTTAAAAGTAGCAGCGGTTGCCGATAATGCCCCGTATTTTTCCCAAAAAGGGGAGGGTGTCCGTCGTGGTATTATCCCGGAATATTTTAAGCTTTTGGGAGAGAAAACCGGACTTAAGTTCCAGTTTGTAACTTATGCTACTTATGCAGCTGCTGTAAAGGCTGTAAGCACTGGAGAGGTTGATTTGTTCAGTGCTTACTCGGGGGGGTTGGTTAATGCCAACGAGGCCAACCTGGTGCTGACCAATAAATACATAGATGCAGGTAATGTTATCCTTACCAGGGCGGAAGCCAACATCACTCAGCCGCGTACCGTGGGCTTATTGGACCTGTCTGTGAATCCCAATACCAGGGAGCGCGGTCTGGAGCTGGACAAAGCTGACGTAAAATTTTATAAGAATGCCAGAACTTGTTTAGCTGCTTTGGATAACGGAGACATTGAAGCAGCTGTCTTCAGCCTACCGGTGGCTAGCTGGCTGCTGAATCAGACCTCTTCTGCCAGATATACGGTAAGACCCTTGCCCAGCCTAAACATGGAGGCCTGCATGGCCCTGAAACCGGGTAACAAGAGTTTATTCTCTATCTTAAACAAGGGTATCATGGTGACCAATAACTCTATGAGCAGTATTGTGGCAGGAGCGATACAGCCGGAAAACTCCTGGCGGGTCTTTGTGTCCAGGCTTTCGCCTACTGCCATGGTGGTAAGTATAGGCATCTTGTCGGTGCTGGTGGCTGTGTTAGCCTGGCTGCTGCTCATGCTTAAGCGCCGGCAGCAGGAAAGAACCATGGTGCTGGCTGCTCAGGCAGAAACAGAGAAACAAAAAATTAAAGTGGAAGCTATGCAAAAGAATGCGGAGGAACATAACCAGTTCTTTGCTAATATTAGTCACGACATGCGTACGCCGCTAAATGCTATCCTGGGATTTTCGAACCTGGCTAAAAAGGAAACCCGGCTGGAAGTAATACAGGATTATCTGCAAAAAATATACACTTCCGGTAATTTACTGCTGGATTTGGTGAATGATACCCTGACCATGTCCAAGCTAAAAAGCGATAAGCTGGAAATTAAGCTGGCGCCGACATGCTTTGACGAAGAAAACTTTTTAAAGCCGGTCCTGGGAGCGGTTCAGTCTCTGGCTAAGGATAAACAGATTACTTTTAAGATAGATGCTGACGGCGTCTTAGAGCGTTGTGTTTTAGCGGATAAGTTGATCCTGCAAAAGATTTTGCTTAATCTTTTAACTAATGCCATTAAATATACGCCTCGGGGAGGTCATGTCACAGTCTGCTTCCGCAATGAGCAGGCGGCTGACGGCGGTATTGACAGCGTCATTGCCGTACAGGATGACGGCATCGGCATCTCCCCGGAATTCCAGAAGAAAATTTTTGAGCCCTTTGCCCAGGAAAAACGGCCCGGGTATGAGAACCAGGGTACCGGTTTGGGATTGTCCATCGTCAAACAGATGGTGGAACTGCTGGGTGGTAAGATTACAGTAGCCAGTGTTAAGGATCAGGGTAGTACCTTCACCGTGTGGTTAAGGTTACAAAGGGCAGACCAGGAACTGCTTGCGCCTGCCGGCGCTGTGACAGTACCGGTGGATCTTAACAGTTTGGCCGGGCGCAAGATTTTGCTGTGCGAGGACAATGCCTTGAACAGGGAAATTGCCAATGTCTTATTAAAGTCCAAGGGCATGGAGGTCACCAATGCGGAAAACGGCCGTGTGGGCGTAGATCTTTTTGCCGGTAGTCCGGAAGGCACATTTAGCGCTGTTCTTATGGATGTGCGGATGCCGGTCCTGGATGGTTTGGCAGCCACGAAAGAGATACGCAACCTGGGGAAGGCAGATAGTAAGACTATTCCCATCCTTGCCATGACGGCCGATGCTTTTGAAGATGATATCAAAAAATGCCTGGCAGCAGGCATGAATGATCACATTGCCAAACCGGTGGAACCGGAAATACTTTTTGCAACTTTAGCAAAACACATAAAATAACTAATAGCAACGCTCACTGGGATACACCTCATGGTTAATGCTTTGGTGATTTTACTAGAATGGTTAGGAGTGTTAAAGTTTGCCGGTGTTTAGTCTCTGTTACGCCGCCACTTTAAAAGCAAACGAGGTTTAGGAACTAATCCTAAACCTCGTTTATTATTTGGCGTTTAAAAGATGTAGACTGTGAATATTGTTACTTAGACTCGTTGAAATATTTACCAAGGGTGCGATATAATTTTTGCGGTTCGACGGGCTTGCTCAGATAATCATTCATACCTACTTTCAGGCCTTTATCTACATCATCAGTAAAAACGTTGGCAGAAAGAGCGATAATTGGAACGGTTCCGGCATCTTTCCTGGCTGATGTACGGATGGCTTTTGTGGTCTCGTAACCATCCAGGATGGGCATGCGCACATCCATCAGGATAGCGTCGTAATAATTTATGCTGGAATGGGTAAACTTATCTAAACCCAGCTTACCGTCAGCGGCAATTTCTACGATCATACCTTTTTTTGTCAGCAGGAGCTGTACTATTTCCTGGTTTAACGGATGATCTTCACATAATAAGATGTGCTTATCCAGGAACAGTTCATCTTGATAGGCTGTTTCTACCAGGGACTGCTGCTTCTTTTGCAGTTTGGCCAGGGAAGTAAAGGCCAGGGTAAAGTCCAGGATAAAAGTAGTTCCCTTGCCCATCTCGCTTTTTACACGGATGGTACCGCCCATCAGGTCCATTAACTTTTTGGTGATAGCCAAACCTAAACCACTACCGCGTTTTTCATAATTATCTACGCGATTCTCTTGCGTAAAAGGATCAAACATGATCTTTTGAAACTCTTTGCTGATGCCGATACCATTGTCCTTTATGATGGTATGTAAGGCGATTTTATTTTGGCCCTGTAGTAACTTTCCCTGCATGAGGAAGTTGATGGTTCCGCCTTCCGGTGAATATTTAGACGCATTGCTTAGTAAATTAAAAGCTATCTGGCATAGACGCTGTTTATCCACGATCAGGACGTAATCAGGCGGCAGGTCCACATCCACGATTAATCGCTGAGACTTTTCTTCGCAAATAGGTTTTATGACAGCATCAATGTAAGATAAGAATTCCTCTCTCTTAAAAGGTACCGGATGCAGCTGCAGTTCTTTGCTTTCAATCTTGCTCATGTCCAGCACATCGTTAATTAAACCCAGTAAGAAATTGGAGGAAACATCAATCTCTGACAAATAATGTTTTATCCGTTGCATATCAGTCTCGCCCAGGGATAGATGAGTCATGCCGATAATTCCGTTCAGAGGCGTACGCATATCATGGCTCATGCGGGCCAGGAAATCAGACTTTACCTTACTGGCCCTGTTAGCTGCATCAGCCGACTTTTGTAAAGCTTCCTGGATCCGGAGTTCCCTTTCTTTTTCTTCCTGAATATCCTGGATGGCGAACAAGACGTGGGTGACTTTGCCGGCATTGTCACGGCTAACGGCAATAAACATGGACCGGCACCATTTATGCAGATGGTTGATGAACTCGAAGACCATGCTGGTTTTAGTTCCCAGTCTTTGGTTGAGCGTCTTCCTGTCCGTAAAGGCCAGAAAATCTTTTTGATAAGCGTCTTGTACAAACTTGTGACAGGCTTTGACAAATGTTGCTGACATCTTGCCGCTTTTGCCGGCCAGTTGGTGGATATTGGGGGTGGCATCAATTTCCAGATAGGAATCTGACCGCAAATCAATATAATAGTTGCAGAAGTAAATCTTGCTTAAAGAGGAAATAATATGTGTCCGCTCCAAAAGCGTTTTAGCATCCTGACGGGAGTTCCAGCTGGTGCGGACAAACATATTTACCATATCGCTAAGCAGTCTGGCCGCCGCCTTGATTTCTTTCGGGGTACGGACATTAACTTTCCGCAGCGCCTTAATATACGTTTCAGGATCGATGCCCAATTCTTGGGCGGTTGCCCGGTATTTTGCTTCATCAGGCTGCTGCGGCAGCACCTGACCGCCCAGCATGTTACCTAAGACCGTTCCGTCTTCCAGGGTGATGGCAGAGGCAAAATCTACCAGCCCGGCATGGCAAAGGTAGGTACCCCGGCCTTCCTGGTCACATTTGGTACAACGACGTAAACCCTCCGGTGTTTTTCGTGTCAGCTTCTGACAGAAGTCCGTAAAGTTATGATATTTACTGACATAACATCCGTCGCTGCCTATGGCTACAGCTGCCAGTCCGGTACTTATGCTCCAATCTTCCAGCATGCGTTCAAATAATTGCATGTCGCAAAAGTCCTGGATGTGAGGCTGAGCGTCTTGTGAAACTGTGGGTAGGTTCTGCTCGGTTTTCTTGTTCATGATGGTGTCTCTTTCGTGGGGTGCTGTCCTTAAAGTAGTAATAACGCTATCTTCCGGTAAATAATATCGAACCTAAATTACAATAAATATTATACACTTTAATTTAGATAAAAACAATTTGTCCAGCTGTTAATTCCGTGATAATTACTGGCACTCCGTCGCAGTAAAAAAACCTCTGGCAAGGTAACTTCCAGAGGTTGGGATTTGCTAAACAGCAGTGTTTTTTACTGTTTTGTATCCTGATTTAGTTGTGCGTGCAGTGCGTCTGCCAGGCGGTACCAGTGCTGCACGGTATTTTCTAACTGAAAATAGTGCCAGAGGTAGGCCGCCAAAAGGACCAGGAAGATAGCCGCCAGAAGCAGCGTGCTACGGTCCCAGCCGCTAACGCAGCCCCAAGCCAGTACCGCTAAAAAAGCCAGCCCGGTCATTAAGGTTACCAGAAGATGGATGAGACGCTCGTGCTGCAACCAGGCCAGTTTGTGCAGATGCCAGTCCAGCAGCTTTTGCACATCGGCGCCAGCTGTATCTTGTTCTTCCAGGTAACGTTCGTGTTCCCGGCAATATTTAATGATGTTGATGCCAAAATAGTCTTGTCGCATGTTGCGCCTCACTTGTCAGGAAAGAGAATCTCCTTCATTAGGTTCTTTTTATTACAATCTGTCCCTTGCCGTCTTTTTTGGCTTCGTATAAGGCGGCATCGCTAATTTTATAGAGAGCGTCAAAATTCAGGCGTTTGTTCCTGTAAAAGCCGGTTAACTTTAGTCTCGCCGTAAGTACGATTAAAGAGCCCGGTCAAGGCATCGCGTTCGGCGGCCTTCCGTACTAAAAGATAATCTTCCACCCCGGTAACCTTTTCCATGAGAGCGTAAATATTAACACCGAGGATATAAGCCAGATAAACCGGGAAATACAACATGTCTGACATGAAAACCGCCTGAGGTTTATAATGATAGGCACAGGCCACGAAAAGAGCGGCAAAAGTTAATTGATAACTGATAACCTTCCAGGGGTTATCAATTATGAACATAGGCAGGATACAGAGAAAGAGGATGATGGTAACTCCGGGCCGGGTAGGATCAAGGGCGGTGCCTACTAAGACGCCGCCTATCATCAGAGGAGCAAAGACCAGATATTGTAAGGCCCGGATGTATTGAAACTGCTTTTTTTGACAAAGCTTGGCCACCACCAACAGCACGGAAGTATATATGAACAAAGCAAGGTGCGGTACCAGCAAAGAATAATAATAGGGTAAAATGAAACTCAAGATAGTGATAAGGATAGCAAGTAAAAAAGAACCCTGGGAAAACAAGACCAGGTTGCTGCGGTTGCGGTTATCCACTTCTTCTGAGCAGAGCTTGATACGATGGGCAAGGGTATTCAAGATATGCATGTTGTTTTCTCTCCGTGACTAATGTTTAATATATATTTGAATAATATTATTATAACATAAACAGGAAAGCTGGTGTTGTAAAAATCAATTTGCGGGGGGAAGTGTTTTGCCCGGAATGGAAATAATACGAGGCCCGGGAGATACTCCCGAGCCTCATTTTGTGGCGCTGATTTTGTTCTAAGAACTGTTTAATTATGCTGGAGCAGCTGCAAGTTTTCCTGCTGGCTGCTGCACGGCAGATAGCTTACAGCACGTCGCCTTCCTTGATTAAGCCTTTCTTTTTCTTGTTCAAATAGATGAAATAGAAGGGCAGCACAACCAGGATACCGCCAAAGCCCCAGATTAACTGCTTACTGGAAGCCTGGGCCAGCATCCACAGACTGACCACGATGGCCAGTACAGGGATGGTGTAGCCGAAAGGAATCTTGTAGGGACGTTCTTTATCCGCCCATTTTCTCCGGAAGATAATAACCGAGAGGCAGGTGGGCAGGTACTGGGTGAAACGGGATACGGCGCTGATGGCGGCCAGGGTAGTAAAGCTGCCGGACCAGGCCAGAAGGATGCTGAACACGGCGGTAACGATGGAGGCCACGTAGGGCGTGTTCCAGGAGGTACGTTTAGCTAAAGCTGCGGGCAGCATGCCGTCTTCGGCCAGAGAGGTGCAGACACGGGGCGCAAAGAAAGCCTGCGCCATGTTGATCCCGCCCATGGACAGCAGCGTGCCGGCCAGGACGAAGTAAGAACCCATAGGTCCGATAGCTTTGCCCAAAGCTTCCTGGATGGGAGCCTTGGTGTTAGCCAGTTCGGGCCCCAGGATGCCGATGCTGATACCCAGGACCAGCATATAGAGCACGGAGACCAGAATCATGGTGACGATGATGGCCCGGGGCAGATTCTTCTTGGGGTTTTCCATATCTTCGGCGGCGACAGCGATGGCTCCGTAACCGGTGTAGGCAAAGAACATAAGGATGGCGGCGGCGGCGAAACTGCCGCTCTGGTATTCGCCGTTAGGGAAGACGGGTGTAAAATGGGAACCGTTTACATAGAAGATACCGATGACGATGAAGATGACCAGCGGTACTAACTTGGAAACGGTGATGATGTTGCTCAGAATCTTGGTGGCATTGACGCCGGCAATGTTGAGCACGGTTAAGAAGATGATGACGATGGTGGCGATAACGTTCTTCATATGTTCGCCGCCTAAAGCCGGGAAGGCCGCGCCTAATGCCGTGGCAAAACCAACGGCCATGGTGGCCCAGGCAATCAGGATGACGATCCATTTTAAGACGCCGACCTCGTAACCAAAAAAGTCGCCTAAGGAATATTTGGCATACAGGTAGGGACCGCCGTTCCTGGTAAAGAAACCGGCCACTTCGGCAAAGCACAGGGCCATAGCTCCGGCCAGGAGCGCATCGAAAAGTAAAACGCCCAGGCTGGCGGAACCAATCAGGCTGTAGGCTTTGTTAGGCAGCAGGAAGATACCGGTGCCCACGATGCTGTTAATGCCAAGGAGCACGATGCTCCAGAAACCAAATTTTGCAGATTTTCCTTCCATGGTTTTACCTCTTTCTAGCGCATGTCTGCACAAAATCCCGGAATAAAAGTTGAGCTTGCTTGTTGTTGATGGACATCATCTCGGGGTGGAACTGGTAACACTGCAGATAATTCCGGCCCGTACCTTCCAGCGCTTCGATGGTGCCGTCTTTGGCCCGTGCTGTCACCTTGAGTCCTTTGCCTACCGCCTTGATAGTCTGGTGGTGATGGCTGTTGGTAACCAGGCTGGTAGCGCCAATAATTTTGGCAAAACGGGAATCTTTTTCGATATCCACCGTATGGGTGGCCGTAGCCGGATCCTGGTTTTGCGAATGCTTGATATAGCAGTTCTTATCGTAGCGTAAATCCTGGTATAAACTACCGCCGTGTACAACGTTTACTACCTGGTGCCCGCGGCAGATGGCCATAATAGGCAGCCCCAGTTTTTCGGCTGTCCGGGTCAGCAGAAAATCGAAATGGTCCCGCTCCGGCCACACGGCGCCGATACCCTGCAACGGTTCCTCGCCGTAAGTCAGCGGGTACAGGTCGTGGCCGCCGGACAACAGGAGCCCGTCCATATGGCTCAGCATTTCCCAGACTACGCTGTCCTGACTGCTAAAAGGCAGGATGACCGGTACGCCGCCGGCCTCTATCACAGAACGGATATAGTCGTCATTCACATAAGAACGGTGATAACCGGCAAAAGTACCGTGGTCGTCCACGATGTGCGAACCGGAGACACCGATTAAAGGTTTGCTCATCTTGATCCTCCTTTGATGTTAACATTCCTATTATAGACTTATAATTTAACTTCATCAATCATAATTTTTAAAATTTCCGTATCGGTTTTTTGCATGCCGACCCGGCCGATGTAACCCATGCCCTTGATGGTGGTCTCCACATCTTTCTGCACGATGCCTTCGCCGGGGAGGAAAGCTCGGTGCTGCAAACTGAGGGCGTTGGCCAGCAGGGCTGCTTCTACCGCGGAAGCAATCTTGGCGGCGCAGGAAGCTTTAGCGCCGTCGCAGACGATCCCGCCCACGTTGGCGATGGTGTTGACGATGGTGAGACCGATTTGCTTATCATCGCCGCCGCACAGGTAAGTGATGGCAGCGCCGGCTCCGGCTGCAGCGGTTACGGCGCCGCAGTAGGCTGATAAACTGCCGATATATTTTTTCTGATGGATGGAGATAAGGTTGCTGAGGACTAAAGCCCGATACAGTTTATCCCGGGAAACGTGCAGGTAGCTGGCGTATTCGATGACCGGGAGCGATACGGTCATGCCCTGGTTACCGCTGCCGGAATTGATGACCACGGGGAGCGAGCAGCCACCCATGCGGGCGTCGCTGCCGGCTGCAGCTTTGGCCCTGGCCCGGGTTTTTACGTCATCGCCGTACAGCTGCAGCAAAGTCTGGCCTACCTGGGCTCCGTAGGCATGGGCTAAACCTTCTGCGGCAATCTTACTGTTCAAGTCAATCTGTCTTTGGATAAGTTCGGCCACATCCTCACTTTTCACGATCCTGGTAAATTCCAGGATTCCTGCCAGGGTCATCTTTTCCTTATCCACCTGGGGTTCGGTCTTAGGGTCGGCTACCGCGTCCCGGCTGAATAAAACCTGGCCATCTTTTACGATCCTGGTAATATAGGTGTGGCGGTTGATGATGGTGACTTCGGCCCAGTGTCCGCCGCCGTTCACTTTGGCAGCGATGTAGAGATTGGCGACGCCTCCCGCCAGGGTGCAGCTGCAGAAGCCTGCCGCCCCCAGTTTTTTGGTTTGCTCAATCTGTGCCGGCGTCACGTGTTCCAGTACTTCCAGTTCCGCTGCAGCGTCGCCGCCGATAGCGCCCAGGGTTGCCGCCACGGCAATACCTCGCAGGCCGCCCGAGTTGGGGACGGTGACGCCCTTTACGTTCTTAATGATGTTACCGGAACACCGTACCTCGATGGACTCCGGTGTTGTACCCAGCACTGTTGCCGCTTTGGCTGCGGCATAGGCAATGGCGATGGGCTCCGTGCAGCCCAGGGCGGGAACAAGTTCCATTTTCAGGATCTGCAGATAGTTTTGGTAGAGTGTCTGTTCCATGTGTAGCCCCCCTTTCCTTTTCCCAATAATAAGGAAAAGACTTGCAAAATTCACAGGGATTGTTTATGATAATTCCAGAAACAAGATTACTAACTATATTAGTAATCATATCAGTAATATTATTAATAGTCAATCTCTTTTCCAAAGGGCGGAAAAGAGAGGCGGCAGAACTATTTTTAAGACGGAGAGTGAAGGCATGGAGACGAAGAAAAGTTTAAAGACCACAATCTATGATGCAATCCTGGAAAGTATTTTCCAGGACCAGTACAAGCCCGGGGAAATCTTGACCGAAAATGCCTTGGTGGAACGTTTTAGCGTGAGCAAGGCGCCGGTCCGGGAGGCATTAATCTCTTTGTGCAACAACGGCGTCTTAAAAAATATTCCCCGTCTGGGCTACGAAGTTATCAAGCTTACTACTACGCACGTGCAGGAAATTTTGCGCTTCCGCGCCATCCTGGAATGCGGCTGCATGGCAGAATACTGCGGTAAGCTGACACCGGAACAACTGCAAAAGCTGGCGGAGCTGGACGCGCTCTGCTGCCGCAAGGAGGACAGCACTGATTTTCGAACTCACTGGCAGCACAATGAGGATTTTCATCTGCAGCTGATTGCGTACGCCGGTAACGCCTACGCCTACCGGGCCTTAAAACGGTCCCTGAGCATCCTGAGCCGGGCTTATGCCCAGTTTTACTGGGACAAGTGGACCCCGGCCGTGGTAACGCTGGACATGAAATCCCATCAGCCGATGTTAGCAGCTTTGGCGGCGGGAAACTTGAAACAGGCGCAAAAATATCTGCAGGAAGACCTGAAAGATTTTGGCTATTAGAAAGATGCACTAAGCTACGTGTAAAAAATAGTTTGCGAAGCTACGGGTATAAAGTAGAAGGTGACAGGGGTGCAGGACAAGATAATCATTTGGAAAAGGTGCGGCTTACTGGCGGCATCGGTACTGCTGGGCTATGGGTTACAGCATGCCCGTATCCCCATCCCCTATATGCTGGGCGGCATCCTGGCCATGATCCTGGCCAAGACTTTTGGCGACCGGTATCTGTACTGGCCTCATTCCTGGCAAAAATTGGCGTTGTGCGTGGCCGGATACGGTATCGGCCGCAACTTTACCCTGGATACCTGGAACCGTTTGCTGGACCAGACGGCAGGGGTTTTTGCCGCTACCTTTATTTCGCTGGCCCTTTCGCTTGTGATCGCCGTCTGGACTCACCGTCATACTTTTGCTAATTTGCTTAGCTGCGTCATGGGTATCCTGCCAGGCGGCTTGATGCAGATGATGGTTATGAGTGAGGAAGATGCCCGCGCAGATGCCAACGTGGTGATGGTCTCACAGACTTTAAGGCTGCTGGGCGTGGTTTTATTCGTACCTTTCCTGGTGGTACATCTTTTGGGCGCGTCCGTTTTGCCGCCGGCTGCGACGCAAGCGGCTCAGACAGGCGGGTTGGGCTGGTGGTGGCTGGCGCCGGTGTGCGGGGTCAGCGTTTGGGTAGCCGTGCGGCTGCATGTGCCGACAGCCAATTTAATCGGACCTATCCTGGGAGCGGCAATCTTTTCCTGTGCGGCGGGACCTTTGCAAACTGTACCGGACTTGCTTATGAATCTGGCCCAGATTAATATCGGCCTTTACATGGGCGCCATGCTGGATAAGGAACGTTTATGGAAGACCCGGGAACTTTTGCCCTACATCCTGGGCGGCACGGCGGCCATGATCGGCGTCAGCGTGGCGGTGGCTAAGTTTTTGGCGGGGCATTATCATTTTTCCCTGGTGGCCGCCTTTTTGGGCATGGCTCCGGGCGGCATTGCCGAGATGTGCCTGGCGGGTATGAGCATGGGCGAGGACGTGTCCATGATCCTGACTTATCAGATTGTACGGGTCATCGTCCTGAATGTTACGGTACCCTATGCCCTGCACTGGTATTTTGACAAGGATTACCAGGGGTAAGCGTGTAAAAGTACGGACAAAAAACAGGACGGACCACCGAAGCGGTAACCGTCCTGCACAAAGGAGAAGAAAAGTTGGGATGCGTTTATGTCATCGGGCACAGTTAAAACTGTACCCGTTATTTTTTTAGTAAAGGCTATTTTCAGCCAGGATTATTTTTTAGCTGTTCTGATTTCCATTTTGTACGGCCACCTTTGTTCTTGATTTATTCTCATCATACCGTGGCATTATTAAAGGCAAATTAAGAAATAGAATAAAATGTAGAAAATTCTTCTGAGACAAAGAAAGGCGGCGCAGCAGGATGGCACGGCTAGATGGCCAGACTGCCGTATCCGGAAAAATGCCCGGCATATACATTTATCTTGTAAAGAACAAGAGCAAGAACCAGAGACGATGAGCTTAAAATCCACTGTCCTTGGTTTGCCAGCAGATTTTAAGTATGATATAATAAAAAATCAATTGCATAATGTTATTTTCTTAACCCCTCAGTCGGGCAAAGCCCTCAAGGAGCGCCGCCATGTTACAGTCTATCCTGGATTTACTTGCCGAACGGCACGAATTTTTCCTGAACCTGCTCTGGCAACATCTGGAGATTTCCTTTGTGGCTATTGCAATCGCCATTGTCTTTGGCGGTCTGGCCGGGATTCTCATCAGTGAGTATCAGCGCGCTGCCAAACCGACCCTGGCGGTTATTAATTTTTTATACACTATTCCCTCCATTTCCATGCTGGGCTTTTTGATTCCTTTTTCCGGCATCGGCAACGCTACGGCCATTATCGCTCTGACCATTTATGCGTTGCTGCCTATGGTACGCAGCACCCATACGGGTATCAGTAACGTGGAGCCGGCGCTGCTGGAGGCGGCGGTAGGGATGGGCAGTACCCGGCTGCAGGTACTGCGCCGGATTAAGCTGCCGTTAGCCATGCCGGTAATCATGAGCGGCATTCGCAGCATGGCGACCATGACCATCGCCCTGGCCGGTATCGCGTCCTTTATCGGCGCCGGCGGGTTGGGCATTGCTATTTACCGGGGCATCACTACCAATAATGCGGCGCTGACCATGACAGGCAGCTTGCTGATCGCGGTGCTGGCCCTGGTGGTGGATGTGTTGCTGGGACTGGCGGAAAGATGCGTGGGCCGGCATCCACGAAAAGCGGGCGCAACCAGCGGTAATCCCGAACCTTGCTGGTGCAGATATGCCCTGCCGGTAATCTTAGCTTTGGTACTCTTGGGAGCCGGGGGCAGTTATTTTTGGCGCACGCCGAAACCAGTGACTTTACATCTGGCCACGAAACCCATGACGGAACAATTTATCCTGGGCGAGATGCTGCGGGTCCTGATTATCCAGGAAACCGGGCTGCCGGTGCAGGTAACCCCGGGCGTGGGCGGCGGTACGGCCAATATTGAGATCGGTATGGAAAAGGGTGTCTTTGACATATATCCGGAATACACGGGTACAGGCTGGAACGCCGTCTTAAAGAATAAAGGTTTATATACGGAGAGCCTGTTTAACCAGATGCAGGCCGAGTACAAGGAAAAGCTGGGCCTGGAATGGGTAGGCATGTACGGCTTTAATAATACTTTTGGCATGGTGGTGCAGAAAGATATCGCCCAGCGCTATAACTTAAAAACTTATTCGGATCTGGCCAAGGTGGCGCCCCAGCTGACCTTTGGCGCCGAGTATGATTTCTTTGAGCGCAAGGATGGTTACCAGGCTTTATGCGATGCGTACAATTTAAAGTTCAAGGGCACGGTGGACCTGGATATCGGACTGAAGTACCAGGCCTTGAACGAGAAAAAAATTGACGTGATGAATATCTTTACCACGGACGGGCAACTGGCGGCGGCAGACGCGGTGGTGTTAGTGGACGACAAGAATTTTTATCCATCTTATAAATGCGGGACGGTGGTGCGCCGGGAAATCTTACAGCAGCAGCCTAAGCTGGCGGCAGCCCTGCATAAACTGGACGATAAGATCACGGACAGCGCCATGGCGGAGATGAACTATCAGGTAGAAACTAACAAGAAGGAGCCGAAGGCGGTAGCCCATGACTTTTTACGACAGGCTGGCTTGTTCAAGGGGGAGGTGCAACCATGACCACGGCGATTGCGTATGAGCATGTGCAGATGGCGTACGGCCAGAAGGTAATTATCCCGGATTTTAACCTGGAGATTGCCAAGGGTGAGTTTGTCACGGTCATTGGTTCTTCCGGTTGCGGCAAGACCACCATCTTAAAGATGGTGAACGGACTGGTGCTGCCTACAGCGGGACGGGTACTGGTGGAAGGACAGGATATCAAGCAGTTGGACCTGATTAACCTGCGCCGTAATATTGGTTATGCCATCCAGGGCAGCGTGCTCTTTCCCCACATGACGGTGGAAGAAAATATTGCGTATGTGCCCACGCTTTTAAACGGCGCTGACCACGAGCGGACTTTGCGGGCTGTGAGCAAATGGATGCAGATTGTGGGTCTGGACGAGGAGATACGCCAGCGTTACCCGGATGAACTGAGCGGCGGTCAGCAGCAACGGGTGGGTATTGCCCGTGCCCTGGCGGCCAGCCCGGATATCCTCCTTATGGACGAACCTTTTGGCGCCGTGGATGCCTTGACCCGGGGCCAGTTGCAGGAGGAACTGCGGCGTATTTACCAGCAGACCGGAATCACAGTGCTGTTTGTGACCCATGATATCCACGAGGCTTTAAAGCTGGGTACCCGGGTGCTGGTCATGGACCAGGGACAGGTGCTGCAGTACGGTACGCCAGACGAGATCGTGCACCATCCGGCCGCGGCGTTTGTGCGGCAGCTGGTAGGAAAAGATGACAGGTAAAGTTACAAGACAGCCGGGATTCAAAGATATGTTGTCCGGCTGAGTAGTGCCAAAAGACCCCGGAGCGCTGTAGCAAGTCTGGCGAACCCGGGGCTTTTTTTGTGGCTGCCATCGGCATAAAGGTCACGGGCGGCTTCCAGCATGATGGACTGCACCCGCCCGTCCTGCCTGTAATAGGTTAAGGGTACGATGCTGCCGCTGAAGGGGAAATTTACAGCGACGGTGTACCCCTGGGTTTCCAGGTACCGGCAGCAGGTACGCAACAGGGAAGGCGGGGTGTGAAAGGCATCCTGGCCCAGACAGATGTCGGGACAGTCGCCAGGTGGATAATAGGGCAGCCGGGCCGGAAAGGAATGACAGTCAATGATGAGGGCGCGGCCCGAGGTTTGCAGTTTGGCAGCTACGGCGGCGGTGAACAGCGCATGGTGCCGGTCGTAGTATTTTTGTAAAATTTCCCGTACATGCCGGTTATCAAAACGGGCCAGCTCGCTGCCGTCCATGCGGCGGGTGTAGCAGATCCACATGCCTAACCGGGTCATAGTTTCTGCCGCCGGATCTCGGAAACGTTCTACGTCGCAGAGTAAACGGCTGACAGGAAAGCGCAGGGTCGCGGCAGGGTAACGGTACAGCTGGTCCGTGTACAGGTCGGCGGCCAGAGCTGCATCTTGGTCCAGCCGGTCCGGCTGCAGATAAATATGCCGGTAACGCGCCGGAATCCAGGTACTGCTGTGGGGAATGTGCAGGATGAGCGGGCCGGCGGTTACCGGAGCCGGATTTTGCCTGCCGGTAGGCGGAAAGTTAAGGGGTAAGGTAGTTGCAAACTTAGCCATAGGTTTCCTCCTGGGGCGTTCTGCGCCCATAAAAAAAGCGCCATCCGCAGATGACGCCAGGAAGACCCCGACCTTTTCATCTGCCGGAAATCTTTCCGATGGAATTAGCACCTTCCTGCGACAAGGGGTCACAGGGGTTGCTGCAGTTTCATAGGGCCAGTCCCTCCGCTGCTCTGGATGAAGCGCATTATTAAGTTAACCTTATTATAACATACCCGGTGGACAAAGAAAAATCCGTGTCCGGGGCTTGCTTATGCAAAAGTTGAATTTACGGCAGGGTGGAGACCTGCCTCCTGTCTGCTTTGGCGTACTATGAGAAAAATCTTGTGGTGTTTTTGCGAAAAAATTGTGGTCTGGGACATCTTATGGCCATAGGCCTTGTGGTATGCACTTTAAAAAAAGTTAAAAAATTTTTAAAAAAATAGCAGGAAATAGCGCATTCATGGCGTATATAAACATTAGTACCTAAAGAAAAGCATTGTTTTTGCGGCTCGGGGTGGTGCGTGTTACTAACTAACCGCGTGGATCCGGGATTCGCAGAGATGCAAAATTTTAAAGGAGGATGTTCCCATGAACAAACAACAATTAGTTGCTGCTGCTGCTAAGGAATCCGGTTTAACCAAGAAAGCTGTTGAGGCTGCTCTGAAGGCTCTGACCGAAGCTACCATTAAGGAAGTTGCCAAGAAGGGCAAAGTTCAATTGATCGGCTTTGGTACTTTCGAAGCTCGCGCTCGTAAAGCTCGCACTGGCAAGAATCCTCAAACCGGCGCAACCATTAAGATTGCTGCTTCTACTGCTCCGGCATTCAAGGCTGGCAAAGCATTCAAGGAAGCCGTTAACAAGAAGAAACATAAATAATCTCCTTTGTATCACAAAAGCCACACCCTTCGGGGAGTGGCTTTTTTTGTCAGGCACTTATTCTTCGCAATCGGCTAGTAAATGCTTGGCATCCACATATTGAGCGATACCGGCGGCTACTTTTTTGGATTCGCGCATGGCCAGTACTACGGTAGCGGGTCCGTGGACCACGTCGCCGCTGCTAAAGACGCCGGCGCGGGTAGTCATGCCGTAGGGACGCTCCCTGGTAATGACAAAACCGCGTTCATCCACCCGGATACCGGTAGTGGTGGAAACGATGCGGGCGGCAGGTTTCTGGCCAATGGCCAGGATGATGCGGTCGCAGGAGAGAATCTTATGCCTGCCGGTAGGTTGGAATTTTCCTTCCGGCGTCTGCGTCATTTCTTCTACATCCAGACCGCCTACGCTGCCATCCGCGGCCGGGGTATAGGCCGTGGGGCTTTGCAGAAATTCAAATTGCACGCCTTCTTTCTGGGCGGCGATAAATTCGTTGGGGAAAGCTGAAACTTCTTTAGCTGTCTTGTGGTAAACCACGGTGACAGATTTGGCGCCGCGGCGGATAGCGGTACGGGCCGCGTCCATGGCTACGTTGCCGGCACCGATGACCAGTACCCGGTCTGAATCGTGGAGCAGGGTTTCCTTAGCGTCCAGCTTACCGTTTTCTACCAGTACCACCATTTGTAAATAATAGGTGGCGGTGATGATTCCGGCCAGTTCCTTGCCGGGCAGGTCTAAAGTTTTAGGCAGGGCTGTACCCGTGCCCATAAAGATAGCGTCAAAACCCTGGGCAAACATCTCGTCCACGGTAATATCCGGTCCTACCAGCACGCCGGTCTTAAAGACCACGCCGATATGGCGCAGCTGGTCAATCTCCCGGCGCACCACTACTTTGCTGAGCCGGAACTCAGGGATGCCGAACATGAGCACGCCGCCAGGTTCAGACATGCCTTCAAAGACCGTGACGGCAAAATTCATCTTGGCTAAGTCGCCGGCTACGGTAAGTCCTGCAGGGCCGCTGCCGATGACGGCTACTTTGCCGCGCTCGCCGGTAGTGGGCGGGATGGGTTTTAGACCGTTAATGTGGGCAAAGTCGGCGATAAAACGTTCCAGACTGCCTACTTTGATGCCATTCTTGTTCCTCGCCAGCACGCAATGGGACTCGCACTGCTTTTCATGGGGGCAGACCCGGCCGCAGATGGCGGGGAGGTTGCTGCGCTCACTGATAATCTCATACGCTGTACCCAGGTTGCCATCGCGCAGGGCGCGGATAAACTGGGGAATATTATTTTCAATAGGGCAGCCGGTACGGCAGCCGGGTTTGGCACAATTCAGGCAGCGACGCGCTTCTTTTAAGGCGTCCGCCATGCTCATGATCTCGCTCACAATTTTCCCTGCCTTTCTTTAATTACTCAAACCATATGCTATTTTGGCGGGCTTGTCAAGGGGAAGCATTGTACAGAAATTTGCGACAACGGCATTATAAATGACAATTAATATTAAATATGGTACAATGGATTTGGGAACATACGACCTAGTAATGGGCGTGTGGGAGATTAGGATATGCCCAGAGTGGCTCAATATTTATGGCCAAATACATATTAGGGAAGGATATAAGATGAAACCGTACCGGCAATCAAGGACGATTGCAATTTTGGTAGTGGAATTATTACTTACTTTATGTATATGCATAGCTATCGCTGTTGCCAACCTGGTAGTGGAGCAAAACCAGGCGGCTAAATATACCCAGGCTACCGCCGTGGATTATCATAACCTGGCAGAAAGGTATCTTTCTGTCTTTAAGGTGCTGACCGTGCCGGTACGGGAAAAGATCGCCACCAAACCTTCTTTTGAAGAGATGCAGCGCTGGCTGCAGGCCCATGAAGATATTTTCCGCGAAGCGGTGGATAAGGATGTCTACGATGGTTTTGCCATGACTTATAAGGGCGGTTATGCTCACAGCTGGAACTACGGTGATTATTCCAAGTATGATCCCAATACCCGTCCCTGGTACCAGCAGGCGGCTAAGGCCGGCGGACAGCCGATAGTAGTGGCGCCTTACCTTTCTTTTTTGGGCGCCAGCAAGCTGAAGGCGGACCAGGTGGTTATCATGACCATCGCCCAAAAATATTCTGATGAGATTTCTTTTGACCTGGACCTGAAGATCAAGAAACTGGATGCTATCCTGTCGCAGCGCAAGACGGAGCATGCAGGTTCTTCCATGTTGTTGTTTAACAAATCCGGGTTTATCTTAAGTTCTACGAACAAAGCTTATTATGCCCATAATGTGAACGAACCGGATGAGACATTAAGCAAAAGCTTAAGCGGCGTGCTGCTGGACCTGCAAAAACATACGGAAGACCTGAGGTTTGTCCGCATTGACGGCCAGCCTTATTTTGCGTATGCATCTAAGGATGAAGAAGGCAATATTTATGTGGCGCTGAGTCCTTTCTGGGCCATTTTTGCCCGGAGATTTTTGTGGATTATCGCGATTTTTGTGGCTCTGGCCGCCCTGGAAATCTGGATTTACTACCGGCAAAAACATGCGCTCATCGAACTGTCCGCACGGGATATGCGTATCCTGCAGGCCATGGCCTTCTATTTTGAAGGGGTGTACGTAGGCCACATCAATAAGGATGAGTTTGAGGTCCTGAAAGCAGACCAATACTATGAGCCGCTGCTGCAGCAAAACCTGACGCAAAAGGAAATTTTTGCGCACATGGCAGCGGAACGGTTAGCGCCGGCAGCCAGAGCAGAATTTTTACAAGCAACGGCGGCAGAAAATATCAAGGCTCGCCTGGATGTAAGCCAGGGTTTTAGTACTAATGTCCTTATGCAGGATGGCCACTGGCTGACTTTGCATTTTATCCGCAGTGAGGATTATGCTGCCAACCAGGCTTTTGTGTTCTTTGTGGAAAACGCAGACGAAGAGATGCGCAAGCGTAAAGCCCTGGAAGATGCCCTGGAGGCCGCCAACAAGGCGACCGAGGCCAAGAGCGAATTCTTAAGCCGCATGAGCCATGAGATCAGGACGCCGATGAACGCTATCGTGGGGCTGAATGCTATTGCCAGGAACCATGTGGCTGAACCACTCAAAGTGGAAGATTATCTGAACAAGATTGACGCTTCTGCGAAGGTGTTGTTGAACATTATCAACGATGTGCTGGATATGTCTGCCATCGCCAATAATAAATTAAAAATCGCCAAGTCGGAGTTTGATTTAAAAGCAGTCCTCAATGCTATTTCTACCATTTATTATACCCAGTGCGAGCAGAAGGGCGTTCGTTTTATCATGGATGTGGACGTGAAGAACGAACTTTTAATCGGCGACAGCCTGCGGGTGAACCAGATTTTGATGAACCTGGTTTCTAATGCTTTTAAGTTTACAGACCGGGGCGGTTCCATTGCTGTACGGGTTAAGGAAAACCGCCGCGAGGACGATACGGTCTTTTTGCAGTTCAAAGTTACGGATACAGGTGTAGGCATGACTCCCGAGATGCTGAAACGTATCTTTAAACCCTTTGAGCAGGAAAGCGCCGTCACGGCCAAAAAATACGGCGGCAGCGGTCTGGGACTTTCCATCACTAAGAATCTGGTGACCATGTTGCGGGGCGATATTGCGGTGGAAAGCGAGAAGGGTAAGGGTACGACCTTTACCGTAGAACTGCCCTTTAAGACTACCGGACGCGCCAGTGAACCCGTGGACAAGTCCAAGTTTAAGAACCTGCGGATGCTGGTGGTGGACGATGAAAAGAGTGCCCGGGAGTATACCGGTATGCTGCTGGACCGGATCGGCGTCAAATACGATCTGGCTATTTCCGGGGTGGATGCCCTGGAGAAAGTACGTGCAGCCCAGGCTGCTGGCAACGGCTATAACCTGTGCCTGCTGGACTGGAAGATGCCGGGACTGGACGGAGTGGATGTTACTAAGGAACTGCGTAAACTTGTGCCTGCGGGTATGATGGTCATCATCGTTTCTGCATATGATACCAGCGAGATGGAAGACGAAGCCACCAACGCCGGTGCGGATATGTTCGTGTCCAAACCTTTGTTCCAGTCGACTATCTTTAATCTGCTGGTGCAGATGCTGGGCGGCAAGATGGGTTTAGGGGCTATTCCTTTTTCCAGCTATGATTTTTCGGGCCACAGAGCGCTTTTGGCAGAAGATAATCCTATCAACAGCGAAGTGGCAAGGGAATTGCTGCGCATGGTAAAACTGGATTGCGACCTGGCGGAGAACGGCAAAGAAGCGGTGGATAAGTTTAACAAAGCTGCTCCCGGCACGTATGATTTAATCCTGATGGATATCCAGATGCCGCTGCTGGATGGCTACGGAGCTACCAAAGCCATTCGCGCCCTGCCGCGTCCGGATGCTAAAACCATACCGATCTTTGCCATGACGGCCAACGCATTTACGGAAGACGTGAGCGCGGCGCTGACCTGCGGCATGAACGGCCACCTGGCAAAACCCATTGACGTGGCTAAGTTGTACGCTACGGTGGCGGGTGTAATCTGGAAAGATAAAGGACAGGGTGCGGCTAGTAAAAAAGTTTAAAACAGAAACTACAAAAGGGACTTGGATTAGCGTGTGAACGCCAACCAAGTCCCTTTTAATTTGTGTAAGATACGGAGCTAAGTATTTCCGGCCGGGGCCTTATATCCACTTGCGGGTCTTAAAGCTGCGGTACAGGAAGATTGCAATAATCACCATTACCGCCAGCACCGTGGGATAACCCCACTGGGATTTCAGCTCGGGCATGAATTCAAAGTTCATGCCGTAGACTCCGGCTATAAAGGTAAGGGGCAGGAACACGGTACTGATCAGCGCCAAAACCTTCATGATCTCGTTGGTACGGTTGTTAATGTTATCCATGTTGAGCTGGATGATGCTGCTCATGTAGTCGCTGCAGATGTCACAGGCTTCGTACAGCTGGTAGATATGGTCTTTAAGATCGGCCAGGTAGGGGTCAAGCTTGGACGGGAAAAAGTCTTCCTTGTCGTCGGACATGTTTACCAGCATGTTCTTTAAGGGCCAGATTACGTGCCGGCAGGTAGTGACATCGTGTTTTAAATAGCTGAGCGTGGTGCGCTCCAGGGGCATGTCACTGGCCAGAAGCTGTTTTTCCGTAGCTTCGATGCTGGCTTCCAGCCGTTCAAAAACGGCAAAATAATTATCCACCAGGTTGTCTAAAAGGGCGTAGAGCACATAACTGGGCTCAGTCTTATCGTCTTTAAAAAGAGGCAGGCGTTTCCTGACCCCGGCAAAACTGTCGCTGGTAGGCGGTTGAAAGCTGACGATGATATTGCCTTTGGCCAAGAAGCTGACCTGTTCCCGGCGCACCCGGCGGCTGGAATTATAGTAAAGCCGTTTGGTCACTAAAAGCAGCGCCCCTTCCCAGACCTCAAACTTGCTGCGCTGATGGGCGTTGAGTACGTCTTCCCGAAAGAGAGGGTGCAGGTTTAAGCAATTAAAAATCTTACGGATGGATTTGAGACTGGCAGGTCCCTGCACATCCAGCCAGAGTGTGCTGCCGGCCGGCGCTGTCAGATGCGCGTCGTCCAGCTCTGCCAGGGTGGCGGTTTGCATCTTACCGTCCTGCAGCAAAGTTACCACAAACTGGGAGGGAGCCGAAGCATCTATGGCTACAGGAATAGGAGTTCCCGGAGCGAGCCCCGCGGTTTGGGACATTTTTTCGTAACGGACCTTGTTTTCAGCGCTGGTGTTTTCAGGGCTGCTGGTATTTTTGTTGCGGCTGACACTCATGGTGACCAGACTCCTTTGTTAGCTT